>JAQUVW010000004.1 GCA_028693235.1 Candidatus Gastranaerophilales bacterium
ACATATTTATCAATAAAGTTTCTAATTTTTTTTTAATATTATCATTATTAATATCTAAAATATTTTGTTTTATTTCACTTATCAAAAAATCCTTATTATCAAATAAAATAATCCCTCTTGATTGAATAGTTCTAAATAATAATATTATTTGATTTAATTTTAATTTTTGTTCAAGATCTTTTAATTCATCAAAATTAAATATTGTAGGAGCTAATACACATGGAATTAACATTATCCAAAAATCTCCTCAAAACTTTCTTCAAAAAAGCCGTTTGGCCATTTATCAATAAAATTACCATTTTCATCAAGTTCTAGACTTAAGCAGGTAGCTCCAGTAGTATCTTTATCAACATATATAACAGATACATCTTCTGATGTTATGATTTTTTTTCTAATTAATTTTTGTAACCTTAAAATAATGTTTTCACTGTGTGTTTCTATAATAAAGTTATTATTGTATGGCTCTTTTATACATTCCGCAAACAAGGTTCCTAATTCAGCTTGTAATTTAGGGTGAATATGAATTTCAGGCTGTTCAATAATAATAGTTTCATTTTTAGAAAGCATACTTTGTACTAAAATTGGCAATATTTGACTAACTCCGAAACCAATATCATTCAAAGAAACTGTTATTCCAGAATCTTTTTCTTTTAGCAAAAATAAGTAAATATCTTCATTGGGTATTTTTCGAGGGACTAAAGTATATCCAATATTTAAAGCCTCTAATTGTTTATTTATTTTATTTTTGAAAGTAATATTATGAGCTATTATATCTATTGTATTTTTACCAGATTTACCCACATAATTTTTTGTACCTGGGTTTGATAAATAGTATCTTTCTGGATTATCCCTTAACGCTCCAAGATATTTCATATTCGTAAGATATTGTTGCATTAAACGACAACTGAGGTACAACATATCAGAAATTTCTTGATTTAAATTTAAATTTAAATCAAATTCATTTTCATAATAAACAGGTCTTAATCTTGTTCTAAATAATGTATTTAATATGCCATCTTCGTTTTCTGAACTATTATATTCATCAAAAAATAATAAATTAACAAATAAAAACAGATTTGTTTCATAATATTTATTAAATATATTTTTAAATTTATTTTTGCATTCTACATTATCAGATAAAAATTCATCAATCTCTGTATATATTTCTAGTTTTTTCTTCAAAACATCTAAATGGTCACCAAACAAATCCATTTGACTAGAATTTTTTTGACTTTGTTTTTTAATGTTATTTTTCACTGAGATAATATTGTCTTTAACTTTGTCAATAATTTTATTTTTTTTAATTTTTTCTTCTGCCGATTTCCAGAAAGCCTTAAAATAATCACTTTCCCAGTTTATATAATCGAGTACAAATATACTGTTTAAATCAGACTCTTTTTTTAATGCTTGTAAAGAACGAATTCTTATTTTTTTAAAGTTTTGTGACTCTAATTTTTTTGAACTTTTTTTGAATTTTAAAAAAGGTTCTGTTAAATTATTTAAATATAATTTAATTTCAGATAAAACGCCATTTTTGATATCATTATAACTATAAACATACTCAATAGATAAATAATTTATATTTTTTATTCTATTATATCTATAATTAGGCAACCTTATAAACTTATTTTTTTCATTTGTAGATGATATATCAAAATTAAATTTAATTGAAAAATCTTTAGTTAAATCTTGTTTATTTATAAAATCCTTATAATTACCTACATCAACAAAGTGTCCCTTTGTTGTTAAATTTGAATTTATATTCGTAGTATCTTCCAAAGACTGTTTCATTAATAATAAAGATTTTAATATAGAACTTTTTCCAACTGAATTTGCTCCATATACAAGAGTTATTGGTTTTATGGGGATGTTTTGAATATCTTCAAAACTTCTAAAATTACTTAAACATATATTTTTAATCATGATTAACCTCTTTTGATTATTATTATAATACAAAAATTTGACATATTTATGAACACACCCCAACACATTTCCGACTAAAAGAGTTCCATTCATTCTCGTTTCGAGTGATGTATGGAGTATGAATATTAATAATGAAATCTTAAAGACCTTTGATACCACTAATGTTTGGCTTAGTGTAGATATTATTGCTAAATTAAAAAATATCTCAAGCCGGGCTGTTAGGTTAGCTTTGAAAAAAGAAAATCAAAGCTCTCAAAATCGATACGTTTATCAAACAGAAAAAGTTAGAGGTGGAAAATCGTATAAAATACTTTTATCAAGCATTGAAGAAGAATTACAAATTAAATATATAAAAAAATATTATGCTGAGCTTAAATTCACAAATGATGTGATTAAACTCGAAACGCTTCCGATTAAAAAAGAAAAAATCATTTCAGAGAAACAAAAAAATCTTGCTTTATCTAAATATGATTTGGTTAAATCGTGGGAACGATATAGGGAGGAACAAAAAGCCTTAAAAATATCAAATAGAACTTCAGACAAAGTATTTTTGGGAAATTATAATACTGGCTTACTTTATCCCGATATTTATAAAACACTCAATCACGTTGGGATTGGTGCAATTTATCGTTGGAAAGCCACAATAGATAAAACAAAAGATTGGACTTCATTAGTTGGAAATTACAAATATTCTTCAAGTGGAACTTATCGTACTAAATTATCAGAACAAGAAATTTCAATCTTTTTAAAAATATTACTTTCACCAAATCGCTTTTCCATCGGAAAGGCGATTTCTTTAACTAAGCATATTTTAAAAGAAAAAGGAGTTGAAAATCCGCCAAATGACATAACCTTTAAACGATATGCTGATTGGTATAAAGCAAATAATTTTGATAAATGGACACTTGCACGTGACGGGTTTAAAGCCTTAAAAGATAAAGTTGAACCATATATTTTAAGAGATGTTAGTATGCTTGAAGTCGGACAAGTTCTGATTGCTGACGGTCATACTTTAAACTTCCAAGTAATAAATCCATTTACAGGAAGACCAACTCGTGCAACCTTAATAGGCTTTTTGGATTGGAAGTCTGGCGGGCTTGTAGGTTATGACATTATGCTTGAAGAGTGCAATCAAAGTATCATGTCGGCTCTACGAAATGCAATTTTAACGATGAACCACATTCCCGACTATGTTTATCAAGATAACGGCAGGGCCTTCAAAAGCAAATTCTTTAACGGGGATAAAAAGTTTGAAGAACTTGGGTTTACAGGAATTTATGAGAAACTCGGGATAAAACCTGTGTTTGCAACACCTTATAATGCAAGGGCAAAAGTGATAGAACGATTTTTTCTTGAATTTCAAGAGAGTTTTGAAAAACTGATTCCAAGCTATATAGGTACAAGTATTGAGAATAAACCTGCGTATATGAATAGGAATGAGAAGCTACATAAACAAATACACCAAGAAAAAGCAAATTTTATTCCGACTATTGAGCAAGCATTGAAACTTGTTGAAGAGTGGTTGAAATTTAGACATTCACAACCTTGTCCTAATAACAGGACAAAATCAATTCAAGAAATGTTGGACACAATTCCTAAACAAAATATTGATGAAAATATTCTTGATGATTTGATGATGGCACAAGAAGTAAAACATATTGGCAGAAACGGAATAAGGTTCTTAAAAGCTGATTACTTTAATGACGAACTTTACGGAATCAGAGGGAAAGCCATTGTTAAATACAATTTAAACGATTTATCCTACATCAAAGTTTATTCACTAAAAGGCGAGTTTTTATGCAGAGCGGATAGAGTTACAGGTACTCATCCGCTTGCAAGTCAAATGGGAGATATTAAAGACATTGAAGATTATAAGCAAAAAGTCAGAAAACAAGGTCAGCTAAGAAAACGTACAATTGATGCCGTTAAAGAACATTTTAAACTTGAAGACGTTGAGTTGATTAAGGCAGAACTTATTCAAAATGAGATTGAAAAACAAGAACAAATTGTTGAAATTAAGCCAATTGAGACAAAAAAAGAAATTAAAGAAAAGCCTCAAGAAAATTATGTTCAAAATAGAAAGCGACCTTTGTTTAAAGAAAACTACGAACGCTACGAATGGCATATGAAAAACGGCTGCATCGGTAATGAAGACCGTCAATGGCTGAGTGATTACATAAAATCAGAGGAGTATAAAACAATATATGAAGAATGAATTTATTAAAACAAAAAATGTGAAACGATTTATTTCACTTATGGACAATTTACAAAAAGCACCGCCGAGTATTTCAAAAATGGCACTTGTATATGGAGAATTCGGGCTTGGCAAATCTCAAACAATAATGTGGTGGGTAACAAATAACGATGCGATTTACGTCCGCTGTAATCACAAAATTTCAACAAGGTGGCTTCTGACAGAAATTGTCAAAGAGTTAGACGAAGAGCCTTGTTATTGCTCACAAAATTTATTTAGGCAGATTGAGGAAAAACTGAAATACAATCCAAAAGTAATCGTGGTTGATGAGATTGATTATCTTTTTACAAACACGCATACGATTGAAACCTTAAGAGATATCCACGATAAACTCGGAGTTCCGATATTACTTGTAGGTATGGGTTTAGCTGATAAGAAACTTCAAAAATACGGACATATCAATGACAGAATTTTTGCAAAGCTAAAGTTTGAAAAAATATGTAAAGACGATTTTAAAGAAATTATAGAAACCTTGTCTGAGGTCAAGTTTACAGCTGATGCCATAAAATATGTAACGATGCGAAATTTACAATTCCGACAATTGGTAAAAATAATTAGTAAGGCAGAATCACTTGCAAAAACTAACAAATTAAGCGAAATAACGGATGAAATAATTAAGGAGATAATTAGTGAAGAATAAATTACTTAAACTTTGCAAACGCTTAAATAAAGTAGCTATTGAGGAAATCACTCCAATATTACAGGCGACACGAGGCGAAATTTGCCCCGTTTTAGAGGAGCTGGTTATAGAAGGACGTCTTAATTTGAGAGAAGACGGTGTTTATTTCTACAAAGAAAAACAAACCAAAAAGCAGGAATTACCATTGTTTTTTGAATTCAGAACAAAAGAAGAATTGGATTTAATAATAAGGTGTTTTTGTGCTGATTTACCTTGTACTAAGACAGCTCAAATATTAGACTTAAGTAATGGTATAATTGAAAAATTTAATCAGTTTTTTAGAAAACAAATTTATGAAAATCAATTTGCAGAATTGAGCAATTTATATTTTTTGCAGCCTCAAACTCCAAGAATAAGGAAGTTTTTCGATATACCTGTGTATTTTTACTTTTACGATAACAGAACTTTTGTATCGGGAGAAGCTTTAAAGACAAATTTAACACCAAAAACATTAGCAAAAAGTGAAGACTTAAAGTTTCGAAAAACATATTTGAAATTAACAAGAAGAATAAATCATCATAGTATGATAAGTTTTCTATCTTATTACATTGCCGAAGAAATTTGGAGGATTGATAAAGATTTTGAAGAATTATATGAAAATATTAATCGTCTTCATTAATTCAGCATAACATATCTGGGCAGAAGTCATTATTTTTATGATATAATCATAAAAAAGGAGTACGGAATGGCTATACCTGATTTTCAAACTTTAATGTTACCAGTATTACAAAATCTAAATGATAATAAAGAAAAAACTACTGTAGAACTGGCACAATTGCTTGCAGATCAAATACAACTTTCAGAAGAAGACCGTGTGCAACTTTATCCGCATAGTCATCAAAAAATTTTTAAGGATAGAATTTCGTGGGCATTGTTATACTTATCTAAAGCAAATCTTGTAAATCGTCCTCAACGTGGATTTTATAAAATTTCAGAAATTGGTCAAAAAGTTTTGCGTTCAAATCCGGAAGTTATAAACAATAAATATTTAAAGCAATTTAATTTAGATGTTGTAAATCCTAAGAAAAAAGATAATCACGAAATGACAGAATCCTCTCAAACTCCTGATGAAATGATAGCAAAGGCTCAAGAACTATATTCTAAAAATTTGCAAAGTGAACTTTTGTCAAAATTAAAAACAGTTGATCCGATAAGATTTGAGCAGATTGTGTTGGATTTAATGGAAAAAATGAATTACGGTATCGGGCAAATGACAAAAATAAGTCATGATGGCGGTATTGACGGAATTATAGATGAAGATGAATTGGGATTAGGAAAAATTTATCTTCAAGCTAAAAGATATTCAGACAATAAAGTTAATGAAAAAGAAATGCAAAATTTTGTCGGAGCACTTGGTTGCTCAACTGTTCGCAAGGGCGTTTTCATTACAACAAGTTTTTTTGATGAAAGAGCAAAAAGAAAAGCCGAATCAGTGCAAGGAAAAATTTTACGTTTGATTGACGGACAAGAATTAACAAAATTAATGATTAAGCACAATGTTGGAGTCCAAACAAAAACTAAAATTGAAATCAAAAAACTTGATGAAGATTTTTTTTAGCGAAGAGGATTAAATACAAACCAATGAATAAGAAAGAATATTTAAAAGAAATTATAGATGATGCAAATTACATACTCAACAAATATCAAGGGAGCTATATTGTAAATCCATTATCAGGACAACGAATTTTAAATGTAAGTAAATATGATTATGAAAAATGGATTACAAAGACAAATAAATTTTTGAAAAAATACAATTATACTGATTGCCAAGTTAATATTAACGGAAATGTTCCTTATAGCGAAGTGGTACTTACAAAATTGGCAATGATTACTGCTTTATATGAATCTTTCGAATTAGATGATGATTGTATTAACAATTTAAACTTTTTGTCAGAAGATATTAAGAAGTTATATAAAGATGAACATTACTCTCAATCCGTTTTTGATGCTTTTAAATTTATTGAGGTTCAAGTTAAAAATAAAAGTGGCTTGAAAGATTTGTTTGGGGTTTCATTAATGAGACAAGCTTTTAGCAAACAAGATGGCCCTTTAAAAAATATAAATTTGCCGGACGGAGAACAAGTTGCACAAATGGAATTATTTGCAGGAGCAATAGGTTTTATAAAAAATCCGAAAAGCCATAATATGATAAGTGTTTCTAAAGAAAAAGCAACTGAATTATTGCACTTGGCTAATTATTTACTCAGAATTCTTCAAGAAAATAATTTATAATTTTTCAATAATCCGAATTGAATTGCAAAAACTGTTAAAGTTATATTTGATTCAAAAATAAGAATTCTAAAGTTTCACGAGTTCTTCTATTTTTTAGAATCATCATAATCCTCCAACGGCACAATATTATCAAGTTCGGTGTTGTACCGCTTCCCGTTTTTATCAACACAAGCAGCAAAATCGACAACGCCATCTGCAAATTTATTTTTCCAAATTTTGATTAATAATCCGATTTCTTTCGTTTTACTGTTAAAAATTTTTGTGCCGTAACATAAATCCATAGTAAAAATCCTTTCGTTTACAATCACATTAATTGATTGCAAACGAAAGAAAATCAACTCTTTGTGTCAGAACAGAAACAAATGTCAGAAAGGGTTTTAAGCCAAGTTGCTATGCTAAAAGACAAACAATACCTAACTTACTACAAAATGTAAAATTAAAACGAGTTAAAGAGGTTTTAAAACGATTCTGAAGACAGATTGTCATTATTTATGCTACAAGCAAATTATTCATTTCAATTTTCCAGTTATTTAATGCTTCTGGAATTTTTTCTAACCATGATTCTGAATTATTTTCTAAAGCAATATCTATAATTTTGTCATATAAAGTTCTAATATATGCGTGTTTAAATTCAATATTTGTTTGCCTAAATATCGCAACGGTTTTAAGTATTTCGATTAATTGTTTAATTGTAATAGGAATAATTTTTTGTTTTGCTCCGGCATATTCGTATTTAATACTTGTATAATAGGTGTTTATTGTATCAGTATGCAAAGATGGTGCAACAAATAAGCAATAACAATCTTTATCAGTGTGAATATTTTCAAATTCTCTTAAATGCCTCATTACAGGCTGTCCTTCATTAAACCACTGATCTCTACTTGCTAACATTGTTACTTCGCAAGTTGCATTAAAATCAGAATAAAAACATTCAATATCTGGTACTCCGGCAGGAGCTGTAAAAGTCGGTTCATTATCATCACCTACTATACTGTTCGGCTTTATCAATAAAGAATCATTGATAATATTTAATGCAACATTAACCCATTTTTCGAGTGCTATTGAAGGTTTTAAATCTAATTTTCTAATATTTAGTAAAGAATCAATTGTTTCATTGATTTTTAAAATATCATTGCTGTAATCAAACTTTATTTCTAAATTTTGCAATTTTACACGTTTTGCACGTAAATCAGCAATAGTTGATTTTATTTCTGTTTTTGTTGCAGGGCAAGATTGAACCGTTTTAGTAAAATTTAGTTTTTCTTCCAATTTGTTAATATCAGATAAAACTTCATTAAAAATTTCTTGTAACTTTTCAACCGTATCAAACGGTAAATTATAAGTACCGTAAGTCGTAAAATATTTAATCCAATCTTCTTTTGAAAAATCTTTTGCTGCACCATTGTCATTTTCAATTATTGAATTTATTTCAACCATTCTTCTTGGTTCCAAATCCACACAAGCGTTTCCGTATTTACCTCTAATGTAGATATATTTCGTTATTCGCATATATCGGATTACATTATCTGTATATTCTTTAGTATTTTTCTCTGGATTATTAAAAGTTGAAAGATATTGTGCTATATAACTTTTTCTATAAATTTCCTTTTCTGCATTTGATGGTAGCGTTTCATAGTGCTTTCTAAATTCAATTACTTTTAGGGCAATGTCATCAACATCAGAGTAATTTTTAATTGAAAGTGCAAAAATGCCAAATTCAATTTTTGTTAATCCCTTTTCCTTCATATTATTTTGTTGGCACAATTCATTAACTTTCTTAATTAATCTCAGAGCATTAATAAAAGGCTTTGAATTCCAATCTCTACGCTCACTTTCAATTTGATTCGGATATTGTAATTTTAGTAGTGATTCAAACATAAACTCATCAAAAGTAATTTCTTCATTCAGAAGTTTATTACCAACATCTGTTATAATTATTTTTTCGGTGCTTCTATCAACTAAGCCTAATTTTTCAAGAGGGGACATTGACTGACGACCTCTCATAGGAGCATCTTCATATTGTTTTGTTTCAAAAATTTCTTTAGCTTGTGCATATGTCATATTAATAGTTTTATCCTTTAATAAATTTATTTGTTCGGCATTTAATTTATTAAAGGTTTGTGTACTATCTGTATTTAGATATTCCCTGTTTTTAATTAACAAAGTTTGAAATTTTATTTGTGCCGCTTCGTCCCAAACATCATTCTCCATTTCTTTTGCAGTTTTTAAAAATGCGGGGATTCTTTCAGCCTCTCTAATTGTAGTTGTCATACTCCAAAGTGTATCCAAAATAAAATCTCCTTTAGTAATTAATAATTAAAACTTCTTCCGTCACGGCTTCTTTGTTTTTTGTCTGATAATTTGAATTTTTATAGTCATAATTCAAATTAATAACTTTATATTTGTCAGAATTTTTTTCTGCCCAATTTATTAGTATTGAATTTTCTTTGCCTTTACTTCTAAGCACATTTGATAATGCAAATTTTATATTTTTTTCATGTAACTTGTCCAAGAATATTAGCAAATCATTTTCATCGGTACTATTCCAACCGCCTTGTTCATTGTAGGTAGCACAAGTGATTAAATACGGAGGATCTGCATATACAAAACTACTTTCATTTAGTTTTGAAATATCAAATTTTCTGAAATCCAAATTTGAAAATTCAAAGTTTTTACCCTCCAAACGTTCAATAAAATTTTTCAATTTCAAACGCATTTTTTCGTTAAAATCACGCTTGCCGACAGGTAAATTAAATCTACCTTGAGAATTAAATCTTATTTGATTATTAAAAGAATAAATAATTAAGACGTAAAGCAAAGTATAATAGTAATAATCTATATTTTTAATTTTGTTAAAATCTTCACGCAACCTTAAAAATTTGTCTTTGTTATAAGGTGCTAAACCTGTATTGCTATTGCATTTATAATACTCATATCCGTATTTATCGCTTTGCGATAAACCGTATTTTTCAATAACTTCGTCAATCATATTAAGGAAATCATTACCCAGATTTTTAAAAGTATTGAAAAGATAGGTTAAGTTATCGTCAGTATCATTAAATATTGTTCTGTTGCTCTGAACGTTTATTCCGACATTTCCGCCACCACAAAACAAATCTACAAAAATATCAATATTTTTAGGAAATAACGGTAAAATCTGCGGAAGTAATTTGAATTTACCGCCGGTATAATTTAATGGAGATTGTATTATTTCTAAACTTTTTTCTTCGCACAACATTTGCATACAAACAATCTCTCTGCATTTTCTTCAATTAAAGATTTACCTGTTGAAAATGCTTTATAACTTTTAGAAAACACTTTTACTTTACCTTTATTATTTAAAATGCGCAAAATTTCTTCATCAGGAAGTTTTGCATTTGACCTTTCGTTGCCCTTTTCTGCCATATTATTATAAGAAAGAACAATGTATTTAGCATTAATATTGGTAATTAAATCTTCAAATGCTTTAACCGCACTTTGAGTGCAATAATCACTTTTCAAAGAAGTTCTATCCATTTTTTTGGCAACGCCAATAACTTTGGGCTTTTCCCACTTCGCAACATTTTCTAATAAATGATACGCATCGCAATATTGTCTTGAATTATATGGAGGGTCAAGATAAACCACATCAGCACTTACAACTTTCACAAGGTTATTAATATCTTCATTGTATATTTCATTATGAAAATTTGTATTTTCTATATTTGGAACGGCTAATTCTAATTTTTTATCTAATTCCCCATTTTTACGATAAGCATCATAATGTCCACAAGTATTAGCAATTTTGTCCATGGCATACAGTAAAGATGTTATAAGAATACACTTTTCACGATTATTCAAATTGTCAGATTTAAAATTTTTCTCAATATCTTCTCTTATAAACCCGATTTTTTTACAATTTTTTTTGCTAAAATATGTATCAGCATAGTTTTTTGACATATAATTATCGGCAGTAACCGAAATTTGATTATATCTATTTATGAAATTAATAATTTTATCTTTTGAATAATATTCATATCCAAACCAAGTTTGATGGCAAACATAATTGCTGTAAAGAATATCATTTACAATTAAATGCTTTTCTTGAAACATTGAAGCAACTGCTCCTGTACCTGCAAATAAATCTGCAAACGTTTGAAATTCGCCACATTCTTTATTTATTATACTTTTTATAAATTGGTTTAATTTATATTTATTGCCAAGATAACGGCGATTATTAATAGAAAAAGTTGCATATTTTTTATCGTCAATAATTGAACTATGAACCAATTTCAAATTCGTTTCTGAAAATTTAGGTTTATCTTCATTTGTTCTTGTATTCTTATGTTTGAGCAATTCTTGTACAGACAAAAGTTACAACCCTCCTATTGTGATATTGTAATACAAACAAGAATTTTAGGCATTTTGTTTCGGGTTGTTAAGAATAAATATTTAAATACCCATGTGTCTAATATCCAATAGGTGTGTTTGTATTACAATAAAAAAAGGGGAAGAAAAATGAATAATGTTTTTGAAAGAGGCTCAGAATGGAGAAGATGGGATTTACATCTGCATACACCAGGAACACTTAAAAATGATCAATTTGATGGAAGTAGCCTTGATGAAAAGTGGGAGAAATTTTATCAAGATATTGATTCATATATTGGAGATTCTGCAAATTCTTTAAAAAATATAGCCGTGGTTGGAATTACTGACTATTTATCAATTGATAATTATAAAAAAATAGTTGCCGAAAATAGATTACCAGATTCAATTAAGCTTATTCTTCCAAATATAGAAATGCGATTGCAACCAATTTCTGGAGATTCTCCAATAAATATACATTTTATTTTCAATCCTAAAATTATAGATCAACTAGAAAGTAGATTTTTCTCTAAATTAAAATTTCCATATGATAATACTAATTTTAATGCTTCTAAAGTAGATTTAACAAGATTAGGAAAAACTTTTGATAACACTTTAGATGAGCAAAATGCATATAAAAAAGGCATAGAAATGTTTGTCGTTTCTTTTGATTCTATAAAAAATATTTTCGATGAAGATATGGATCTAAGGGAAAATGTAGTAATTGGAGTATCAAATAGTTCCTGTGATGGTGCCAGTGGAATCGTTAATCATTCAGATTATATGATAGGCAAATCTTCACAATTGATAGCTGTCAGACAAGCAATTTATAAATTTGTCGATATAATCTTTTCAGCAACACCTAGTGATATAAATTATTTTTTAGGTAAAAAAGAAACATGTTCAATAGAAAAAGTTATCAAAGAATGTGGTTCTTTAAAACCATGCTTGCATGGCTCAGATGCCCACACAAATACAAAAATATTCGAGCCTGATGAACAGCGGTATTGTTGGGTAAAGTCAGATCCCACCTTCAATGGTTTAAAACAGATAAAATATGAGCCAGAAGAGAGAGTTCGAATATGTTCTTCCAAACCAGAGACAAAGTCAGATTATTTTGTAATTGATAGGGTTGAATATAATGATTCCAATTTCCAAACAGAGCCAATATATTTTAACGATAAACTAACTTGTATCATTGGAGGGAAATCTACTGGTAAATCAATTTTAATTCAGAACTTAGCGATGGCAATTGACAAAAATGAAGCTGAAAAATGTCTTGAAAAATCAAAAAATAAAACATTGCAGGTAAATAATATAAAAGTTTTTTGGGCAGATAAAACGGAAGAAAATCGCAAAATAATTTATATTCCACAAACATATTTGAACAAATTAACTGATGAGCAACAAGAAAAAACAGAGATTGATAGTTGGATTCAAAATATAATTCTAAATAAGCCGGAAATAGGAGCTGCACATGAAACATTTTTATTAAGAATTAAAGAATATAAAGGTAATTTAGAAAAAAATATACTTGATTTGTTCTCAAAACACGAAGAATATATAAATTTAAAAGAGCAAATAGATAACCTTGGAACTAAAACTGGAATAGAGAAAGAAATAAAAAAATTAGAAGCAGAGAAAAATTTACAATCAAAAGATGTGGAGTTTTATTCTGAGGATGCAACTCTTTATGAAGAAAGTTTATCAAAACTTGATAGTAAAAAACAAGAAAAAGAAAATTTATTATACACAAAAAATAAAATTTCAAATATAGAAAATCTAATTGAAGTAAAACAATTAGATTTTAATATTTCAAATGAATTCATAAATACAATAATTGAAAAACAAAAAGAAATTGTTGATAATGCTAAAGCTCTTTGGACAGAACAAAAAAAATCTACACTTACAATTATTGAAAAATCTTTGGAGTGTATTGAGAAAGAAATAAATGACCATGAATCACTAATAAAAAAGTTAGAAGAAAAAATTAAAACTAATAATGCTGTATTAGAATGTGCAAGAAAAATTCAATTGGAGAAAACAAAACTAAGTGAGTATTTAAAGAAAGAAGAAATTCTTGCTCTAAATAAAAAGGGTATGGATGATTTTTTATCTAAACTTATTGAATCTATAGATTTTTATAAATTAGAGCACCAAACATTTGCAAGTTTAGTAAATAAAGATAAAATTGTAGATGATGGATTGGAATTTTATGTTGAAAATCCTTTCCGCAAAGATACTTTTACTGAAAAACTTCTTGCCATTTTCAAAAATAATAATGCAAAATTTAAAAGTTTAATTGATATAGAAAATTTTGATGAAACTAGTTATACAAAAGACAAAATTAAAAGCTTAATAAAAGAAATTATTGAAAATCCTTCTGTTTTAAAAGCTGATTATACTCCAGAGTCAGCTTTAAGAGAAATTTTAAGTGATTGGTATAATACTGTATATAGAGTAAAAATGGATAATGACTCGATAGATAAAATGTCTCCTGGGAAAAAGGCTTTAGTGCTATTAAAAATTTTAATAAGTTTAGCCGAAACCCAGTGTCCAATTTTAATTGATCAGCCAGAAGATGATTTAGATAATCGTTCAATATATGATGATTTAGTTAATTATATAAAAAAGAAAAAGAAAGAACGCCAAATTATTATAGTAACTCATAATGCTAATCTTGTTTTAGGTTGTGATGCTGATGAAATCATTATTGCAAATCAAGATGGAATCACGTCACCAAATAAAAAATATAAATTCGAGTACAGAAGCGGTTCAATTGAAAACCATTTACCTTTATACGATGCCAAGGGAAATATTGAATCTGGAATTTTAAATAAACAGGGAATTCAACAGCATATATGCGATATTCTTGAAGGTGGTGAAATAGCATTTGAAAAGAGAAAAAATAAATATAATATTTAATTATGACACAAATTACTCAAAAAACGATAATAGATAAATCTGGAATCAACAAATTAAGAAGCCTAGTAGAAAATAAAGGTTCAATTTTTCGAGAAATAAATAAACAAGATGATATTGGTTTTGATGCCAATATTGAATTCTGCAAAATGGCTAATTGTAAATACTTACCAAGTGGTATAGAAATAAAAATTCAAGTAAAGTCAGGTGAATCATACTTTAATAAAATAGGATCTTTCATCAAAGGTGATAGAGAACATTTTGCATATTGGAAAAATTTTAATTTACCAGCTTTTGGTATCACATATAATCCGAAAACAGAGACTTTATATTGGGTAAATATAACAGAATTTTTATTAAATAATCATACAAAAGGTTACAATATCCCAGTTAATAATAAAAATATTCTGAATAAAGATACTTTTGATTATTTTATGCAATATTGTATAGATTACTGTATAAAAGATAAAAACCGTTTTTCAATAACAAAAAAGCTAAATGATTTATATGATACAGATACAGATACAGAGTTATCATTGGGAAGTTTATCAAGCCTATTCTTATCTGAACGAAATGAAAATTTTTTTTGGAATATTATTTTAAATTATTTATACTTTTGTAATGATAAAAATGTTTTATATCATATCGTTTATTATCTTACAATTGCAATGGGAGAGCAGGTAGATGTCTTTTGGCATGAAAATAATATAATAAAGACTTCAATTTCTATTTGGTTAAAAAATAAATTCAATGAAATTGTTGATGAAGTTATATTGTATAAAGTTTTATCAGTTATTGGTCCTAATGAAGGCATTGACAGAGGTACGATTGGTAATTTAATTATTATTATGATTAAACAAATCCAGAATAGAAACTTTTTACTTTTGGATATTTTCAAAAATAAAAAATATGAATTTTACATAAGAGATATCGCATTAATGTATTATTTAAGTGAGATAAAACCTAAAGATGCTATTGATTTTTTGAATCAACAATTAAATCGGATAAATAATGAACAATTGCCACTAAATATCGATTTACCATTATATAAAGAATTTGAGGATGAATTTATATTATATAAATCACTTATTGAAAGAGATTATGGAATATTTCTTTTTTAATAAAAATTTAAATTTTTATTAATGCCTGATATTTAAAACGATAAATCTTCTAACTAAAAATACATGAATTTATAATTTATGCTTTTATGTGTCAGACATTATTCTTTTGTCTGTCAAAGCACATTTTAAACCCATATATAGACATTCAACAATAAATGATTTTTTACAAAACTTTTATGCACTGAAAATTTGACATTAAAAAAGCCAGACATAAACTGGCTTTTTAAAATTGGGCCCGGCAGGATTCGAACCTGCGACCAAAGGATTATGAGTCCTTTGGTAATTAAAAATTTAAAAAACATTCTAATAATTTTTTGTACGCAAAACCCAATAATATTTGACATTTTATAATTCTTGTTTTAAAATTGATTTGTAATTTTTATAATTTTTTTACATTTTATTACGACAAAATTACGACAATTTTAAATAATAAAACTTACAAAGGAATTTCTATGGCAGAAATTAAAAAAAGACGGCGCAAAAATGGCGACTTTAGCTATACTGCAAGTATAAGAATTAAAGGTTGTCCAATTATGACTGCAACGTTTTCTCGATTAACTGATGCAAAAGAATGGATTTCTGAGAATGAATTGCCATTAAAACGTGGAAAGCATATTAAAAATTCAAACGCACAAAAGCATACAGCAGGTGAATTAATTGATAGATATATTGAATATGAACTAAAAAATCGCAAATCCGACAAAGATAAATACAAAATGCATCTTGCTTGGTGGAAAAAACAAATCGGAGCATATTTATTATCAAGTATTGATAATATCATGCTTTCAGAATATAGGGATAAGTTGTCAAAAGAAAAATGTTTAATTCCTCGAAAAAATATGTCACCAAAAATTAGTGATAAAACTCGTTCAAATTCTACTGTAAATCGTTACATGGCTTCACTCTCTACGGTTTTAAGTTTAGCGGTAAAAGAATATGGCTGGCTTGACGAAAACCCAATGTTAAAAGTGATAAAGAAAAAAGAACCCAGAGGTCGTGTTAAATATTTAACTGATAAAGAAGTTGAAAAGCTTTTGTCTGCATGCCTGCAACAATCAAATGAATTATATTTATGTATTTTGATTGCACTTTCTACCGGTGCAAGATATAGCGAAATAACTAATTTGTCGTGGAAAGATGTAGATATGGAACACAAGCAATTCCATTTTCTAAATACAAAAAATGGCGATGATAGAGGTGTGGCTATAACTTCTAATGTATATGCCGAATTGTTAAAGTTTCAAAAAATACGCAACATTAATTCAGATTTATTATTTGCGACAAAAGACGGCAGAAAAACCTTGTATATTCGGGGGCAATTTGAAAATGCTCTAAAAACAGCAAAAATAAAAGATTTTCATTTTCACGATTTGCGCCATACTGCTGCAAGTTATTTAGCAAAAGGCGGAGCAAGTTTACTTGAAATAGCGACAATTTTAGGACATAAAACACTTGCTATGGTTCAGCGCTATTCGCATTTAACCAAAGGACATACGGCAGAAGTTTTAGAGAATATGAATATTCAAATGTTTAAAAATGTACATATTGGAAGGGAGGCATAGATGAATGAGTTGCAGACGACTACAATAATTCAAAACAGGATTTTTATAATTCGAGGTCAAAAGGTTATGATAGACCGTGATTTAGCTGAATTATACAAAGTTAAGACGATGGTATTAAACCAGGCCGTTAAAAGAAATTTAAAAAGGTTTCCCGATGATTTTATGTTTAAGCTTACTCCTGAAGAACTAAAGGAACTTATCACAAATTGTGATAGGTTCGAAAAGTTAAAACATTCGCCGACTACACCACATGCGTTTACAGAACAGGGTGTTGCTATGCTTTCAACAGTGTTAAATAGCGAAACTGCTATTGAGATAAATATACAAATAATGCGTGTGTTTGCAAAAATGAGACAATGGGCAATCGAAAACAAGGAAATGGCTCTGCGCCTACAAGAATTGGAACATTATTTCATACAACATTGTAAAGATAATCAAGCTGATATGCAGAAAATATATGATGCACTCGGTTTACTTATGGATCGAACCAAACCGACACAAATTGGCTATAAAACCGATTAATTTTCATGCCGGCAAGTAAAAGACTAAAGTATTTTGCGTAAGCAAAATATACCCCGGCCAAGTGGGGGGGCTTGCCCGGGGTATATACCAAAAACAAACAAATCAAAAATTGTAAAAACAAATTGACAGGCATGGAAACATAAAAAGAAAGAATAATTAACCAAAAAGGAACTACAAATATGAATGTTATTGAGACCATAAAAAAACTATTTCGCAAACCGACCTAAACATAGAAATATTAAGTGAATGCACGGGGGTAAAAAAGTCCACAATAGAGTCTATTTTGAATAATAAAAAGAGACGATTAAATTCGATTGATTTCATAAAATTGTGCACATTTTTAAAACAAGATTTATGTAACTTTAATGAGGATGTTATATGTATATAAACTTACTAAAAGAAATGAAAAAACAGGAAGTTCCGGTCAATATAATGGCTTATTTACTAGGGCTTTCTGTTAAACAATTTACGCAAAAAATTAAAAAAACTGATTTTAATATTGATGAAGCATTAAAAATCAAATATACACTTGGTAATTTGCCAATCAGTTACTTATTTTGTGAAAATGTTTCATAAAATAAGCGACAGAATGGGCTATATTGAAAGATTAAGACATCTCTCAAGAACTGATATAATAAAACTGAAAAGAAGCCCATACTTTTGAACGTGTGGCGAGTAATAGGTATAAATGGAAAAAGACAATATAAATATATACGAAACTCTTATAAATATAGAAGAATTAATGCAAAATATAAAAAATGTAGCTACTTCTGCGGATTTATATTGCTTGTTTTTAAAAACAAAAGCTATCATTTGCAAATACGATTGTATAAAAAAAATATATGACGAAAAGATTGAAAATTTTAAAAAATTACGAGAAGATAAAGTATATATTTTATTTATGAAAGATTTACTTAGTGAAGCAAAAATATTTACAAGTGAAGATATAGACAAATTTAATTTTACCGACTCAAATAGTGAAAAATATTGTGATTTATTTTGTCCTAATACTGTCTATATTGACGAAAATTGGGGTATTGAACAAAGTAATCATTTAAAAATACAACAAAAATTATTCAAGAATAATCATGAAAAGGCTCAAGACTATGCATCTTCTATGGGATTTGGATTGCTATTTTATTACTCTTCGTTAGTCTCAAAAAATGGCGATGTGAAGATTTTAGCCCCTGTATTTACATTTAAGCCAACAGATGAGCAATGGAAAGAAATGGAAAAAAGGGGCATCTATCCACCAATGAAATTTGATGTAGTTGAAAATGGTGCAGATGAATATTTTATACATAAACTGTCACCTGATGATATTGAATTTATTAAGAATGATGAAAATATGTGTATTCTTTTAAAAATAGCACTATATACAACTTTATTCCATATTAAAAATGGAGTTGAATACGGATATAAAAATAATATGGATGCTCCAGATAAAATAATGGAACTTTTAAAACTTAATAAGCACAAGATAACCTTTCAAAATATTGACTTATTAGAAAAGTTTACATCCATTGATGTTAAAAATATTGCCCAAAAAGAGGTTGTAGAAGATAATGCAATTCATCAAAGAGTGGCTCGATTAATTAGCAAATTCGAAGGTTTAGGAATCCTTGAATTGCTTCAAATAGATGTATCTAAAAGAAAAGATAAAAAAAGAATTTGTACAAAAATTTTGCCATATTTAAAACGGCTAAAAAGCGAATAAATCGTTCAAATATCATACATATTTAATCTACCGATTTATAAAAAACCTTACTATTATAGAAAAGTACAAAGACATTACAAATAATAGGAGGTTTAAATGACAAATTTAGCAATTACTGAAAACAAAAACTTAATCCCAGAACTTATTCCGGTTAGTAAGTGGAATGAATACTTTCCATATCCATCGGTGGCTTCAATTAGACAATATATATTTTATAAGCGCCGTAACGGATTTGACAAGGTTTTGCGATGGATGGGCAAACGACAATATATTTGCGTTGCAGCGTTTAACGAATGGGTGGAAAATGGCACCGGTGAGAAAGCTGCGTGTTAGTTATGAATATAAATAGAAAAGCTGTGCAAATTGCACAGCTAAATAATAAAACTTATACTTCCATTCTACCTAAAAAGATTGTTGGGAACAAGTCCCTCCATATAATTATGGGGGTATATAAATGGATATAAAAGAAAAAGATCCTGCATTTTTGTTTTACAGTAGTGATTTTTTAACAGGTTGCGCCGGACTTACTATGGAAGAACGTGGACAGTATATCACAATGATGTGTTTACAGCACCAACAAGGACATCTGTCCGATAAAACCATAAGGTTATCTGTAGGAAACTTGTCGGATGATATTTTATCTAAATTTTTAAAAGATAAAAATGGGCATTTTTATAACAAAAGGCTCGATGATGTTATAGAAAAAAGAAAAGCATTTACTGAAAGTCGTAGAGAAAACGGAAAAAAAGGGGGGCGTCCTAAAAAGAACGATGAAAAAGCAAGTGCGAAACCTAGTGCAAACCTACTTGGAAATGGAAATGAAAATGAAACTATAACTGAAGATAAAATTGAAGCTTTTAAAAAGTTATATAATGAGACATGTTCAAATTTACCTGAAGTAACAGAGATTACAGAAACAAGATTAAATAAAATTATACAAAGGTTAAAAGAAAAAGATAACCTTGAATATTGGAAAAAAGTTTTTGAAAAAGCAAATAGGTCTGATTTCTTTATAAAAAAGAGTTGGTGTAGTTTTGATTGGTTTATCGAAAATGATACTAATTATGTAAGAGTTTATGAGGGAACATTTGTAAATATGCCCGATGTAAGATTGGGTTCCTGTTCAACATTTAGAAAAGAAGCTAACAGAAACCCTAATAAATACTCTTGTGATAATCTTGAACATTTGCAAGAGAAAGGAATGGCGATACTATAATGCATAAACAAAATAGTTTAAATAAAATTAGAGCCTTTATTATTCCATCAAATATTAAAAATGATAATAGATTATCTTATGGCGCAAGGCTTTTATATGGCGATATATATGAGCAATCAAGAGAAAATGGCTATACGACAGTCACAAATAAAGAATTTGCGCAAATTTATAATGTGGCTCCTAAAACAATTGGTGTTTGGATTAGTCAACTTAAAAAATATGGTTATATCGATACTCAGTTTGAATATACAACGATAATAACTGAAGATTGGTGTAGTGAATTTTATACAAAAAATAAAAAATTTCCATTGGTAAAAATACCGATTTCATACTACTAAAATATTTAAAAAAGGGAGGTAAAAATGACAGTAGAAAAATTAGAATTACAAGAACCAATTGTGATTAATGGCGCAGAGTTAAAAGTTATTGATTATGACATTTCAAAAATTGGTGTTGCAGAAATAGGCAAAGCCGAAATTGAAAAAAGTAAAATTTTTGGCAGAGCTGCAATTACAAATTTAAAAGTCGCACAAGCGGATTATTTATTGCACTGTTTATTAGGAATGCAAGCAATTATTGCTTGTAATCCTAATATAGATATGGAAGATTTAAAACGGATAAAAGGTTATGATATGGTGCAAGTTGCCGCAATAGGAACTCGTTTTTTCGTTGCACCCACAAAGAATGAACAAATAGTTAGGGGGTAAAAATGAATGACAAAGTTATGAAAGCAGTTGTTGAACTCGCAGGAACAGTAGATCCGTCATTAGCAAAAAGCATAAGCAACGCAGAAAAAGCTCTCGGAGGTATTGATTTAAAAGCCATAGCTACAGGTGCAGCGTTTACCACCGCAGCACTACTTGCAGTAAAAGCTTTTGCTAGTACATCAAAGGGGTTATTTGATTTAGGCGAAAAGTTTCAATTAGAATTGGAACCGGAGCAACAGGTACTGAATTAGAGAATCTAAAAGATACAATGAACGATGTTTATACTTCAGTTCCGGTATCGATGGAAAACGCAGGCAAAGCAATTTCAGATTATAATACAAGACTTGGTTTGACAGGTTCTCAATTATCAGGTTTATCGGAGCAAGCTTTAGCAGTTAGTGAAATGTTGGGTGAAGATTTGAATACCACAATAGAAGCATCTTCTCAAGCTTTTCAACAATGGGGGATTAGTAATCAAGATATGGGCAAATCTATGGATTATATTTTTAAAGTCCAACAAGCTACTGGTATCGGTTTTAATGCTTTAATGTCAAATTTAAAAGACTATGGTCCTCAACTTCAAGCTTTAGGATTTTCTTTTGAACAGTCTGCAGCGATGATGGGGCAAATGGAAAAAGCAGGTGTTAGAACCGATGAAATAATGGCAGCATTAAAAAAATCTGTTGGAACAATGGCAAAAGAAGGATTGTCGGCTTCTGAAGGTATAAAAAAATATTACAACGAAATTAAAAATGCGGGCGATATTGCAAAAGCCACCGCAATAGCGAATGAAGTATTTGGCGCAAGAGCTGGTTCAAGTGTTGCGGATGCAATTAGAAAAGGTACAATTTCAGCAGATGATTTTGCAAATTCAATGTCAAAAAATAATGAAAAAATAATGAGTGTATTTCAAGAAACAATGGATTTCCCTCAAAAACTTAAACTTGTATGGCACGAACTTGATACTCATTTAGAACCATTGGGTGGTGCGATATTTGATAATATGGGTGATTTAATTGAACCATTAAAAGAAGCTTTTGCACCAGTTTTGCCGTTAATAGATAAGTTCGTAGAACTTACAGAACCAATTACAAATGAATTGTTTTCTAAATTAGCTGATTTTATTAGTAGTTGTGCACCGATGTTTGAGGAGTTTTTCAAAAACATAGAGCCCTTATTGGATGCTTTAATACCTATTATTCAGCTATTGGCAGGATTAATTGGAGGTGTTTTAGGACAAGCCTTTTTAATAATAATGCCTATTGTCAACGATTTTATTGGTTTACTTACAAATGCGATTGATTTTATTGTAAATGTATTTACATTGCAGTGGGGTGATGCGTGGAAAAATGTTGTGGCAGTATTCAGTAGCACATTTGGATTAATTGATGAATTAGCAAAAGGTCCAATTAATGCCGTTATTGCGATAATCAACTCTGTTGTTTCTGGGATTAATGCTTTGCACATTCAAATACCTGATTGGGTTCCAGGTATGGGAGGAAATGAATTCGGTGTTAAAATTCCGCACATACCTATGCTTGCAGCAGGTGGATTTACAGACGGAGTAAGTATTGCCGGCGAAGATGGAACAGAAGCCGTAATCTCATTTAACCCATCATATAGAGATAAAAATTTATCAATATGGAAAGATGCAGGCGCCATGCTTGGTGCAACAACATCAAATAGTGTTGTAATAGATATGGGAGGAATAAATTTTGCGCCAAATATTAATGTTACCAATAGTTCAAACTCCGAAGATATTATGCAACGATTAAAAGAACATGAATCAGAGTTTATGGATATGATTGAACATTCATTAAAACAAAGAACTTTGAAGCGCTATTGTTAATTATTAAGCGAGCGAGCAATGCGAGTGAGCGCATGGTATAAAAAGATATTTACTCGCACCACGTTGCCCGACAAGGCATGAATAAACTCAATTGGGATATGACTGCATAGAGATAAATAAAATTGGGATACAGGGGCACACATACATTGGATAAAATCTCAATAGGTACTTCTGGCAGATTTTATCTCTGTGGTGCTTGCGAGCCCAGAAAAGGTATAGTTTTGAGAAAAAAAATTTTAGGCCACTTCCTTCCGCAGAAAATTTAAGGAGTAAAATATGACAAATATTGAAATAAACAAAATGCACAAAACAACCGAATTTATAGCTAATTATTTTGGAGTTACTCCTCGTAGAGTAAGACAATTAGCACAAGAAGGTATAATCCCGGCTATAAAAAAAGACGGATCTTATTATTTCGATCCACCTATTGCCATAAAAAAATATATTGAATATCTTCAGGAACGCATAAACATATCAGATTCAGCTTTTGAAGAAAAAGAAAAGCAGAAAATTGAAGCTGAAATAAGAATTATTAATACAAGGGCGGATATAGCAGAAATGCGATTATCTGATTTGTTAAGTAAAATGCATTGTGCTGAAGATGTTGAAGATTTACTGTACGATTTGGGTAGTACTATAAAAAATTATCTTATAAAACTTCCGGAAGATATATCACAAGATATTATGAATAAAAAATCTTGCACCGCTGCAGAAATATCTGAACTTATTGAGAATTATACAAATAATATATTGGAAAATTTATCAAACTATAAATATTCCTGTAAATAAATCATATTATTAGATTTCATGCTGTGTAAATTGTTCAGCCAATAATTCTGCATCCATAAGTATTTTTATTTTATTTATATTGTATCCGTATATTTCGTTTTTATCTACATTACCTCCTAAAACAATGGCAACTACTTCGCCATTTTCGTTTATAATCGGGGCTCCACTACAACCTTGATATACTTCGTGCCCACGGTGTCCATCCAAAGGTGTAAATATATATATATCATTATCATTTTCATTAGTTTTTTTATATTTAACGATTTCGCAAGTCTCAATTCTTTGAAAAATGTAGTGAGGAATTGGCGGCGCCACTATTTGCCCTCTAGTTCCCCCCGCAAAGGAATATTCTTCATTAATAATAGGTACATTTGGCGAAATATTTAATATATTATTTTCTACTTCATTTTTTATTTTTGCAGGAAACTTGGAAGCATCTATATCTTGAACATAAGCTTTGTATTCCTCTTCAAATTTATCGGTAATATTTTTAAAAGCAACATCTATATGTTTTGGTTCTTTGGGTTCTTCTTTTGAAAATATATTGACTGATATTGCATATGATAATTCTTGCAATGGCTTTAATAAAGTTCCGGCAGTAGTATCATATTTCCTTTCAAGATAACTGATTTCATTAGGTTCCGAAACATGTTTGGCCGTTACTAAATATATATTATTATTGTTTCTAACAAAACAGCCACTTCCTGAACTTGTTAGTTCATCATTATTATTTTTAGTAATTATTGATAGATAACTAAGTTTAATAGTATAGTAATCCATAAATTTATCCTTTCACTTTAAAATATAATGATTAACTATTATATTGAATTAAAAAATTTAATAATAAATTTTTATCAAGTTCCGCAACCTGTGTATTATAAATATGCAATGCATGTATATTGTCAATTTCTGTAATTAAGTCTAAAAAATCAAAGGCAAAAGGTTCAGGAGTTCTTCTCTGAGTTGATAATCCACTGTTTGTGTTCGTCAAAGTGTACCAAGAACCATATATGTCAGATTCATTCTCTTTTGCAAGTATTAAATTATATCCAGCGCCGGAAGAATGGTTTATATACCCCCAAGCTTGTATCACTTTATTGTCTAATTTTGGAGTAAAATTTACTTGTTTTGTTGCTCTTTGACCAGAATGCCAATTTGTATAATATTCCTTTTTGTGACATTTCTCAGGCAATACGGTTTGTACTTCAATTCGCAATTCCTTGCGAGATGAGGTTTTAATTGCATAACAAAAATTTTCTGAAGAAAAAGGTTCTTTGTTAAAGATTATTTGATTACCATCAATATATTGCTGATTATAAGTATTAATAAATTCTTTAATTGGATTTATTATCGACTCTTTCAATTGATATTCGACAAGATTATTTATTTCTGTTATTTCTTCTTGTCTCTGCTTTTTCTTTAATTCTTCGGCTTTCAACGTATTGTCTTGCTGAACTTTTACTCTTAATGCAAAATCTACCATTGAAGAAACTGAATTATTAGCGGTTGCTGTTTTAACCTTTGACAAGTCAGTTATTATATCTGACCAGTTTGCATATCTTTTGCTAGTATTTTTTTCAAGCATTTTTAATATTACTTGAGACATCGCAAGTGATAATTGTTCATTTATACTTTGAGGGTTTTTTGCTTGTTGATATAGGTGCATTGATTTGTAATCTTTGTTATCAGGTATGTCATAAGGATACTTCAGTGTTGCTAATTGGAAAAATACTATACCCATTGAATATATATCTATTTGGATTGTGTTTTTTTGCATTCCCCATGCTTCAGGTGCAAAATATAGCTCAGAGCCATAACCTTTAAATGTTTTTGTCCTTGTTGATTCATCAGCAAATTTTGATAAACCAAAGTCCGAAATTTTAAACAGTTCTTTATCAATTAATATGTTTTGAGGTTTTATATCTCGATGTACTAATTTTGAATTTATTTCTTTCATTCCTGATATCAGTTGTGAAAAAATATCAGAAAGTCGTTGATTTTCAATATAATCGGATTGTTCCTTTATAAACTGGTCTAAAGTTCCGTTATTTGCATATTCCATTATGATATACGGAGGCAAATCTTTATAGGTTTGTCCGTCATGAAAATACCAATATTTAATGATGTGGGTATGATTTATTTTAATTGCACTTTTTGCTTCTTGAATAAATGAATTTAAGGTTGCTTCATTAGGATATTCCGTAGGTAAAGTTTTTAATGCAAATATAGCATTTGTTTTTACATCTTTTATTTTAAACACATTGCCAAATCCACCACTCCCGATTGACTCGATAACAATATATTCATTTCTATTGTCGTCATAGATTATAGATCCGATTGTAATAATCATATTTACCCCAATTCTCGTTTTGAATAATCACCGTCCAATATTCTTAATAAATAATTTGCAAAATATAGAAGTTCAACAGCTTTTTCTTGTTTAATAGTTATCCTATTATGTGCCTTTGGGTTTCTGATAAAACCTATTGCACCTGCAAACAAATCAGATTGAGCTTGTCGTTCGGCTTCTGGTAATGTAGTATTTATTAATCCCCCGGAATCTTTATTAAAGGCTTTTCGCATTAAGGCTACACCATTTAAATTGATAAGGTTACTTTTATCTCTAACCTTGACCTCAACATATTTAAAAGCCTCAAATACAGCCTCCGAATAATGAGTATCTTTAAATAATGATTTTACATTATCAGGCAAATATCCCCAATTCTCATCATTTACGGAAATAATGTCTTCAATAGTTTCATATATTGCATTGAGATTGCAAAGTTGGGCTTTTGTTACATCGTAATTTGTACTAAAACGAATAAATTCGCAAAAAGAAGCAGCGTAATTATTTCTATCTAAAAATAAACGAACTTTTTCATACCAAGTATTAAATAAAGTTTCATCGACAAATGTTTGTATTATTTCATTGTGAGTTTCTTTTTGGTGTAACCATTCATTAGCTTTAACTGTAATTCCGACATCTTTTTGATAAGCACTTTTTAAAACTGCTTCCCCTTCTGAAATTAATTTTTTAAGCTTTTCTTTTATACCCAAATCAAGACCTTATTTTTTATAAAATTATTGTAATCATTTTAGGGTTTTACAATCCTATTACGACATTTTTACGACAATTTTGCTTTGATGTCCTTTTATAAAAAATAGCAATACCCCTAAAAGGTTTGCTATTTCTATCTTTTAAAATTTGGGCCCGGCAGGATTCGAACCTGCGACCAAAGGATTATGAGTCCTCTGCGCTACCGCTGCGCCACAAGCCCATCACTATTTATTATGTTATTAAAATAACATCTAAATATCTTATGGTCAAGTAGTTTAATAGATAAAAAGAAACTTCACTATTTAAGATAATGAAGTTTCATCTAATAAAAATATATTATGTATAAATATTTACACGTCTTGTCGTGGTGCAATATTTATAGGTTTGGCTAATGAAGCGATTATCATAGCGGGAACTATCCACGGAGTGACTGCTTTGACAGTTTTCGCTATTCCTTGATGGTTTGCTGCAAACTTGCCGGCCTTTTCAACCAGTGGATTAAAGACTTTTTGTGCAATTTTTGAAGAATCGATGCCTGCTTGAAGTTTTGATAATTTAGCAACTGTCTTGTCTTTTACCCCTTCAGGAAGTGCCTTAACTGCTTTAGCAACAATGCTTCTACCAACTTCGTAGGCACCAAACAATGCTGTTAAATCGACTAAAGATTTAGCGACAGGATGTTCTTGTTGCATTTGTTGGAGTTTTGGTGATTTGGCAGTAATTTTGTCAATACCTTTAGAAAGAAGATTGAATACGCCAAAGAAAACACCCCAAGATGTCATCCTCGCAGCGAATGAGCCCATGCCTGCACCTAGCGAGGTAATGCCCGCAGCACCAAGTTTTGAAGTTGTTTGCCCAGCTGCAATAAAGGAATCGACAACTGGGATTACTTTTAGAGCTGTGTTAGAAGCTTGATTATTTTTATATTCACGATGTAAAACAGATGGTTGCTGTTTTTTAGTGTTATCTGCTTGCATATCAATTATTTGCGGAAATTGATTAAACGAATTATTTTGAGAAACCATACCAACCATAACTGCCTCTTCCTATATTTTTAACAATTTGGTATAAACTTTGTAAATTATACTATATTAATACGGAAAAATAAAATTTTTTGCTAGTACAATAGTATTATGTCTAAATCGATTAAAAATTTTTTAATAAAAACATTGGGTTGTAAAACGAACCAACTTGAATCTGCCGTGATAGAAGAAAGGTTGATTTCAAAAGGGTTTATGCCTGTTGAAACAATGCAAGATGCAAATATCTTCATATTAAATTCTTGCTCTGTAACATCGACAGCAGATAGCAAAGCTTTGACCCTCTTGAAACACGCAAAACAAAACAATCCCGAAATAACAACTGTTTTGACCGGTTGTTTTGCACAACTTGCTTATGAAAAACTTAAAACCAACTCTAATATAGATTTTTTAGTCGGGAACCAAGAAAAAGCTGATATTCCTGAAATATTAGAAAACGACAAAAGATTTGCCGTAAGTGACATTTTTTTATACAAAGATTTTAGATATGAAAAAATCAATACAATTCACAAAACAAGAGCTGTAATAAAAATCCAAGATGGTTGCAATAATCGTTGCACATATTGCACAATCCCATTGGCTAGAGGACAAAACAGAAGCAATAAAGCTCAAAACATTATAGAGCAAATTGCTCTTTTGAAATCGCATGGTTTCGAAGAAGTTGTACTTACGGGTATTCATATCGGTCAATGGGGCAATGATTTTGAACCGCAAAAACATTTAGTTAATCTGCTCAAAGAAATTGAAAAAACTGAGATTACAAGATACCGTTTGGGCTCTTTGAATCCGCTTGAGCTGAATGATGAACTTTTAGATTTTTTGTCACAATCAAAAAAATTCTGTCCCCATTTTCATATTTCGCTACAATCTGCTTGTGACAAGACATTGAAAACAATGCACAGATTTTATTCTTACGACTTTGCAGACAATATAATCAATAAAATCAACAAAAATTTCAAACTTCCTTTTTTAGGCAGCGACGTGATAGTCGGGTTCCCGAATGAAACAGAAAAAGACTTTGAAACGACTTATAATAATCTAAAAAACTCAAGACTTTCCAGAATTCACGTTTTCCCTTATTCAAGAAGAAAAAACACCCCTGCAGGCGAGATGAAAAACCAAATTCAAGACTCTATAAAAAAAGAACGTGTAAAAATGCTTTTAGAGCTCTCAGAAAAAAAACTGGAAGAATTTTTAACGAAAAATATAAATACCGAAACCGAAGTCATTATTGAACCTAACAGAGATAAAAAAACAGGATTTTTAAAAGGTGTTACGCCCAATTATTTAAACGTTTTAATTGATACAAAAGAAAACAAAACAGGTATTACAAAGGTTCATATTAACGGAATAAGCAATGACAAAAGTCGTTTGATGGGTATTTTAAAATAACTTAACTTGTAAGCATGTTTTTGCCGTGCTACCGTAATAAAAGACAGGAAAGTGAGTATCAAAGGGAAATGGGAAAGTACGTTCCACTCCACGTACATACAGAATACAGTTTACTTGATGGTGCCATCAGGAACAAGGACTATTGTAAATTTGCTAAGGAAAATGGCTTTGAGGCAATTGCAATAACCGACCACGGCAACATGTATGGAGCCATGGAACTTTATCGTACCTGTAAAGATAACGGCATAAAACCCATAATCGGCTGCGAAGTCTACGTTTATGACGGAGATATAAAAGAAAAACAACAAGGAAGAAACAAGCTTAACCACTTGGTCTTGATTGCAAAAAACAAAGAAGGTTATCAAAACCTCGTAAAAATCGTCAGTGCCTCTTATATTGACGGATTTTACTATAAACCTCGTGTCAACCATGAATTGATTGAAAAACACAAAGACGGCTTGATTTGCCTGTCTGCTTGTATTCAAGGAGAACTCGCTCAAGAAGTTTTAAAAGGAACAAAAGAAAGTGCAAGAGAAATTGCAAAATATTATCTCGGACTTTTTGGCGAAGACTTTTATATAGAAATCCAAGACCACGGATTAACTGAACAAAAACAATCTAATCCTGAATTGATTGCAATTGCAAAAGAATTAAATGTTAAACTTGTAATAACAAACGATAGCCACTATTTAAAAAAAGAAGATGCCCTCTGGCATGACACGCTTCTTTGTATTCAAACAAATGCTTTAAAGTCAGACGAGCACAGATTTAAGTTCCCTAACAATGAATTTTATGTAAAAACTGAAGAACAGTTGCGTGATGCTTTTAAATGGCTTGATGCCGAAACTTTTAATCAAGCGATAGAAAACACATCAGAAGTTGCAGAAAAATGTCACCTAATAATAAAAATGGGTGAAAATATATTACCGCATTATGATGTCCCTAAAAACCATACTATTGAATCATATCTTGATTTTCTCGTAAGAGAAGGGCTTGAACAAAGATATGGAACTATCACCCCGGAAATTGAAGAGCGACGAAAATACGAGCTTGATATTATTTCAAAAATGGGATTTTCCGCCTACTTCTTGATAGTTTGGGATTTTATAAATTACTCACGAGAGCACGGAATTCCTGTTGGACCCGGAAGAGGCTCGGCAGCAGGCAGTTTGATAGCATATTCGTTGGGAATTACAGACCTTGACCCGATGAGGCATCACCTGTTGTTCGAAAGATTTTTGAACCCTGAACGTGTAAGCATGCCTGATGTCGATATTGACTTTTGTATTGTCGGCAGAGGCAGAGTAATTGAGTACGTAACCGAAAAATACGGAGCTGATAAGGTTTGCCAAATTATCACGTTTGGCTCATTAGGTGCAAAAAATGCGATAAAAGCTGTTGCAAGGGTTTTAGATATTCCTTTTGCAGAATCAAACCAAATTTCACAGCTTATTCCGAACGGTCCAAAAGTCCATATTGATGACGCATTAGCCGAAGGAAGCGAATTAAAAGACCTGTATGACAAAGATGAAAGAATAAGAAACTGGATAGATGAAGCAAAAAGTATTGAAGGTTTAAAACAAAACATCGGAATGCACGCAGCGGGGGTAATAATCGCCCGTGACCCATTGGATACAATCGTTCCGGTTCAATATACAAAAGAAGGAAACGTAATCACTCAATATCCAAAAGAAGATTGTGAAAAAATCGGTCTTTTGAAAATGGACTTTTTGGGCTTGAAGAACTTGACGACAATTCAATCTACGTTGGATATGATTAAGGAACGACGAGGGATAGACGTTGAAATAAATAAAATTCCGCTTGATGATAAAAAGACCTTTTCACTTTTAAATGCAGGCGATACTGATGGAGTTTTCCAGCTCGAATCTGCTGGAATGAAGAGCCTTGTAAAAAGACTAAAACCGTCTGTATTTGAAGATTTAGGTGCGTTAGTGGCATTATTCAGACCGGGCCCGTTGGATTCAGGAATGGTCGATGATTTTGTTGACAGAAAACACGGACGTCAAAAGGTTACCTATCCGCATCCGAGTTTGGAGCCAATACTAAAAGACACATACGGAACTATTGTTTACCAAGAACAAATCATGCAAATTGCACAAGTTCTTGCAGGTTATTCGTTGGGTCAAGCAGATATGCTCAGACGTGCAATGGGTAAGAAAAAAGTCGAAATCATGCAAGAAAACAAAGCTGGTTTCGTAGATGGTGCAAAGAAAAACAATGTTGACGAAAAAATTGCCTCAGACTTGTTTGATACAATGGCGAAATTTGCCGCATATTGTTTCAACAGGTCGCACTCAGCCGCATACGCTTTTGTAGCATACCAAACAGCCTATTTAAAAGCTCATTATCCTATCGAATATTTTTGTGCATTGTTGTCAAGTGTAAAAGATGACCAAGACAAAACCCAAATGTATATTGCAATGGCTCAAAAAATGGGCATAAAGGTTTTGCCTCCCGATATAAATAAATCTCACGCAGAATTTGCACCTGACGAAAACAATATAAGATTCGGACTAAATTCGGTAAAAGGGATTGGCGGAGCAGTCCTCGAAATGCTAGAAGAAGAGCGAAAAGCAAATGGTGAGTTTAAATCCATCGCCGACTTTGCAGCAAGAGTAAATACAAAATGTTTAAACAAAAAGACCCTCGAAAGCTTAATTAAAGCAGGTGCTTTTACTTGCTTAGAGCCATCACGCAAAAAAATGTTTAATAATATCGACAATATTATTACAGCGGCAACGAGAGAAAGCCAAGCTCGTGAGCTCGGTCAAGTCAGCCTTTTTGCAGCATTAGGTGGTGGAGGAGAAGCGACGGCAACAGCCAGCTATCAGATGCAGTCGTTTGAACTTTATGGAGATGATGAGGACTTTTCTGATTCAGAAATTCAAGCATTTGAAAAAGAATACCTTGGATTTTATGTAACCAGCCACCCGCTTGAATCAATTAGAGATAAGCTTCCATTTTTGACAACTCACAACATTTGTGACCTTGTAGAAATGCCAAATGACAAATATATTACAATCTGCGGACTTCTTACTCAAGTAAGACAAATCCCTCTAAAGAAAGACCCCACTAAGTTTCTAAAGGCAGGGATTATTGAAGACCTTACAGGAAAATTGGAATTTGTTGCTTTTCACAAGACTTTGCAAGCATATAATTCATTGATGCAAGCTGAAAGCAAAGTTATATTGTCAGGTAAATTTCAACGAAAAGATGAAGACCGAACGCAAATAATTGTTGAAAGCGTAAAACCTGTAGATAACAGCAATATAATTACGCTAAATATACTTGATGAAATGAAATTTGAAGAAATTGTTCAACTTAAAGATTTGCTGTGCAAATTCAAAGGAACCGACCCTATAATGTTTAAAATAAATGGCACAAAAATATTGGGCTCAACAACTTTTTGGATTGAAGCATCAAACGATATGACTCAAACAGTCGAAAAAGCTTTTGATGGAAAAATCAAAGTCGAGATAAAATCATTGGACAGCTAGCTTGCAATAGATTTAACTTCATCGGTCAAATATTTACGCAAATAGCTGTATTTATTATAGAATTCTTCCGGATTTTCTTTAGCAGCTTTGATAGTGTCTTGTAAGCTTACGAACATTTCAGCCAGTTGCGGGTCAAACTGAGTGCCTGAACATTTTTGTATTTCGGCAATAGCGACTTCATGAGGCAAAGATTTCCGATAAGGACGAGTAGACGTCATCGCATCATAAGTATCAGCTAGAGCTATAATACGGGCAGAAATAGGAATTTCTTCACCTTTAAGCCCCAAAGGATAGCCTTTTCCGTCCCATCTTTCGTGATGGGTTTTTAGCCAATTTGCAATAATCTTCAATTTTTTTATATTCATAATCATTTTTTCACCTTGTTCAGGGTGTTTTTTCATGATTTCGAATTCTTCATCAGTAAGTTTACCGGGCTTGCACAAGATATTGTGAGGGATACCTATTTTCCCGATATCATGCAAAAGACCTGCAGTTTCAATTTCTTCTAAAACTTCATCGCTAAGGTTCATGTTATTTGCCAAAATCAATGAATACAAAGTCACACGAAGGGAATGCCCGTTAGTATAAGAATCTTTAGCGTCAAGAGCCAAAGAAATAGACTTTATTGTTTTGTAGAAAAGTTCTTTCAAATCACGCATTATAGTGACACGATTGCTTGAAAGCTCATATTTTTTCAAACCGTTTTTAATTGACACCTTGAGTTCTTCAGGCTCAAAAGGTTTCAAGATATATTGATAAAGCTGGCAATCATTGATTGAAGCCACAATAATATCCGTATCTTGGTGACCGGTCAAGAGAATTTTGACGATGTCAGGATTTATTTCATTAACATGCTTTAAAAACTCAGTGCCTTCCATTTCGGGCATTTTTTGGTCACTAACGACGAGCGAAATATTTTCGCCATCATTTTTAATAATTTCGAGGGCATCTTTGCCGTTTGTAGCGGTTTTGATGTTATAAGAACCTCTCAAGGTCCTTTTTAATAATTGCAAATTATTCTCCTCGTCATCAACGAGTAAAATAGTTTGCTTGATGCTTTCGAGGTCATTTTCGATAAGCGTATTTAGACTATGAGAAATTTCGTTCATACCAACTTTTCGCCACACTCACATTATTACGTATATAATATTTCGGATTTTTGTAAAAGGAACTTGAGGGAAAGAACCGATTTCTTTACAAAAGTTCAAAGTAAAATTATTATAGTTTATTTTTTGCTAATTGCCAATACATTACCTTGATTAAATTATATTTTTTGACTAATATCATTTTGTGACAGTACATAAAAAGAGGATAATATTATGACAAGAAGACCCGTTATTGCAGGAAACTGGAAAATGAACAAATTGCAAGCTGAAGCTGTTGAATTGGTCAACGGAGTAATGGCTGAGCTAAAAGATGAAGATAAAAACAAGTTGCCGGAAGTTGTAGTTGCACCTACTGCTACATCTTTGCATGTTGTAGACAAAGCTCTTAAAGATTGTGGCTGTGGAAAAGTTAAACTTTCAGCACAAAATTGTTTTTATGAAACATCAGGTGCTTTCACAGGTGAAATTTCTGTAGAAATGGCAAAAGATACAGGCTGCGAATACATTATCATCGGACATAGCGAACGCCGTCAATATTTTGGTGAAACAGATGAAATGATTAACAAAAAAGCTAAGAAAATTTTATCATTAGGTTTGATTCCTATTATTTGCTGTGGCGAAACTTTGGACCAAAGAGAAGCCGGTATTACAGATGAACATATCGCATCTCAAATCAAACTTGCATTAGCAGGATTGACAGAAGAAGAAATTGCAAAATCAATCATCGCTTATGAACCTATTTGGGCTATAGGTACTGGCAAAACTTGTGATTCAGCTGAAGCAAATAGAGTTATTGGAATGATTAGAAACACAGTTAAATCAGTTTCTAGTGCAAAAGCAGCGGACGCTATCAGAATTTTATACGGCGGAAGCGTAAAACCAAACACAATAGTTGAACAAATGGCTCAATCAGATATTGATGGAGCTTTGGTTGGCGGTGCAAGTTTGAAAGCTGATAGCTTTGCACAAATCGTTAAAGGTGCTATGTAATTTATTTTTAAATTCATAACAACTGACAAATTTAAAAAGTCACCCCTAGACAGGGTGGCTTTTTTATAGCTTAAAAGAGGCGGAGAACTTAAATCTTTGCTTATCGACTTGAGATGGAGAGTGAGTATTTGCGGCATTCAATTCAAGCTCAAAATCTCTCGAATTATTTTTCCAAGGCTTGTATGTTAACCCGATTTCACCTTGGTTTGTATTTTGAGAAATGTTTTTGACAACTCTAGTCTTTAAGGATACGGATTTCGTAAGTTGCAGCTCCGGAACCAAATATATACCTGTTTCCAAGTTATCAGCGTTAGAATATTGAGATTTGGAAACAGAAGCATTCAGTTTTAGCCTGTCAAACTTGTATTGAGCGAAAAGTCCGCCTGTATTTTTGCTGGCAGCATCATATTCATTTGAGTAAAATCCGCCACCTACTAAAAAGCTCCCGAGATTTTTAGGCAAATTAATCGAGTTAGAAGAAAGTACGGCACCGCCTGAAAGCAATTGATTAAGGGTTGAAGTGTAGGTGCCTGCTGAAAATTTAACTTTGTCACCTTGTTGAATAATTTTAGCCCCAACATCATAAGTAGTTATGTTAGAACGAATAAAATCAACAGTAACTCCGTCAAAACTTGATAGAGCTTCTTGCCCTACATAGACAGATGTCCCTGCACCCAAATCACGTTTTAGGACTGATGAATTTATGGTTGATGGCATAAACATTAAATTTTTATAATCTTGAAAAAAGACGTTTGTAAAATTCTTAGAATTATCCCAAAACATATTAGAGGCTTCAATGTCAGCGTATGGCGACTCTTTTTCGACTCCCAATTTGAAAATTTTATTGGAACGTTCTTCAAATTTTTCTTCGCCAGTTTGTTGATTTAGATTTAAAGTGACGGCATTTTGCTCATCAGTTTCATCAATAGAGGCATATTTTTTTGTCAAATCCCTTTTTTTGTCGGCAGGGTCTATGCCATAGCCCATATTTTGGATATCTTCTTCATTAAGAGCTGAGTCATCGGCGGAATTAAAAGAATCATTAATTTGGTTAATTTGCTCGGCAGTGTCTGAATCTACTCCCTTTGCAATTGCATTTGTTGTAGATAAAAGCAAAATTAAACTAATTAAAAACCAACGCTTCATAATTATATTATGCCCTATTTTTTGATTAAAACAATATCCATAATATAATTCATAGAAGAAGTATAAAAATCATCAATCAGAACGAATATTTTATGAAAAACAAAGAAATACAGCTTAATATCGCAAATTATTGGCAAATTCAATTTATATTGGAAGATTTGAGCACCCAATTTCCAAAAAATGAACTAAAAGAGAAGATGGAATTTGATAAACTAATCGCTAAAAAGAAACTTGTTCCATATGTCGCAACGTATGGCGATGATATTGTAGGATACGTTATTTTTGCACAAACGGACAACAAAGATTTTTTGTGGCTTGATTACTTTGCTGTATTAAAAAAATATCATTCACATGGATTTGGGGCGAAAATACTTGAAAAAATGAGTAAAATTGAAAGCGAAAAAAAGGGCGTTTTCTTCGAAATAGAAATCCCGACAAGTGAAGCCCCTCATACGATAAGACGTCTTAATTTTTATAAAAGACAAAATGCAGAGATTATGGATTTCAAATACCTGTATCCGACTCAAGAGGATTTTATTGAAATGAAACTTTGTTTTCTTCCTTTCAGCTCAAAACTTCCCGATAAAAAAGCATCATTTAATGTAATAAAAAATGTTTTTTCAAATATTCACGCAAACCTTTTTCATCTTCAAAGGATTATTGAAAAAATGGAAGAAATAAATGCCCTAAAGCCTTGATTTACCAGAAATCGGCACCGTATTTTTTCCAAGGAAGAATTTTTTCTTCTATGCGTTTTTTCAACTCTGAAACGGTCTGTCCGTCAGCCGTCACAACTTCATCGTCTTTAGAGAAAGACAATTCATACAAAAGTTCTTTAAGACCTCTTACAAGCTTTTTTGCCCGTTCTTTTTGTTCAAACTGCCACCCCTTATACCCACAGGATTGGGGAGTAACAGACCAAGCATTTTTAGGATAAATTTTGCATTCCTCCTCACGATTTTGATAAATACTGCAAGTGTTTTGAGAGGAAAGGTGCATGCAATAGTAGAAATAGATCTGCTTAGTGTCATTATTTTCATCATTTAAGACGTAATTTTTTAACGCCTCAAAAAAGCCCTCATCAACTGATTTTGCGAGCTCATCTGATTCATAAGGCATATATTTTTGAATAAAATCTTTTGCAAAGGCATTGCCACTTTCAGCCTGTTTTTTAAATTCATCAAAAGAAGCTTTCATAGCAATTAATTTGCAGCATTTTCCGCATTTCAAGCAAAGCAACGAATCTTCATCAGGTTCATACATATCAATCATTTTATCCATTGTCACATTATAAATTAAGATAAAAAAATAATCAAAAATATAAAAAATAAACTTTACAATAACCTAAAATTATGCAAAAATTAGCATTGGCTATAAAAATTAGATAAATATTCTATACAATATTAAGAAATCGTTACATATTCCATAATAGCTAAAGCTATTTATAATAAAAGGATTGCCCTTATACTATAAAAACAATTTATAAAAAATAGTATATATTTACAGGTTTACTAGCAAAAAAAAATTTGCCAAGGGTTTTATACGAAAGATACAATTAACGATTTATGAATGAAAGATAAACACGGAGAAAATTTAATATGTCAGAAATTAATAACATGCCTAATATAGGCACAAAGGTTGATGCTATTCAGCCTAAAAAAATCGAACAACCGGAAGTTAAACCTCAACCGGAAGAAACTCAAGCGGAATGTCCTAATTGCGATATACCGGCTGGTTTGGGAGTTGCAGGACAGTCACAAGTTAAGCAACCTGAAAATATCTTAACTGATATTGATTTTGCAAAAAAGCACCCTGAATTGGTAGAAAAAGCAGACAAATACTTTGATATAACATTGAATGGATTGTTAGCAAAAGGTGAGCCTGACGCTTACGAAAAGGCATGCCAGTTAACAAAAGCTTTTACAGAAGAATTTGCCCAACAAGGTTAAGTTATAAAAATCAAAAGAAATAGCGAAGACAGCAATGTTCTCGCTATTTTTTTGTGAGAAATTAATTAGGATAACAAATTTTCGGATAAGAAACTCAAATATGTAAAAATCTTGCTAAGATGGCGAACTGGTGTTAATATAATTGAGCATTTAAATAGAGGATATTGCACTTAATATGACATTAAATAAACCTACAGAAGCTAAAGACCGAATAATCTTAGCATTAGATGTTGACACACTTGAAGAAGTTGAAAAATACACAGTTATGCTGAAAGACTATGTAGGCTACTTTAAAGTCGGATTGCAGCTTTATACTTCTTGCGGCTACAAGGCGATTGAACTTATAAAAGAGCATGGTGGTAAAGTCTATTTCGATGGAAAATTCCATGATATTCCTAATACTGTCGCAAAAGCCAGCGTAAACCTCTTAAAAAGAGGCATAGATTTTTTCAATATAAATGCAAGCGGTGGCTCAAAAATGATTTCAACCACCGTTAAATTATGTCGAGAAACAGCCAAAAAGCTTGATTTGCCGGTTCCTACGATTTTAGGCGTGACATTGCTATCTAGTTTTGGACAAAGAACGCTTACTGAAGAATTAAATGTTAATGAAAATATAGATGAATATGTTACTCATATTGCAAAAATAGCCAAAGAAGCGGGCATAAGCGGGGTAATTGCATCTGCAACAGAAGCTAAAAGAATTCGTCAAGAAATAGGCGAAGATTTTATGATAATGTGCCCTGCGATAAGACCGACTTGGTCAGTTGTAAATGACCAAATCAGAGTTGTTTCACCCTCTGATGCAATTGAAGCGGGGGTCGATTATATGGTTATAGGAAGACCAATCACCTCAGCTGATGACCCTGTTGCTGCTGCAAAATTGATTATTAACGAAATAGAAGAAGCACTTGCTCAAAAAGAAGCAAATGAAAAAGAAACTATTTAGGAGAATTTTATGAGAATAGGTGTTCCCAAAGAAATAAAAAGCGGTGAATACCGTGTAGCCTTGGTGCCTGCAAATGTCCAGGCTTTAGTTCAAAACGGACATGAAGTTTTTGTAGAAAAAAATGCAGGAATAAATTCTGATTTTGATGATGAGTTATACAAAAGTCAAGGTGCTGTAATTCTTGATTCAGGGGCAGATGTTTATAAAGCATCTGACTTAATTATAAAAGTTCAAGAGCCACAACCCAGTGAATACGGATATTTGCAAGAACATCAAATACTATTTACCTATTTGCATCTTGCAACGGATAAAGAACTTACAAATATTTTGTTAAAGAAAAAGATTACGGCAATAGCCTATGAAACAATAGAAACATCAGACGGAAGCCTTCCATTGTTAGTACCGATGAGCGAAGTTGCAGGTAAAATGTCTGTTCAAATCGGAGCTAATTTGCTTGAAAAGCAAAATGGCGGAGCTGGTGTGTTGGTAGGTGGAGTTGCAGGAGTCCCACCCGCTAAGATAGTTATAGTAGGAGCAGGAGTAGTCGGTGTTAATGCGGCACGAGTCGCTGTAGGGCTCGGAGCTGATGTTAGAATGTTAGATTCTAATATAACAAAACTCCGTTATGTAGAGCGAATTTTCGGGGCTAATGTCAAGACTTATATGTCTAACGAATATAATTTAACAAACCAAATAAAAAAAGCTAACATTGTTATCGGGGCGGTTTTGGTTCCCGGGAACAAAACGCCGAAGATTGTTTCGGAAAAAATGGTAAAAGAAATGAAGAAGGGCTCTGTAATTGTAGATGTAGCGATAGACCAAGGCGGCTGCGTCGAAACGATGGACAGAATAACTTCTCATACAAATCCGACATTTGAAAAATACGGTGTAATTCACTATAGCGTCGCCAATATCGCAGGAGCTGTATCAAAAACATCAACTGTTGCTTTGACAAACGCTACCCAAAGTTATTTGTTGAACCTTGCAGATTTAGGATTGATAGAGTCTGCTAAAAAGTCACCATCATTGGCTAAAGGTATAAATACTTATGAAGGGAAAGTGACTAATAAGGCGGTGGCAGAAGCTTTAGGGCTAAAATATTCTGAAATTTCTATGCAAATCGGTTTTTAAATTATTTCGCAATGCTTAAATATTTTCTGAAAGCTTTACCTGATTCTAAAGTTTGAAATGCCGCAATTATGGCTTTTTCAATAGATGGAGCAATTTTTGTCGCATAAAACATTAATGCCATATTTAGAGCAATCGCATTAAATTTTGCATCTTTTGTTTTGCAAGACAATATATCTTTTGCCAAATTTGCGTTGTAAAGAGGCGTTGCCCCTGTAAGTTTTTTTGCTTCTACTTGCTCTATCGTGTAGTCGGTCGGGTTAATTACGTAGTTTGAGATTTTACCATCTCGTAACTCAAATATTTGAGTGCCGGAAGTGACAGAAACCTCATCGAAAAGAGGGTCTATTGAGCAAGCTATGATTGCATTTTTGACGTTTTTATTTTTAAGTTCAAACATATATTGCATAGCGAATTCTGTAGAATTGAGCCCTATAAAATAAGAGAAATCCGAACCGAGAGTCAATATAGGGCACAAGTTTTCAAGAACGAGTTGAGGTTCAGCTTCAATAAACGCTATCCCATTCTTTGCGAGATATTTTTCAACGTCAGAAATATTGTTTGCAATTTTTACATTTACAAAATCCAAAAAATGACCTGCATTACATTTTTTCAACCCGTTGAAATCTGTATGTTTAATAATTTGAAGCCCGACAGAAGAAGCGGCAATAGCTGCCAAAGTCGAAATATTAATGGCATTGGGGCTCAAGCCACCACCACCTGTCACATAAAGAACCTTATTCATAAGGTAATTATTTCACATATTCAAAGAACCTGCAATCATGCATGTTTACGAATATATTTACATATTGTAACAATCATAATAAAAAGGCAATTTTCGCTCTCCGAATTTGTTTATATTAATACAAGGGGATTTTAAAAACTTAATTATTGGGGGAACATATTATGGCAGTAGGACCAAAGGATTCAATAGACAGATTACTTGTAAAGAAGTATCAAGCAGAAAAAGTTGATAATCCGACAATGACAAAATTAATTGATTCACAAAAAATGTTGGAAACAATGAATGATTACGCTTTAATGCACAGAAATATGCTTGCATTGAACGATACTTTACAAAAAGCATGTGCAGCTATAAATTCAAAAACAGCAGTTTATAAAACAAGAAAAAGAGTTTCAGCAGCTAGCTAATTAAAGTAATAACTGGATTTAAAATTATATTTGATTTACGATACAAAACGGAAAAAAGGAAGTATCGTAATGAAAAAAATAATACTCGCATCGACCTCTCCAAGACGCCAAGACCTTTTAGCAGGTTTGGGTTTGGTTTTTGAATGTATTTCCCCCTCTTTTGAAGAAAACATTCTTAAAGAAAATTTCAGCTACGAAGACATTGAGCAAACTGCCCTCGGGAAAGCTCGCTCAGTTGCAATAGAAACAAAAGACTCCGCTCTGATAATCAGTGCGGATACAGTTGTAATTGAAAACAATTTTGTTTTAGGAAAACCAAAAGACAAAACAGAAGCATTTAAAATGCTTAATCAATTAAGCGGAAAAACACATACAGTAGTAACAGCAATAGCGGTGGTTGATACGGATAAAAAAAGAGAAATTCTTGAGTCAACTACAAGCTTTGTAACATTTAAAAATCTTTCAAATGAGCTTATAAATTATTATGTTGAAGAATATTCACCTCTTGATAAGGCAGGAGCTTACGGTATTCAGGAATTACCTGATGGCTTTGTTGAAAAAATCGAGGGCGATTTTGATAATATAATGGGGCTTCCGACAAAAACCTTAATAAAAATGCTTACAACTATAAATAATTAACCCCGTTTATAGTAATATATTTGTATATGAAAACATTGATGGAGAAAAAGTAATGACAAACCAGTTAGTCAAAGAAAAAATAAGAGACGTTTTAGACTTTCCAGTTAAAGGAATTGTGTTCAAAGATATAACAACAGCAGTTAGAGATCCTCAAGCACTTAGAGATATGATTCATTTTTTGACAGACAAATTTGCTGATAAAAAAATCGACTACGTTGCAGGTATTGAATCAAGAGGATTTATTTTCGGAGCAGCTGTTGCCGCAAACTTGAATGCCGGATTTATTTTAGTAAGAAAACCGGGCAAATTGCCTGCAGAAACAATAAGCCAAGAATATTCGCTTGAATACGGTACAGATAAAATTGAGATTCATAAAGACGCAATAGAACCCGGTAAAAACGTACTTATCATTGATGACTTACTAGCTACAGGAGGAACAGTAGCTGCTACCTGCCAATTGATTAATAAAACAGGTGCAAAAGTAGTAGGGGCTGCATTTATTATTGAACTTGAAGCTTTAAAAGGCAGAGAAAAACTACCTAAAGACCTTGAAATAGTTTCAATGGTCACATATTAGACAAAATTATAAATAAAAACGTTAGACTTTAAAAAATTAAATATTAAATAATAATTACAAAAATCCAAGGCTATATAGAACATGGGTGATGAAGACAAGCAGTTTGAGGCAAGTCAGCAAAAACTGCAAAAAGCAAGAAAAGAAGGGCAAGTAGTAAAATCAAAAGATTTTTCTATGGCAATTGCCCTTGTCGTAATGTTCATGGCTATTTTTAAACTTGCACCGTTTATCTGGGACCAAATAACGAAACTTTTTGTTCTTTGTTACGAGCAAATCCCGAATAAGCATCTTGAGCAAATAGGTTATACTTATTTTTTGTTTATATCGCTGGTCCCTACGCTTTTGATAATCGGACCGATATTATTTTTAGCAGCATTTATAGCGATTATGGGCGATATGATTCAAATCGGACCTTTGATTACGATGAGCCCGTTATCCCCTAAGCTTGATAAGCTAAATCCCACAAAATATTTCAAAAATCTAGCCTCCGTAAAGACCTTGTTTGAATTAGTAAAAAACATTGTTAAAGTGGCACTATTAGGGTATATAGGCTGGGTTGTCTATAGTGCTCATTTAGAAACAATTTTGGGTTTGGCTGCAATCGATAACCATTTTGCGATAATGATAGAATTCGGCAAGTTGCTGTTGGATTTTATAACAAAAGCCGGAATTGCGTTTTTAATAATAGCTGCAGCCGACTATGGAATGACAAGATGGAAATTTCTCCAAGACCAAAAAATGTCCTTTAAAGAAGTAAAAGATGAGTATAAGAACTCAGAAGGCGACCCACATGTTAAAGCCGCCCTACGTCAAAAAAGACAACAAATGCTTCAAAAAGGTATGATGGACTCTGTTCCAACAGCAGATTTTGTCGTTACAAACCCGACCCATATTGCCTGTGCTTTAAAATACGACCAAGAAAAAATGGAATCACCAAAACTTATAGCAAAAGGTACGGAGCTTTTTGCAAAAAAAATTATCGAAATAGCCCGTGAAAACGCTATTCCGGTGGTAGAAAATCCACCAGTTGCAAGAGCACTGTTCCGTATGGTAGAATTAAATTCATACATACCACCTGACTTATATAAGGCAGTAGCAGAAATCCTGCTTTTTGTATACAATTTGCGTAATCCGCAAAAAAGGTTTAATATAGATAATAAACAGAAATAGAAACAGATATAGATAAGATTGCTTTGTGGTTACAGAAGTGCACTCAAAACTAAAAGATTACATAGAAATCATTGAAAAGGTTGCAAAAGTTGAGCAACGTCGTATCCCCTCTCACATGGTGGAATACGAGGAGTTGGTCAGCATAGGTATCATTGCGATTCAAGCGATGATAAAAGGCAAATCCGAAGAACAGCTTGCAAGATATAACAATGCTTATATTGCAACAGCTGTCAGATGGGCTATTAGAAACGAATTGAGAAATCGTTATAAATGGTATTCATTGAAACATAAAAAAGAAACTGAAGAAGAAGGTAGCTCCAGTGGCGGTGAAAACGGAATTTCTCCCGGAAAAGTCAGAGAAGCCATTTATGAAACAATTCTTTCAATCGACAGCATAGCGGCAAATTCTTCTGATAACGACTCACCTTTCGATTTTATCAAAGACCCTTCTGCGTTACCAGACGAAAAAGCTGAAATTTCAGAACTTGGAAGAGTTATAAGAGAAGCAATTGCTACGTTGCCACAAAAAGACAGAACAATTGTTGAATATAGATTTTATAGAAACATGCAAGTTAAAGAAATTGCAGAACAAGTCGGCTTGTCATCTTCAAGAATAACAAGAATAGTCCAAGCGTCGCTTAATTACGTCAGAGAATACTTGAAAAAGCGTGAACATTACGACTATTAAGAATTAGTGTAGTGATTAAAAATTAAAAACAGCTTGTTATTTGCCATTGAGGTGATTTTGGACTGCATAGGCTAAGAATTTGCCCCCGACAAACATTCCTATACCGGCAGCAACACCTGCAGCAACGGGACCTAACAATGCAGCTCCGAGGACACCGCCTAAAGCACCTACGATAGCACCTGCAGCCACTTGAGATTCTTTTGAGGGCTTGTAGTCTTTTATACTTGATGTATTTTCAGGACTTTTAGCCTTGACAAATGAATCCGCAACGCCAGCTGTGGCAGCCGCTTTTTCAGTGTTTTGAACATTTGCGACTTTAGTAACATTGCTTGCTTCGGGTTTTTGTAAACTGTTTACTCTGCTTTTTATTTCGAATATATCACGAGTCAATCTTGTATCCATGACGACTCTGTCTTGGGAGCGTCTTTCTCTGCCTGAGCGTCTTTCAACATCAACAGGCACACTTGATTGTCTTCTGTCGGCAATAGCTTTGTATTGCGGATATAATCGTTGAACTTCTAACATTTTTTCCCTTTAATAACACTTATTCTTGATTGAATTAAACCATGTAAAGAATTTTTTTGCTAGTTATAAGGGATATTGTATTACATTTGTGAAGCAATTAGAGCTTGTGAAACGTCGTCAATAATATCGTCAATATCTTCTAACCCTACAGAAATTCTTATGAAGCTTTCATCGATACCGCAAGCTTTCATTTGCTCCGAAGATAATTGTCTGTGTGTAGTTAAAGCAGGATAAGTAACGATAGTTCTTGCATCTCCAATGTTTGTAGCGTGGATTAAAAGTTTCAAATTTTCGATAAATTTTTGTCCTTGCTCTCTGGTTCCTTTAATTCCGAAACTCAAAAGAGAAGACGCACCTTTTTTAAGATATTTTTGAGCAAGATTGTAATATTTGTCAGTTTTTAACCCGGGATAATTGACCCATTCAACAGCGGGGTTACTGCTTAGGAAAGTTGCCAATTTCAACGCAGAATCAGCATGACGTTGCATTCTTAGGTGCAAAGTATCGAGTCCGATTAGGGTAAGATAAGCGTTAAAAGGACTCATGCAGGTTCCCAAATCTCTTAACAAATGAGTGCGAGCTTTTACAATAAAAGCTGCTTTACCAAAAGTTTTTGTATAGCTTAAACCGTGGTAACTTGGGTCTTCATTGACCAAATCGGGAAATTTTCCTGATTTAGCCCAGTCAAAATTACCGGCATCGACAACAGCACCCCCCATTGCGTTCCCGTGACCTGAAATATATTTTGTTGTGGAGTGAACAACTATGTCAGCACCAAATTCAAACGGGCGTAGGAAGTAAGGACTTGGAACGGTATTATCAACTATTAATGGAATTGAATATTTATGAGCAACGTTTGCAAGAGCTTCAATATCAGCGACGTTGATATCGGGATTGCCGAGAGCCTCTGAAAAAATACAAACGGTTTTATCAGTTATAACTTTTTCATAATCAGCGATGTCATTTGAGTCGACAAAAACGGTTTTTATTCCAAATTTTTTCAAAGTAACGCAAAGAAGGTTGATAGTGCCGCCATACAAGGTTGAAGAAGCAACAACTTCATCACCGGCTTTTGCAAGGTTTAAAACGGCAGTCAAAGAAGCTGCTTGCCCGGATGAAACAGCTAAAGCCCCGACTCCGCCTTCAAGCATAGCCAAACGTTCTTCTAAAACTTGAGTTGTAGGATTTGAAATTCTCGTGTAAATATCGCCACCGCACTTCAGGTCGAATAAATCTGCAGCATAATCAACCGTATCAAAATCAAACGCAGTAGTTTGGTAAATGGGCACGCTGATGCAATGTCTGTTTTTACCTGCTTTGTGAGCACCTTGAACAGCAATAGTATCAAATTTCATAACTAAATCCTTATTTTTATTGTCCTATATTATATTTTATGATGTTTGAAACCCAAGGTATATAGCTAAATTTTCCGTTCCAAGCACCGGCTGATAAATATATAGTAACAGCCAAAACCAACATTTGTATAATTGTCAAATGAAGCCAAGGCAAGTTAATAATAGCAGCGTTGAAGAAGAATACAATTGCTCCGACTAAGACATTTATACCGGGTATATAGCCCAAAATATTAATTATAAATATTAAGAGTTGAGAAACGATGAAGAATCCAAAAGCTAAAAATATAGCTTGATAGATGTGGAATTTCAAAAAAGGTTTAAGATTTTGTTTCAACAAAGCACCCAAAATAATCCAAATAAACCCGACAAACCCAAAAGTAAAATAGGATAATATTGCGATAATTTTTTCTGACGGAGAAATATAAGAATTTCTTGAGTAATTGTTAGCCACTTTTTATACCTTTTCAAGTTTACTGTTTATATATTCTTCTGCGGTTTCAAGATAGACGAGCTTAATTTCATCATTGTCAGTGTCGATATCGACAGCACGTTTGTAAGAGCTCATAGCAGATACTAAATCATTAACCATGACGTAAGTATTACCAAGCAAAGTTAATACATTAGAGGCATTGACATCAATACCGAGAGCTTCTTTGTATAGCTTAATTGCTTCGTTAAAGTCAGATTCTGCGACATATAAATTAGCTAATAAGGTGTAAGCATTGGTAACATTGGGTGAAACAGCAATAGCTTTTCTGTAATATTCCATAGCTTTTTGAATTTCTTTTCTATCGCAAAGAGAAATCGCATAGCAAACATAAGCTTGATAGTAATCATTTTGGAGCCTGAAAGCTTCAGCGAAATAGGAATCTGCATCGTTAAATTTTTCAGCAGAAGAACAAGCATTTGCACAACAAAGAGCAATTTTTGCATCAGTTGGAGCAAGTATCAAAGCTTTTTTAAACAAATCAGCAGCTTCTTCAAATTTAAACAATTTCATATAAACGCAAGCCAAGTTCATATAAGAATCTGGGTTTTCAGGTTCAAGCTTCAAAGCTTTTTCATAGTAGACTTTAGCTTCGACAAAATCGGATTGGTCTTGGAATAACAAACCGATAGCACTGTATATGCAGGCATTATCAGGTTGCAAATTCATAGATTTAACATAATTTTGCATTGCACTTTTAAAATTTCCCATCTCAGCGTAAGCGTTACCGAGGTTAAAATATATAGAGAAATTATTAGTTTCAAGCTCGGAGGCTCTGGTGTAATTATTTATAGCCTTTGAGAAATCGAGCTTATAAAAATAAATACTCCCTGAATTTATAAGAGCCTGAACATTCAAAGGGTCAATATTCAGTAGGCTTTCGTATATATTAAGAGCCAAATCGTATTCATTATTTACAAGATATAACTTGCCGAGAATAAGATAATTTTCCGGCTCTTGCGGATTCTTCACAATCTTTTTGATTGTTTCTTCAATTAAACTTTTTGCTTCATCATTATTATTCATAAAAATATTTTACTACAATATACAGAAATTAAACAAGCCAAATGAATGATATTTATAAAAAAATAAAAAAGAAGAGCACAAAAATCCCCCAATCAGGATTGCACGGGGTCAAAAAATATGTTAAACTCAATACATTATTAGTATTTTACGGAGGCAAAATAGAAATGTCAAAAGAAGACAACTCAGTTTCATTCGGATTGGGCTTATTGGCAGGAGTGATAGGCGGTATAGTGGCAGGCGTATTATTGGCTCCGAAACCGGGAGCTGAAACCAGAAAAGAAGTTGAAGACGTTGTCGTTGACATCGCTCAAAAACACGCTCCTGAAATCCAAGAAGCAAAGCGTCAAGCTTTAACCTCTATCGATATGATGAAATACACTCTCGAAAAAAAATACAATAAAATAAATGACGTGATTAGAGCTCGACAACTTGCAAAAGCTAAAGAGAAGGAATCAACAGACTACGAACTTAACTAGGAGATGGAATGTCTACAACACTTGAAGTCAGTATAATCTTTTTAATATTCACAACTATCGTATTGGGAATAATCATAGGCGTATTCTTAATTAAATTATTAATGGATTTGTCTAAGTTAACAACAAATCTCGATGAAACTACAACTATTGTAAAGCAAGAGATTGAACCTACTTTGCAAGAAATAAAAGATACACTAAATAACATAAACTCTATAGCCAAAAGTGCAGATAAACAAGTCGACGTGATTAAGAAAGTATTTACAGGAGTACTTGGAGCAAGTGGCGTTGCTTTTTGCGGATTAAAAAACATTTCAGGCGGTTTTTTTAAAGGACTTTCTACTGCATTAAAGCTGTTTAAAAAAAAGTAGATTAAAGGAGACAAAAATATGTCAGCAGGAAAATTTTTAGCAGGTTTTATAGTCGGTGGCGTTGTAGGTAGCGTTATAGGAATTCTTTTGGCACCTCAATCAGGTGAGGAAACAAGAGAAATACTCGCCGAAACCTCAAAAGAGCTTTGTGAAAAAGCAAATTCAACAGTGAACGAAATCCAAGAAAAAGCAGATGACATTGTTTGTGACCTACAAGAAAAAGGTGATGAACTAATGGAAAAACTTCAAGATTTAATTAATAAACAAAAAGTCACTGAAGAATAACAAATAAAAATTTAATATCTGTACACAAAATCCCTCTAAAAGTATTGATTAATTCTTTTTTATTATAAAATACCTTAGAGGGATTTTTTATGTTAAAACGAGTATCAATATTAATAACACTGTTGCTGACAATGATAATAGCTCCTATCGCATCAGCAATCGACGATAACGTTATAAGAGTAGGCATAAGCACCAACAACTTTGGAAGCTTAATTTATAGTACAGCAGAATTTGGAGCTACAGGACAATTTGAAGCCATTGATATATCTACAGGTTATGCTGTTACAGGGATAGCACCTCAATCCACAATAAAAGTAACCTTCCAAAACGGAACTTTTACGGTTTATAAAGATGGAAAAATCGCCAAAAAAGACTTGATTGGTCCTGTGATTATAAAACCAGCACAATCAGGCTTCGTAACGGTTAAAGGACTAACAAGAGGGGGGAAACCCGCTTTATATAGAGGAGTTCTCGAACTTAGAGCCAGTGAACGAAAACCGACAGCCTTTTCTATAGTAAATGTTTTATCTCTGGAAAATTATCTAAAAGGTGTCGTTCCTAATGAAATGCCTGTCCGATTTGGACTTGAAGCTCTCAAGGCTCAAGCTGTTGCGGCAAGAAATTATGCTATAAAACCACGAGCAAAATTTTATAAAGAATTTGATGTTTGTGACTCTGTTGCCTGCCAAGTATATTTCGGGGCAAACACAGAAAAAGAACTCGCAAATAAAGCTATCAAAGAAACTCAGGGAATTGTGGCTTTAAATAAAAATGATGAAATAATTTTAGCTTTATACTCATCTACAGCAGGAGGATACTCTGAAAGCTATGAAAACGCTTTTTCTGACCCTGTTACAAAAGCATTTCCTCCTAAACCCTTGTCACATCTAAAAGGGCAACCTGATAATAAGAAAACTCCTTGTCTTAATACTGAAGAAGCAGCCAGAGCCTTCTATACCGGTTATCCTGATACTTTTGATAATGCTTCGCCTTATTTTAGATGGAAAAGAGAATGGACTGAGCCGGAACTTGAAAATGTGCTAAAACAAACATTGATTGAGCAATCCAAAACCGGATTTGTAAAACCTCAATTAACAAAAGAAAATGCCTCAAATTTTGGTGAAATCAAAAATATAAAAGCTTTGACCAGAGGCGTGTCAGGCAAAATTGCCTTTTTAGAAATTGAAACAACCAAAAATGATTTTGTCGTAGCTAAAGAATTAACCATCAGAAGAACATTTAAAAAAGATGGCAAAGCACTTCCCTCCGGTAATTTTGTCATAGATAAAATCACTGATGACGCAGGCGTAACAAAATATATATTCCAAGGAGGAGGATTTGGACACGGAGTTGGCTTAAGCCAGTTCGGAGCGGGCGGTATGGCTCAAAAAGGATATGCATACGACGAAATTCTTCAACATTATTATACAGGCATAAAGTTAGCAACCCCAATTGAAACAATCTCCAGCGACAAAGGACAAAATACTGCTGAGCAAATTTTTTATGCCACAAATAAAAAAGCTTGGCTGAATATTAATAATATTGGCAATATCAAAGAAATAACAGTAATTATAAATGGAAAAGAAATCCCCGTAAGTCTTGACTCATCATACTCAAAAAGAACGAGTATTGATATCAGTGACTATGTAAAAATTGGGCAAAATACAGCAGTATATTATATTCAAAATATAGAAAACAAGAAAAAAATAATGAAAATAAATATCGTATTAAAAGAGGCAAGAAATGACTGATACAAAACAGCAAAGCCTCTTAAGAGTGGCATGGATAATAGCATTTGTGACAATAATCTCAAAATTCATGGGATTTTTGAGAGATATTGTAACCGCTAATTTTTATGGAGCAGGCACCACCTCAGATGCCTACTTTTATGCATATCAAATACCTGCTTTAGCACTCATATTACTGGGCGGAGTCGGTGGACCTTTTCACAGTGCAACAGTTGCTGTATTTGCAAAATTAATCCCGGGTAATGAAGAAACTATCAGCAAAAAAGTTAATAAATTATACAGTACATTTATGACTTCGTCGTTTTTAATTTTCGCAGTTTTAACAGCATTTGTGTTTATTTTTGCGGAACCCATTATGGGCTTTATGATTTCAGGAGGCTCTCCTGAACTGATACATTTAGCGGGAATTCACTTAAGAATTATGTCACCGATTTTGTTAATAGGTGGCGTAATAGGTATATATTACGGGCTTTTGGTAACATTTAAAGAATTTTTACTCCCTAATTTGTCACCTATCGTTATGAGTATTGTCATAATTATCGCAATTTCGCTTGCTAAAACAGATTCCAACGGATTGATTTTGGCTGGAGCCACTACAGTCGGTGCGTTTTGCCAATATTTGGTACAATTTCCGAAAATCAAAAAACTCGGATTTCAATGGAAGCCAAATTTAGAAATAAGAAATAATGTAGAGTTTAAAAACGTTATGGAACTCTTGTTTCCCGCAATTTTAAGCTCAACAGTGGGGCAAATTTATGTTTATGTAGATATGTTTTTTGCGTCCCAGCTCCCATCAGGAGCCTGGTCAGCTATTGGCTATGCAAACCGCATTTTTCAGTTTCCGGTAGGAATATTAGTAACAGCATTTTTGGTTCCGTTATTCCCGATTTTTTCAAAACTTGCAGGCGAAAAAAATTACGAAGATATTAGATATTACTTCAACAAGGGTGTAGGCTTACTAAACTTCGTTTCTTTCCCAATATTGATAGCGATTATTCTTTTATCCTCTGATGCGGTGCAATTAGTATTTCAACGTGGAGCATTTGACGCAAAAGCAACAGCAATGGTAGCTCAGGCATTGATTTTCTTGTCTATAGCAATAGTACCTTATGTTTTCAGAGATTCCGTCACAAGAATATATTATTCTTTCAACGATTCAAAAACTCCTTTTATCGTAGCTTTTTCGTCAATTATATTAAAATACGTTCTCAATTATTTCTTTACAAAACCATTGGGAATAGGCGGTATTACACTATCAACGTCACTTGTAACTTTGTTTAATGCTACAATTTTGGGTATATTATTGACAAAAAAAATGGATATGGGATACAAAATATATTTCAAAAATATTTTAAAAATGATAATAGCTTCTATTTTTACCTTTGCAATGAGCTTTATCGTGTATAAATTGTGGGTAATCGACCCTTCTAATTGGTTGCTTTTAGCTATAAAAACCGGAATAATGGTAATTGTTTGCTTTGGTTTTTACCTGCTCTTTGCGGCTCTATTGAAGCTGTCATACGTAAAAGAACTGTTAGGAAGACTGCATGGATATATTCAAAAACACTGATTTTGTACTAGAACTCAATAATAGCTTGAAAAACGGAGGAGTAATAACTTTCGTAACTGATACCGTCTGGGGCGTAGGAGCCCTTCCCACAAGCGTTACAGGTGTTCAACGCATATATGAGCTAAAGGGGCGTGACACCTCTAAGCCGTTAATCCTTATGTCAAATAAGGCCGAAAACCTTATGCCATACGTATCGAAGATACCCGTTACTGCTGAAAAGCTTATGCGAGAACATTTTCCGGGAGCTTTGACATTAATATTCGAAAAAACATCGCAAGCACCTGATTTCATTAGCTCCGGCAAAAACACTATTGGGATAAGAGTCCCTAATAACAAGACTTTCCAGAGATTATGCGAGGTTATTGACGGTCACGTTTTGGCAACTACAAGTGCCAATTTATCAAACCAACCCGCTGCAACTACTTTTCAAGAGGCTAAAAATTATATCGGGGATAAAGTTGATTATACTTTTGAAGATTTCGGAGAAAAAGCACAAGGTCTTGCTTCTACTGTCGCTTTAGCTCTTGACGATAATATCAAAGTTTTAAGACAAGGAAGTGTTTATATACACTAAACATAGTTGCCTAAAAAGTAAAATTACGAGTAAAATTATAATATGCAAAAATTTAAAAGTTCTATAATAATTGTAATAATCGCATTTTTATTTGTAGCTTCTATCGCATACATTGTAACAAGCCAGTTTGTCGATAGAAATACTAACGACTACGCAATAAAACAAATTACCTACAATCAAAAAAATTATGGCAGCAAAGATGTTGTTCTCGTTGTTATAGATGACAAGTCTTTAGAAACCGTGAGATGGCCTTGGGCTAGGTCGCTTTATACTGAAATTTTTGACTTTTTACAAAATCAAGCAGGTGCAAAAGCTATTCTGTTTGATGCAGTTATAACTTCACCTGACTCTTATAACCCTAATGCAGATAAAAATTTTTACCAGTCGATTAAATCTATGCCGACGCTTATTGCCGGATTTAACCTTTATGATACAGATAACAACAGCGGGGATATTTTACCTACTAAATATGATGCAGTTTTTAATCAAAAAACAGGTATAGATATTAAAGATGCCAGAAAAACTAAAATTCCTTCGACTTACACAGGAATTATTAAATTTCCGAAAGATTATATTGAAGCAATTCCTCAACTAGGCTCGGTTATGGTTCCGGTTGACAAAGATGGCGTCATAAGAAGATACATGCCTGTTGTCGAATACAAAAATAAATTGTATCCGTCACTGGCATTATCAGGTTTTGCAATGAAAACAGGGATTAAGGATTACATTTTGTATGATAATTTTTTATGCTCTGCTGATGATTGCAAAAGTTTGAGAATACCTATTTCACAAAAAAAGTCTAAAAATCCTGCTTATTCAAATTTATCAGGAATTTTTATGAACTACAACTGGTACAAGCCTCAAAGTGAATTTTACACTCATGATTCTTATTCAGCGATAGATATTATAAATTCCAACAGGTATATAAAAGCAGGGAAACCACCTGTTTTAAATCCTGAGATTTTCAAAGACAAAGTAGTTATAGTCGGTGGAAATGCAAACTCGCAAAGTCTTGCAGACCGCAGGAATACCCCCATACTAATCAAACATTCGGGAATTGATATTCAAGCGACGGCATTGAATGATATGTTAGACAACAAGTTTGCATTAGAAAGAAACCCTATAGCAACCTTCTTATTTACTTTATTCTTCGCTATTATGACCTTTTACATTATTAAAAAATATTCTATTATCATTTCTTTGGCACTAACTACATCAATGACGTGTTTATATGTTATTTTATACAATTTGTTAATGGCTAACAATGTTGAGATTTCACTGTTTACGCCAATTGTTATTGAGGTTGTTGTTATTGCTTTCGGCTACTCATACAAATTTATAATTGAGGGACAAAACAAAGAAAAAATCAAAAATGTTATGGGAAAATATATTTCAAAAGACATTATGCAAAATGTAATGGAAAATATTGACCAAGTAAAAGTAGGCGGAATAAAATCTGAAGTTACGATACTTTTTGCAGATATAAGAGGCTTTACAGCTATATCAGAAGCTTTGAGTGCTGAAGAAGTCACCGGTATTCTAAACGAATATTTCAGCGAAATAGAGCCTATAATAAGAAAATATGACGGTGTATTAAATAAGTTTATGGGTGATGCGATTATGGCTATTTTCGGAGAGCCTATAAAAAACAAGCAACACGCCATTAATGCTGTAAAATGTGCTCATGAAATACTTCGAAAAGTAAAAGTGCTACAAAAAAAATGGCTGCTTGAAGAAAAACCTAAAATTTCAATTGGCATAGGAATCAACACCGGTGAAGTGTTCGTCGGAAATGTAGGTTCAGAAGAAAGACTAGAATATACCGTAATCGGCGATACCGTAAATCTTGCAAGCAGAATAGAAGCTCATAACAGAATATACAAAACTCAATTTTTAATCAGTGAAAACACCTACAAGCATATTAATAATATTGCTGACGTTATAAAAATCAGCAACGTCACTATCCGTGGCAAATCAAGAAAAATTGATATTTACGAAGTCCTTAGAATTACAGAATAATGACGAAAACTTACCTCGAAAATGCAAATCTTGACCAAATTAAATTGGCTATTGCTGTTGAAGAAAAACATCAATATATTGATATTCGTGGAAAAGAAACTTCTTTTTCAGGTTTTATGATAAAAGAGCTCCGAAAAATCTATAAACTATCTAAAAAAAATACTCGCTGGCTCCCTATTATTGAAGCATTTGAGCATTACGCACAAGAGTCTATGCCTCAAAGAAAAAAAATATTAAGACGCTTCATCACAATTTTAAAGGGGGAATTAAATCCATCATTAATCTCTGAGGAAAAACAATCTTCGAATGAAAATGAAATAAAAAAAAGTATCTACGAACAAGACGTCACCTACGTAAAAGGAGTGGGCCCAAAGGTCGCATATTTGTTAAACAAACTCGGCATTTTTACCGTTTTTGATTTAATAAATTATTTTCCAAACAAGCATATTGACTACTCTAACAGGGTTTTTATCAAGGATTTGAAAGTAGGAGAAGATGTTACAATTTTCGGCAAAATCAAGGCATTGAAAGCATTTACAACAAAAAACAATTTGACGATTATAAACGTAAGAATATCTGATGAAACTGATATTATGGAGCTCAACTTCTTTTATCAAAAAGCAAACAGATTTATGCAAGAAAGATACAAGGCTCAATTTCCCAAAGATGCAAATATTATAATTTCCGGAAAAGTCAAAAAGGACAATTACACCGGTAAATTCACAATAGACAAGCCTCAATATCAACTTGTGAATAATGACTTTTACGAGGGCGAAAATCTAAATCTCGGTCGCTTGGTTCCGGTTTATTCAATGGTTGAAAATCTTAGTCCTAAAACGCTCAGACGTGCCATTTATAACGCTTTATTCGATTATAAAAATCAAATCGAAAATCTTATACCTGATAAGATTCAAGCTAAGCATAATCTTTTAGACAGAAAAGAAGCCATTGAACAAATCCATTTTCCTAAAAGCACTGAGCTTTTAGACCATACCAGATACACCCTTGTATTCGAAGAATTGTTTTTGCTTCAATTAAAACTTGCCCTTTTAAGAGAGGCTAATGTTAAAGATTTAAAAACAGTTCCCCTCAAAATAAAAGAAAATGGACTTGTAAAAAAGTTTGTGGATTCATTGCCTTTCACATTAACAGATGCTCAACAAAGAGCAGTAAATGAAATTTTGAAAGATATAAATTCTGAAACACCTATGCAACGGCTCTTACAAGGAGATGTCGGAAGCGGAAAGACAGTCGTAGCTTGCATAATGCTTCTTGCTGCTATTGAAAACGGTTATCAGGCTGCAATAATGGCTCCTACAGAAATCCTTGCCCAACAACATTTCAATAACTTTATTTCTTGGCTTACGCCGCTGGGAATAAGCACTGCACTTTTCACATCTTCAAATAACAAACGTACAAGGACTCAAATAGAAAGAAATTTGAGAAACGGACAAATAAATATCGCTGTAGGCACTCATTCATTGATACAAGAAAACATTGAGTTCAGCAACCTCGGAGCAATCGTAATCGATGAACAACACAGATTTGGGGTCAAACAAAGAAATGCATTAAGAGAAAAAGCCTCACAGCCGCAAATGCTTACAATGACAGCTACTCCCATCCCTAGAACTCTGGCATTGACTGTCCACGGGGATTTGGATTTGACAATTATTGACGAATTACCAAAAGGCAGAAAACCAATCAAAACCGTTCTAATCAACATGAACAAACGTCAACAAGCATACAACCTTATTAGGCAACAAATTGAACTCGGACATCAGGCTTACATTATTTTTCCGCTTATAGATGAGTCGGAGACGCTTTCAGCTAAAGCTGCAACAAAAGAAGCTGAAGAATTGAAAAACGGTGAATTTTCAGATTTGAAAATCGGGCTTCTCCACGGAAAAATGAAACCCGATGAAAAAGATGAAATAATGAAGGATTTCAAAGACAAAAAATATAATATTCTGGTAAGCACCACCGTTGTTGAAGTTGGGGTAGATGTACCCAACGCAACAGTTATGATGATTGAAGATGCCGACAGATTCGGGCTATCTCAACTCCATCAACTCAGAGGACGTGTCGGGCGGTCAAAGCTGCAATCTTATTGCATATTGACATCTGCTTCCACAACAAAAGAAACTCTCGCTCGTTTAAATATCTTAACTCAAACTAACGACGGTTTTGTAATCGCTGAAAAAGACCTTGAATTAAGAGGTCCCGGGGAATTTTTAGGCGTAAGACAAAGCGGGCTTCCAGAGCTCCATTTAACCGATTTAACAAAGGATATCAAAATACTTGAATTAACAAGGGCAGAAGCCTTTTCCTTCATAAAAGAAAATGATATCAAATCTTTTAAAGCATTAAACAACTATCTTGAAACAACCCTTGCAAGTGCCTCAGATATAGCCGGTTAGACTACCAAAGGGGATATAAGCGTTATTATAAATTTTCATTATGATTTGAATTATGAAAAAACTTGTCATAATACTGTTTATTATGTTCTCTTTCGCAAACCTTGCCTCCGCTGACGATGACTTGATTTGGAACTATAAAAGTGATGAATTTGTCGAAAATCTTACTCAAGGAAAATCTAACGTCATTCAAGACGAAAAACAAAAGGTTCTCGACTCTGAATTGAGCAAAAATCTCGGTATCGACTTGGTCTACACAAATCTGGCGGAATGCCTTACTGTCGCCGTTGATAACAACTATACACTAAAAACTAACAACAGCTCAAAAGAAGCTAATTATTGGGAAAATAAAAACTCAATTGCTCAATTTATCCCAGATTTAAGCTACGGTTATACAATGCAACAGATAAATGGTACAGTTTTAGTCGGAAATGTTTTGCCAACTGTTCTGAACGAAACAGCTATTCAATCACAGCTCAAAATCAACTGGGATACTGTTCAACAAGGTAAATTGTTCTTCCTTTATGCTAAAACTAAGCATACTTACAAAGCCAGTTACGCAGCATTTGAATATTCTCGTGACCAAGTAATTTTAAATACTACTTTAACGTATTATGACCTTCTTCAAAAAAAACTTACCTTTGAAGTTTTAAAAACAAACCTCATTGAAAGAGAAGAACAATTGAAACTAACTCAAGCCCGCTATGCTGTTGGACTTGGAGATAAGTTCGATATCTCAAGAGCTGAAGCTGAACTAGCCAAAGCAAAACAACAATATATAGCTAATTTCAACAGCTTAAGGCTATCACAAGCAAAGCTTGCCAATCTAATTGGTATAGAAGTAACAAATGCAATTTACCCCTCTGAAAACGGCATTAATACTCGTGAACTTTTGGAACCTTCTTACGACATAGAAACACTATATAAAACGGCTCTCGACACCCGTGATGATGTGCGTGAATACAAAGAAAAAATTAAAGCCTTAAAAGCTGAAAGAAGCTCAAACTACATGGATTTTGTTCCCCAATTAAATATTTTCTATACAACCGGACAATACGGCACAATCCGCCGTGGGATAGGCGATAACACAACAGTCGGTTTTTCAACAACGGTTCCTTTGGGCAAAAACCTAGGACTCGGAACCTTCACAAAAGTAAAAGCCTACAACGAAAAAATTGATGCCGAACAATATAAGTTAATAAATTTGACAAGAAGCGTCAAAGAAGATATCCTAAATTCATACTATGACTCAAAGACAGCTCTTGAAAGAATTGAAGCATCAAAAAAAGAAGTAAGATCTGCCGACTCTAGTTTACGTATTGCTATCATGAGAATGAAAGTTGGAGCCTCTACATTTTTAGATGTTATTCAAGCTCAAAGCCTTAAAGTCCAAGCCAGAGAAACTCTAATCAATACAATGATTGAATACAACAAAGCTCAAGCTCAGCTACTCTTCAATTCGGGAATTATTAGCATCGGTAACGTTTTAAATGGGTACAAAATTCCCACACCACCATAGTTCATAAATCTTTACAAAAGCTAAATAAAATATATTTTATGCCGATATAAAATGTATGAGAAATGATGATAACACAGGGATAATTGCATCTATTAATACAAATATCTTAGGATATGTACAATCATTCGTGGTAAGTATGAATAAAAATGAATCTGCTAAAAAAACAAATATGGAACTCGAAATTCAGGAACAGCCTGATATAGTAACGCATTTAATCGAAAACTATATCACTCCCGAAAACTATATTCTCATAAATTTGCCCTTAAAAATAAAAAAAGTCATTCTCATTGCCAGTGGTTCATCATACCATTGTGCTTACGCTACTGCTGAATTATTGAAAGATCTCGCTCATTGTGACGCTGAGTGCGTTTATTCGTGTGAATTTAACTATAATCCAAACCTAGATGTCAATCGAGATACTTTATTTATCTTCATTTCTCAATCAGGCGAAACCTCTGATACATTGGCTGCATTAAAAGAAGTTGCTAAAAAAACTGATAATATATTGTGCATTACAAACCACGAAGACTCCACTATTTGGCAACTTTCTAACTATAAAATTAATACTTTAGCTGGCATAGAAATGAGTATTGCTTCCACCAAAGCTCTTTGTGCTCAATTGATGTGTTGCTACCTATTAGTTTTAAAAATTATGTATTCTAAAAATATTGATATTACGCTAGAACTAAAACAAATTAACAATCTCCCCGCTCTTTTGAATGACGTAATCTCTAAAAAAGAGCAAATTAAAGAAATTGCAAAAAAAATATCTAAATTTCAAAATCTTATAATTTTAGGCTCAAGAGAATTTTATGCTTTGGCTAAAGAAAACGCTCTCAAAGTAACTGAAACCTCTTACATAAATTCTGTCGCTTACCCTCAAGGCGAATTTATGCACGGGCATTTGGCTGTCTTAAACCAAAAGGCTGCTTTGATTTCGTTTATCGATGAAGAAAATCAAGACTTGTATTTGAACAACCTCAGAAAAATAAAAGAAGAATACAATCCTTACATAGTTTCAGTTACAGGCAAAAATATCCGTCCTGATATTGATGAAATTGCAGATTTTGCATTTAAAAACAATGCCGAAAGTAAGATTTTCAATATTTTTGGAACTTTACTATTTGCACAACTTGTAGCTCTTGAAATTGCAAAAGCTTTGCACCGCAATATCGATAGACCGATAGGGCTCAAAAAAGTTGTTATAAATTAATATTCTTCAGGCAAATATTTTACAAAATACGCAAGAGCAAACGGGAACAATGATATACATAGAAGAACATTTAATATCCCGAATTTTTCAGCAAGAAGCGTTATCAATGGCAACAACAACCCTACGACGCCCCAACTAAACCCCCCGATAAACCCTGAAATCATGCTGTTATATTGTGGCATTGTTTTTTGTGCCATTACCATATTCAAAGGGACGGATAAAAAACTGACAAAACCTATTATAAATAGTGGAATTACTGCGAATACAGGCATTTTGAGCTCTGCAAAATAAAACAACAGCGACAATGGAAACACAAACATCATCGACAAATAAAATACTCTTTTTGCTCCGTAAAGCTTTTCTATATATGGACTTGCAACAATTCCAAGTCCGCCGAGCAACATAAATACAAACAAAATAAATCCAATTTTTGTTGCATTAAAACCTAAATTTTTCCAATAAAACGGTAATATCAAACAAAAAGAAGATACTATAAGTGATTTAAGTATTGATGTCATTATCAATATTCTTACTGTTCTGTTTTTAAACATATCAGAAAATGCACCAAAGAACGTAAATTCTGTTTTTTTAGTGCTTACAAGTGATAATTTAGGAATAAAAAAGAACATACTAAAAGCTAAAAGCACACCAAAAATTGCGGCAAAAGGCAATGAATGAAGCCCAAAATGGTCAGTAATCCCTGATGAAATCAAAGGTCCTATTGCGTATCCGATAGTTCCTGCGGCTATATATTTACTCATTTGAGTGGAATTGTTATCATCACCTGCAAAAAATGCTGCAAAACTCGTCGCTTGAGGATGAAAAAATGACACACCCATACTACCTAAAATTATGCACAAAGCTAATATCCAAGGGGTTGGAGCTATGCCTATTAAAGACAAAAATATTGACGCAAACAACATTCCCCAAAAAATAAAAAATCGTTTTTTCCACTTATCCGCAATAAAGCCAAACAAAGGTTGAGAAAGTGATGCGGTAAGATTTGAAGCACTCACCATTAACGAAGCTATTGCCATTGATATCCCGAGATTGGCTGCTATAAAAGGTAATATCGGATTCAAAAAACCTGAATAAGCATCTAAGACAAAATGCCCCGTACTTAACCAATTAACTGCTTTTTGATTTTTATTTCTCATTCTTACCTCAAATTTAGTGTCTGAAATGTCTTATGCCCGTTGTTATCATAACTATATTGTACTTATCAGCACAGGCTATAACATCTTTATCTTTGATACTTCCTCCCGGCTGAATAATACCAGCTATTCGTCCTTGTGCAGCAGCTTGAATGTTATCTATAGCGGGGAAAAATCCGTCAGAAGCAAGTACTGCACCTTTTGAACCGTCACAAGCTCTATCGAGTGCTATTTCCACTGCGTCAACCCTACTTGTTTGCCCTTGACAAATACCAAGAGCTTTGAAATCTTTTGCAACAACAATCGCATTTGATTTACAGTGTTTTGCAACTTTCCAAGCAAAAATCATATCTTCAATCATTTCAGATGTCGGTTTTGCTTTAGAAACTACGTTAAATGTATCTTTTTGCAAATCAGCTTTATCCGCTTCTTGGACAAGTGTTCCAAATGGAGTAACTCTTATTTCTTTTGATAAATATTTTTTATATTCTTCAAGCGGAGTATTTAGTTTAACTACTCTCAAATTTTTCTTTGTTTTTAAAATTCCAAGAGCTTTCGGAGTGTAATCAGGTGCAATCAAAACCTCTAAAAACACATCTACCAATTGTTTTGCAAGTTTTTCATTAACCACTTGAGTAAATGAAATAATCCCGCCGAAGGCACTTATCGGGTCACAATCGAAGGCTTTATTATAAGCTTCAATAATATCGGCTCCAAGAGCAACTCCGCAAGGTGTATTATGCTTAACAATAGCAACACAGCAGACATCATAGAATTCACTCGCAATCGCAGTTGCTGCTGTCATATCCATTATATTATTATAAGAAAGTTCTTTTCCGTTTAAAACATCATAATCCAAGACTTTTTCTGTAGAATACAAGGCTGCCGATTGATGAGGATTTTCGCCATATCTCAAATCTTTTTGTTTTTTTGCTGAATAAGAATAATAATCAGGACTTGCAACATCCATATCACCAAACCTTAGTGATAACGTATTCAAAATCAAAGAATCCAATGAGGAGGTTTCGTTAAAAACTTCTAACGCCAATTGTTGTCTAAGTTCAAGAGATGTTTCACCGTCATTTTCTTCTAAATTATCAAGAACTTTGGCATATTGTTCCGGAGAAGAAACAGCTGTTACTCTTGCACAATTTTTAGCCGCAGCCCTTAGCATTGTAGGTCCGCCGATATCAATATTTTTTATCAACTCTGGAGTTGAAATTCCTTTTGAGGCAGCTTCTGCAAATGGATAGAAGTTGCCAACAACCATTTCAACAGGTTTTATACCTGCGTTTTCGATTTGTTCCACTTCAAGATTATTATCCGTATCAACCAAAATCCCAGCGTGGATATTCGGGTGCAAGGTTTTAACTTTACCATTAAGCATTTCTGAAAAACCGGTAATTTCGCTAACTTCTATCGCATTTATCCCGTGTTCTGTTAAGGTTTTATAAGTTGCACCTGTTGAAATAATTTCAAAATCATATTTTTCAGTCAAGATTTTTGCAAATTCTACAATTCCTTCTTTATTGAAGACACTGATTAAAGCACGTTTTTGGTTTTTCATATCCGCTCCATTTTTTGTTATACATAAGTAAAGCTTAGCACAAATATGTTTTAAATAACTCACTATTCAGGCATATTTGATGTAAGATATTGGTATTATGAATATTGATGATGAAATAATTGTAAATGTAGAAAAATTGCTTTATGAAGGTCAAGGACTCGCTCGAGTCGACAACTTCCCGATTTTTATCGAAGATGTCTGCCCTCAAGACAAGGTAAAAATAAAAATTGTAAAGCTCAAAAAAAATTACGCACAAGGTCAACTCGTTGAAATAATTGAGCCATCACCTCAAAGAGTAAAACCTTTTTGTGCACTTCACAATGTATGTGGCGGCTGTCAGTGGCAGTTTGTAAGCTATGACGAACAAATAAAACAAAAAAAGAACATTGTTGATGAAACATTAAAAAAATTCACGGGCTCTGATATTGAGGTCAAAGATGTCATAAAAAGCCCTGTAACAACTGAATACAGGCACAAAATCCAATATCCTATCAGTCAAACAAAAGTTTCTAAAAGACTGCTTTCGGGATATTACAAAAAACACACCCATGAGCTCATCAATATTAAACATTGCCCTATTCAACCTGTTGCTATAGATGAACTTATCTGCGAAATAAAGGAAAAAGCTCAGGAATTCAATATTTCCGCTTACAACGAACGAAAACATTCAGGACTTTTACGTCACGTTGTGTTTAAAAATTCTTGCTCAAACGGCAAAAATCTTATCATATTTGTCATTAATGATGAGGAAATCTCTGAAAATATAGACAAATTAGCAACTTATATTTATAAAAATTGCAAAAATATTGCTGGAATTTTAGTCAACTTCAACACGAAAAAAAATAATGTCATTTTAGGTAAAGAATCAAAACTTCTTATAGGAGAAGCTTTCTATGAAGAAAATTTGGGTGACAAGACCTTCCAAATAAGTGCAAACAGCTTCTTTCAAGTAAATCCGAAAAGTGCTGAAAAAATTCTCGAAACAACAAAAATTATGATTCAAGAAAACACTACTGAGCCCACAATTTTAGACGCATATGCAGGTGTTTCAAGCTTCGGGATATATTTGAGCGATATAGCTCAAACTGTCGTCTGCGTTGAAGAAGTCGAGGGTGCCTCTGAAGATGCCCGAACAAATAAATTTAAAAATAACGCTACAAATGTTGAAATCGTAAACGGAGATGCCTCAGCTGAATTCAAAAAAATGCTCGATAACAACAAACAATTTGATGTCGTCATCTTAGACCCGCCAAGAAAAGGCTGCAGCGAGGAAGCTTTGGATTTCGCTTCAAAATTAAGCAAAAAATTAATTATATATGTAAGTTGCAACCCTGCAACTTTGGCTAGGGATTTGAAATATTTACACGAAAACGGTTTTAAAACAAAATACGTCCAGCCTGTAGATATGTTCCCTCACACATACCACATAGAGTCTGTAGCCCTTATCATAAAGGAATAAGAATGAATACTTTGCCCAAAATAGAACTTCAAACCATCATAAATCTTGTTAAATCAACAAAACATCTTATCCTAGGTCAAGATGTTGAATCAAATTATGACGAAAAAGGGCTCGCTGATTACGTCACAAAAGTAGACATCAGTGTTCAGGCTTATTTGCAAAAAGAACTCAAAATTTTATACCCTGAAATTCAATTCATGGGGGAAGAAAAAGATAACAACGAACTCGATTTATCTAAGCCAACATGGATTTTAGACCCGATTGACGGTACAACTAATCTTATTCATAAATATCAAATGAGTGCCGTTTCATTAGGACTCATGATTAACAAAAAACCCTATCTCGGCGTTGTTTACAACCCTTTTACCAATGAAATTTTTTATGCCGAAAAAAACAAAGGTGCATTCCTTAATAATACAAAAATTCAATCCAGCAAAGTAAATTCCCTCTCTGATTGCCTAGTTTCTATCGGAACATCTCCTTATGAAAAATACAGGGCTGATGAGAATTTTGAACTCTTTAAAAAAATATTTTTAACAGCACAAGATATTCGCCGCTCAGGCTCTGCCGCTCTTGATTTATGCTACGTAGCAGCAGGCAGGTTGGGAGCATATCTGGAAAGAGGTTTGAAACCTTGGGACTACGCTGCAGGAGTCTTGATAATTGAAGAAGCCGGAGGAAAAGTGACGGATTTTTCAGGTAAACAAATAAATTTTGGAGAATATTCTGACATACTTTCCTCAAACCAATTTGTACACGATAATATGATTGAACTCATCAAATAAAGGAGTCGAAAATTGCCAAACAACAAAATTAAAAATATATGCGTTTATTGCTCCTCCAGCAACTATTTAGATGAAAAATTCTACAAACTTGCTGAAGCTCTCGGAATAAAAATGGCTCAAAGTGGTTTCGACTTGGTTTATGGAGGCACAAACGTAGGGACGATGGGCTCTCTTGCTAACGCTGTTCTAGCAAATGGAGGCAAGGTTCTTGGCGTTATCCCGAAAATTATCGAAGAAAAAGGATTGAGCCACCCTGACCTTGCAAACATCATCATAACCAACGATATGCGTGAAAGAAAAGCAACTATGGAAAAAAATGCCGATGCTTTCATTACGTTACCCGGAGGCTTCGGAACTTTTGAAGAAGTCTCAGAAATGATTGTCGCAAAACAGCTCGGATATCACAAAAAACCTATCATTTTCCTTAATCTTGATGGCTTTTACAATCCTTTATTCGATATGTTTGAAAATGTTTACAAATATAAATTTGCAAAAAAAGAAATGAAAAGCCTCTACTTCCTTGCAAATACTATTGAAGATGCCTTAACGTATCTCAAAAACTACACTGAACAAGAATTCGTTTTGAAATGGTAAAAGATTGTTGCCAATTTAAAAGTTTTCTTTGATTATTAGACATTATTTAGGTAAAATTAACTATTATGGAACGCAAACAAAAAGATATTTTAGGTTTTAATGTCGATTTATTCTCTTTTGATGAATCAATCGAATATATTATGGAACGTATAGACTGCGGAGAATCCACTCACGTCGTAACCATAAACCCTGAGATGATTGAACTGGCTTGTAAAAATTACGACTTCAATGAAGCTCTCAAAGGTGCTGATATGGTTATACCTGATGGCGTTGGCATCAAAATAGCTCTTAAAATGAAAGGGGTTCAACAAGAACAAATCCCCGGCATTGAATTTTCAAAATCTGTTATTGAAAAATGTGAGCAAAATGAATATCCGATTGCCTTAATCGGTGCTCAAGATAATGTTATCAAAAAAACTGTTGAAAATTTAAAAAAAGAGTTCCCAAACCTCAATATCTGCTACTCTCACAATGGATTTTTCGACGAACAAGAAGAAAAACAAATGCTTCTTGATATTAAATACTCACAAGCTAAACTTGTGCTCGTTGCATTAGGAGCTCCAAAACAAGAACTCTTTATAAATAAAGTTAAACAAATTCTTCCCCGTGCCGCTTATGTCGGAGTCGGCGGAAGCTTTGACGTATGGGCAGGCACGGTTCAAAGAGCACCCATCATTTTTAGAAAATTAGGCTGTGAATGGCTTTTTAGACTTTTGAAACAACCTTCAAGGTTTAAAAGAATATTCCCGACATTGCCTTTATTCCTAATTAAAGTTATGCTAAGCAAATAATGGTCACATAAAAAAAGAATAGGCGGGTTATGTTGAAAAAACTTTCATCTGACGAAATTAAAGAAATTCAAGAAATCTGTAAAAAAGAAAGACGTGAAATCTTGTCAATGATTTTCAATGCAAAATCAGGACACCCCGGTGGCAGTCTTTCCGCTATAGATATTTTAACGGTACTTTACACAAAAGTTATGAAACACTTTCCTGAATGTGAAAAAAATCCTAACTACAATTCAAGAGACCGTTTTATCCTTTCTAAAGGGCACGCATCAGCTGCTTTATACGCTGTTTTAGCTCACTGCGGATATATTCAAGAAAACGAATTAATGGGATTTAGAAAAATGGGCTCAATTCTACAAGGTCACCCATCTTGCAAACTCGTTAAAGGGGTAGAGGTTTCTACAGGCTCTTTAGGTCAAGGACTTTCTATGGCTTGCGGAATGGCTCTTGGACTAAGATTAGACAATATAAATAACAAAATTTTTGTCCTGATGGGCGACGGCGAGCTTCAAGAAGGTAGCGTCTGGGAGGCTGCAATGCAAGCTTCTGCAAGAAATTTGAAAAATATAATTGCCATCGTTGATAGAAACAAGCTCCAAATTGACGGCTCCACTGAAGATGTTATGGCAATTGGTTCTGCTGCTGATAAATTCAAAGCCTTCGGTTGGAACACAATGGAAATCAACGGACACAATATCGAAGAAATATATGAAGCTTTAGAAACAGCAAAATTAAACGATAAACCGACAGCTATTATTGCAAATACAATCAAAGGCAAAGGTGTATCATTTATGGAAAATAATCCTGCATGGCACGGAAAAGTTCCGAGTAACGAACAATTTGAAACAGCTTTGGCTGAATTAACGTAGGAAGGATTTAAAATGACAGAAATGAAAACATATCAATCAGCAAGAGCTGAATATGGAAAAACATTAGTTGACCTTGGAAGAGCTGATAAAAATGTCGTTGTAATAGATGCGGATTTATCTTCTTCTACTCAAACAAAATTATTTAAGGCTGAATTTCCTGAAAGACATTTTAACGTAGGAATAGCCGAACAAGACGCAATGACAACTGCTGCAGGGCTCTCTACTGTCGGCAAAATTCCTTTCGTTTCTACCTTTGCCGTTTTCGCATCAGGTAGAGCTTGGGAGCAAATCAGAAATGCGATTTGTTATCCCAAATTTAATGTAAAAATAGTTGCAACTCACGGCGGAATAACAGTCGGCGAAGATGGTGCAAGCCATCAAGCTCTCGAGGATATCGCCCTAATGCGTACAATCCCAAACATGACTGTAATTGTTCCTGCTGATGCTATTCAAACCCGCAAAGCTGTTGAATTTGCCGTTCAATACAAAGGTCCTGTTTACATAAGAGTCTCAAGAGCTAATTTGCCTGATGTATTCGATACTTCTTACACTTTCGATGTAATGAAAGCTATTAAAATGACAGAAGGCTCTGACGTTTCAATTGTTACAAACGGTGAAACTTTGGCAGAATCGCTTGAATGTGCTAAAATTTTAAAATCAAAAGGAATTAATGCGGAAGTAATCAATGCTCCAGTAGTTAAACCTTTAGATATTGAAACAATTATCAAGTCGGCTCAAAAAACGCATAAAGTTGTAACTGTCGAAAACCATTCTATCATAGGCGGTTTAGGCGGTGCGGTGTGTGAAGGGTTAAGTGAAAATTATCCTACTAAAATCCTTAGAATAGGTACCATGGACGAATTCGGACAAAGCGGTACTTCCGAAGAATTAATGGATTTTTACGGACTTACAGCAAATAAATTGGCAGAAAAAATTATAGGATTTGTAAAATAAAATGATTCAATTACGTGGCGTAACAAAAAGATATAAAGACAATTATGCCTTGAAAAATGTAAATTTGGACATAATGTCTGGGGAATTCGTTTTCTTGACTGGTTCAAGCGGTGCCGGCAAGTCAACAATGATGAAACTTCTTTATAGAGAAGAAATCCCTACCTCCGGTACTGTTATGGTCGGGGGCATCAATGTTGCTAATCTTGCAAATGACAGAGTCCCAAATCTACGAAGATGCATGGGGATAGTTTTCCAAGATTATAAACTTTTACCAAACATAAGCGTTTACGACAACATTGCCTACGTAATAAGAACTCTCGGTATGAGCACTAGAGAAATTGAAGCAAGGGTTACAGGTGCTTTAAAAGTCGTCGGATTAATCGACAAAATGAAAGCTAAACCAACTGAATTATCAGGTGGAGAACAACAACGTGTAAGTATTGCCCGTGCAATTGTCAATGGTCCACCTTTACTAATAGCAGATGAACCCACCGGCAACCTCGACCCGAAAAACTCAATGGAAATTATGCAAATTCTTGAACAAATAAACCAAAAAGGTATAACTATTTTGGTTGCAACTCACGATCACGCTATGGTAGATTACTTTAGAAAAAGGGTAATCACTATGGACAAAGGACAAATCATAAAAGATATTCAAGCAGGTACTTATGAGCAACGATAGTAAAGCTAAAATCAAAAAAAAGGTAAAATCTCACATCCCAAAAGATTGGCTTGGTGAGCTTAGAATAATTTATAGAATAGCTATGGAAACCGTAAATGGTATCCAACGTACAGGTTGGATTAATGTCGCTATTATTACAACAATGGCTGCCATTTTAACTATTTTCGGAGCTCTATTCAGAACAACTTTGTCACTGTCTACAATCGTTCATCAACTCGGAAGTGCTTTAGAAATATCAGTTTACGTTAAACAAAATTCCAACACCGACCAAGTTATTGCAAGAATTAAAGAAATTCCGCATGTTGAAAAAGTTAAGCTTATCACTAAAGATAAAGCCTGGAGCGATATGCGAAAAGAGCTTGATGTAGCTGATATTGAAAATCCGCTCCCTGATACGCTCCATGTAAAAGTCGACAAAACCGAAAACATACAAAATGTCTATGGCTCGATGAAAAATATATCCGGAATAGAAGACTATAACTACGCACAAGATATCGCAAAAAAGATGGAAGTCTTTAATAATGCTGTCAATGTTATGACCCTATTTGTCGTCGTAATCGTTGCCGTGCTGACAATTGCTATCATAAACAACACTATTCAGCTCGTAATTCAATCCCGTAAAAAAGAAATTGAAATAATGAGGCTAATGGGCGTAAGCAATTGGTATATTAAAATTCCATTAATTTTGCAAGGTGCTATATACGGCTTTTTTGGTGCACTAATTGCATTAATTCCTTTGAATTTTGTTCAAACTTGGCTTTTGAAAGTCCATGCTTTCTTTATGATTCCTTCACCAGTTCTTGCCGTTAACACCGTTATTATGACCTTATTCATTATCGCTGTCGGCTTCGGTGCGGGAGGCAGTTTATTACCAATTAAGAAATATTTGCAGGTGTAGATGAATTTAGAAGAATTTATAATTGAACCATATCAAATCCCTTCAATGCCTCAAGTTATTGTAAAAGCATTGAACATAATAAAAGACGAGGACTCCGGAGTTAAAGAACTTGCGGACATAATCTCTTATGACCAAGCTCTTACAACTCAAATTTTAAAACTCGTAAATTCGGCTTACTACGGTTTTTCTCAACAAATAGTATCAATATCAAAGGCTATTTCATTGTTAGGTATGAGCCAAGCTAAAAATATAATCATCACAGTTGCGATGAAGTCAGTTCTTACCTCTAATGGCGGCAAAGAATTATGGCAACATTCATTGAGATGCGGTATAGCTTGTGAATATTTAGCTAAAGAATTTAAGTTGATGAGTCCCGATGAAGCATTTATTCTAGGCTTTTTACACGATATCGGTAAAATTCTCTTGAACAAAAAAAGCCCTAAATTGTATGCAAAAGCCGTTGAAATCGCAGACAGAGGTCTTAATGTTGTCGAGGCTGAGGAAATTTTCTTCAAAACTAATCATGCTGAAGTCGGTTTCTATCTGGCGTCAAAATGGAAACTATCAATTATTATAGCTAACGCAATTAAATACCACCATGACCCGTTAAAATCTTCAATGAGCAATGTGGCTTCTTTGGTCTACTTCGCCGACACAATGATTCAACCTAATTTTAAAAAACCATATTTTGACCAACAAATTGAAAGACGAACAAACATCTATATTGATGACCCCATGGAATGCAAACAAATTATTGAAGAAAAAGCAAATTTATTAATGTCCGAATTAATAAAATAATGCTTGTCTAACTCAAAACCTTTGTGTTAGAATAATAACACTTGATAATTGAATAAATGGAGAAGTGGCCGAGTGGCTGAAGGCGGCACCCTGCTAAGGTGTTATATGGATTACTCTGTATCCAGGGTTCGAATCCCTGCTTCTCCGATTTTAAAAAGAGGCACCGGCCTCTTTTTATTCTTATAATGATTTTTAATAACATTATAAATTTATTTTTTCAGACTGTTAAAAATATTTTATTTGTGTTATTATAATTGAAAACTTATCTTTAATGTATTTTATTGCTCTTATACATTTTAGTAATTTAAGAGCATTTACAAGGATATTTATGGATACATTCAATAAAATTACAAATAACACGATTAAAGCAATATCAGTTTGCTTTAAATATTATACTAAGCAATTTATTTAACAAAGAAAGAAGGAAAAAATGACTTACGAAACTCGTGAATTAACATGTGCTGACTGTGGAGAAACTTTTGAATTTACAGCTGAAGAACAAGAATTTTATTCAAGCAAAGGATTCTCTGAACCAAAAAGATGCCCTAAATGCAGAGCTGCAAGAAAAAATGCAAGAAACTCAAACTCAAGACATCAATATGGCAGAAGCTACTAATTAATAAGGAAGGATTATTGATGGCTAAAAATAATTTAAAAAAAGAAAAAGCTCAAAGAAACAAAATTAACGCTGATAAATATAAAAAAAGAACCACATCAAAATTCAGAAGTAAATAAATTGTTTTTATAATGCATAAAACAAGGCAAACTTATATAAGTTGCCTTGTTTTTAGTTTATACAGTTATTTAAAACAATTTTTTAATAAAAGATTTTATTGTTGAAACCAATGACTTTTTTGCGGCTGGAGCACTTTTGGTAACTTTACTCAATACTACTTCATCAAATTGGTCTAATTGTTTCATTACTTTATTTGAGGCTTCTAGATATTTTCTTACATTTGGATCTGAAATTTGCTTTGCAGCAGCTTCCAGCTTTTTTTGTTGCAATTTGGATTGCTCTATGCTTGCTTTAAACGCATTTTGCAACGAATCAGAACCTTGTATTTTTGTCATTATTCTTCCCTTTATTATTTCCTTATATATATAAAGTTTTTATTTCATGCAAAATTGCTACTTGACTCTATAAGAATATAAGTTGTAAAATTATTCAGCAATTAGATATTAGATAGTTGGGCTAAAGTTTTATATAAAATGAAAAATAAACAAAGCATTAGAAATATAGCGATTACTCTCGTTTGCTTTATTTCTGTATTTATCTTACATATAATTAGTGGTAAGCATATTATTTTTGATGATTTTTATAACTATCATTTATGTAATGCATGGGAATTTTTAAATCATAGGATTGCTTATGATATTCTGCCTGTCGGAATTCAAAGTTATTTTAATCCAATTTTAGATATCATAAATTTTTTATTATGGAAAACTTTTAATAATTATCCACGGATAATATTGTTCATTTATGCAATTCCTACAACTCTATTATTGTTTTTAAGTTTCAAAATTTCAGAAAATGTTTTATCAGACAAAATGCCGTTTAAAATTTTTGTTTGCAGTTTAATTTGTTTTGTTTTTTTACAAGATAATACTTTATTAATACTTACAGGTTCTTTTACGAATGACATCATCACGGCTGTGATTACAATGTCTGCTTACCTCGTATGTTTGAAAAGTATAAAAAAAAATGGCTGCATTACACCAAAATCCTTAAATATAATAATGTTTATTTCAGGTCTTGCTATTGGGCTTAAACTTACTGCATTAGTTCTGGTTATCGGGCTTTTTGTTGCCTCATATTTTTTTGTTAAAAATAAAAAAAATATTTTATTTTCATTACCATATTTCTTACTCGGATATCTACCAATTGCGGGGGTGTGGAATTTATATATTTTTCTAAAATTTGGAAATCCTGTTTTCCCTTATTTTAATAATATTTTCCACTCATCATTAGCTAACTCTGTTTCATTTTTTTATGAAGATTTTTACTTTTTAAGACCTCAAAAAATTCTTGATTTAATATACTTTAAGCCATTATTTGAAAAAAACTTCACAAATATATTTATCTTTTTAGGCGGATTTTGCGGAATATTATCTACTTTTATCAATGTGATAAGAAATAAAATCGGAGATTACTTTGAAAGAAACACCCTATTTTTTATTGCTACGAGTAGCCTTGTTTCCTATTTTTCAGGTATTTTAATTTTTGGAGATAAAAGATATTTTATTCCTCTCAAATTTATGTTTTGTATTTTGTTTATTTATTTTATCTATGTAATTTTTCGTCATTTCCGTATTGAAAATAAACTTTATCAAGCTGTCATTGCTATAGCCATAATAATTTCTTCTTTTTTTAAAATGTATTATGGTTTCCCAATAGAAACTAAAGAAAAGTTTTTTACAGTTTATAAAAACGCCGTTATCCCCAAGAATTCCACAGTGATTTTGACCTACAATACCGGTTACATTATGCTTTTTCAAGATAAAACCTTACAATATATACATCTGGGTAATATAAGGTTTAAGGAAGATTCTTTTCAAGAGTTTTATAATCTTGATTTATACTCCACTGACGGCAAAGAATACATAAAAAAGCTTATAGATAAAAACAAAAATAATATCTATATTTCGATTTCTATAATGAAAAACCCCGATGTAATAAAAAGTATTTTAAGAAAACAAGGTATAATGGTTAAATCTTTTACGCCTATTGGTATAGTAGATGCTTCACCCGAATGTATTTCGCAGTTTGATGCCATCATATATAAAGTGGTTTTTTAACATTTTTTATCTCAAAAAATTATTAAAATCAGATTTTTCCAATTCTTCTTTTGTAAAAATCAGCCCATCTTTTTGAACTATCTTTATAAAGTCTTCATCTGTAACAAAATGCAACGGAATCGGGACTTGATGATAAACGAGTTTATAATTTTCATAAAAAATGCATAAGCACCAATTATAGTAATATTTTGTATATGTATAGACATCCCAATCTACATATTTTTTAGGAACTACTGCATATTTGGCACCTTTTGATATATAGAATTTTTCTGATTTTATTATTTTATACATTTCTTGTCTTACTAATTTTGTATTTTCATAATTATTTTTGAAATAAGGGATAAAGGAAATAAACATAATCAAAGAGCAGCAAAACGGCAATAAACAATATTTATTTTTTAAATTTTTAGAAGCTTCTCCCCATAATAAGAATAAAGGAATGAGAATAAAATAATAATGAACCAAAAATACTCGAGAAAATGAAATCCAATAATAACGCCCGAAAGCATATGTTTTACCGCAAAAAATCAATGCATAAAAAAACAGCAATCCCGCTACGATTATAATTATTGAAGTAGTCATTATTTTTGAGATTTTTTTATTTTTCCAATATAAAAAAACAAATAATCCTATTATTAATACATTTAGAATGAAAACTGCAGGTATCGTAAACATGCTGTGTATCCACTCTGATGTATATGGAAATAAATCATATCTTAAAAAATGTTCAATACTCACAAAATGAGAACGTTTACCGGATAAAATTTGTAAATTTGGATTAGTAAGAATAAACCCCAATCCTCCTAATAATATTATAATCGGCAATCTTATACCGACATATTTTTCGCCGGAGAAAAACTCTTTGAATGAAAATTTATATTTTAGCTTACTATAAATTGCAATATAACTAAGTACCCACAAGCTCATATATACATTGAAATATGATGAAATACCGTTTATGAAAAACAAAAGAGAATTCCGCAAAAGATGTTTGCGTTGAGGAATTTCTTCTTTGAAAAAATATTCCAAAACAGGATAAAGAAAAAGCAAAAATAAAATAAAACAAAACACATACTCAAAATGCTGATTTAAACGTAACAAATAATCTGTATGCAACAATGTCAACGAAAAACAAATGAAAAAAGCTGTTAAATAAACCAATGGATTTGTGTATTTTTTATTTGCAGACAGTTTTGTTAATCTGGCATATAAAAACGGCAAAAGGGCAAAATTGAATGCAACAAATAGCCTCGGAATAATGTTTTCATTAGGATGAATACCTAAAAGCAATGAAGATGAATGGCAAACCATTTTTTGCATAATATAGCTGATATATTTTGCGTGATCTGCATTTTTCCATAAGTCCATAGGATTATAGGTATAAAAAAAGCTTTGCAAATAGTCATCAAATTCATAAATATCATATTGAAGATAAAATGTCACGCCAACAACAATACAAATAAAAATCACTGTATTCACTATTTGTAGCGGTATTTTTCTTAACATATTATTCCTAACATTTAGCTAATTTTCGGTTTTTATAGCGTGCACTATATTATCATTAGCCTCGTAAAGAATCAAGCAACCCATCGACGATTTCAATTGCTTTTTGAGTCCTGTCAGTTTGATTCAAGATATTTGCCAAATCTGTTTTATTAGACATAAAACCAGCCTCAATTAAAACTGATGGATTATTATTGCTGGCTCTTAAGACAGCATAATTTCCTTCTCTGACGCTAGGTGAGGCATTCGGGTCTATGTTATTAACAATATTATTAGCTAATTCATTATTTTCATCGGGTTCTGTTGTATTTGTATAAATTTGGTAGCCTTGAGCTGAAGCATCATCTGCATAATTCAAATGAACGCTCAATGTTGCATCAACGGAATCTGAATATTTACTGATTTCATCAGTAACAGTATAGACACTGCCACTTGTATAAATAACTTTTGCACCTTTTGCCAATAAGTCATCTTTAATTTGACCTGCCAAAAGTTTATTCATGTACCATTCTTCTACATCATTGCCGTTTTCATCAACTCCTTTTGTCCCCGGATCGAATAATCCGTTATTAGGGTTATACCCACCATGCCCTGAGTTTACTAAAATAGTTTTGCCTGAAAGCTCGCCTTTTTTCGTAGGTTCAAAAATCTTTACCTCAGCTACAATATTTCCATCAGAATCAACGATTGGGTGAGGGCGTTCAGCTCCATTTGGTGCAACTGAAATGGCAACATCATACATATAATCTGTGGATAATATAGTTCCATCTTCTAACCTTGCAGAACCTTCTGGAACTTCAACAGGAGTTGGTGGTATATTTTCAATCACTTGCGGAACAAAAGAATAAAGCTTTTCTCCTTTTGAAACAGGTGAATCAGGTGACATTTCATTCAAGGTGGCAAACGCATCAATATCTGCAATATTATTTTTTAGAGCAACATCATTAAGCGTGGTATCGGCATCTGCCTCAATTATAGGCACATTTTCGATAATTTGTCCTGCTAACAAGTTGTCAGGTGAAATATCAGTATATGCCGCAAAATTGTCTACAGAGGTTTGGAATTTACTTGAAATACCCCATAAAGTTTCGCCTGCTGCGACATAGTAATTCCCAGCTTCTTTGGCTTTTGCTTTTTCGGCAGAAACATCTACACTATCAACTTGAGATTGATTATCAATTGCTTCATTTATAATATTTTGTATATCTGTATCATAATCGGTTTCGGCTTGTTGCTGAACAATCGCAGTTTGAGGATTTTCCGCTTTATCATTGTAGTTAATCAACATTTTATTTGATGCGGCTAGCGTTGTGTTTACAATAGCTAAAGCTATAGCCGCTCCTGTTATAGTATCGCCGACAAACTGTTTAACAGTATATTCGTCATCTTTCTTTTTGTATTTTGATTTTACAGAAGTTACATTTGGGTTGTATGATGAATCATAATAAACACGGCGATAGTTATTATTTGCTCGCATAAAAACACCTTTCACACAATTGAAGATGTTGAAATAAAAAACATAAACAGAAAAAGTTGCGTTTTTAATACTTATTGTTAAGTTTTTATTTAATCTTTTTTAATGAAGAAAGGAAATTGTTATGTTCAACATCACCTTCAACCTTAGTCAAGAATACCTGAGAGCCAATTTCTCCTGTTTCAAGTTCAGGTAATTGAGAAAGTTCAGAAGCATAATAATTACTGTCATTGCGTCCACTCAAAGGGACTTTATTTGCTAAGCTATTCAAGGAAATATTTCTCAAGAAACCAGCAAAACCTTTATCTTTACCACTAAATTTTGTATAAATACGAAGCGAAGCATCTCTTGACTCAAGGTCGAAACGCCCTGCAACAAAAGAGCTTAACTGGGGTGAAGCTGATTTTATACTCATTTTATATATGACATTATCTTTAATATCAATAAGCCCTATAATGCTTTTGAATGTTCCTTCCGGAATATTTACCAAATCAACAACAGTAGAAGGGCTAATCATTGCTAAGGGATTTCTGAACAATGCCGCAACTTTTAGAACATATTCAACATAACCTAATTTTCCGATTGTTCCATCTTTTACAATAAACTTTATTGAGCCATTTAGTTTTGCTGAATCATCTGTATAAAATTCCATCAAGGCACTTGCTTTGCCTGATATTTCTTTTTTTAAGCCTAAAATAGCTGTTGCTATTAAATCAGAATCCACATCTTTTGCCCCGAGTCTTATACTATATTTGTGTTTTAGCAAATCACAATAAACCTTGCATGAAGAAATTCCCTCTGCAAAATCAAACTTATTTGACTCAATTTTCAAAATGCCTTTTGGTGTAAGAGTCAAATTGGCGTGTAAATTTCCAAATTTTATTTCTTTGTAAACGCCTTTATTGACATTGAACATACATTTTTCAACAGCAATAACATCTGGAACATATTCATAAGGCTCCATATCATTTTCATTAAATTCATCTTGGGCACTTTGAGCATCATTTTTAATGTCTTCTGCTTTTTTTAATGCTTCTTTTTCAGCTTGTCGTGCAACTGATTGCATAACTTTTTCTATATCAAGATTTTCAAAAGTTAAATTTACATCTTTGACAACAACCGGTAGAACCATTTCGTTCTTGATATCTCCATTAAATTTATAATTCGTTCGTCTAAATCTGCCTATAGAATCAATGTGGATAAGATTGCTGTCTGTATGCAAAATACCTTCTTCAATTTTTAATCGTTGAGATGGAACCCTAACTCCAACAAGTTTTATATTTCCGTCTAAAATCGAAGGGGCCGATTGATTTATATATTCAAGATTACCTGATACAGTACCTTTTTTAAATATCTTTTGTCCTAAAAGCATATTCAAAAATTCACTCGGAAGAGCTTTAGGAATTTCAAACCCTAAACTCTTAATAGTGACTTCTTTTTTGATATCAAATTGTCCTTTTATTCGAACAATCGGTTTTGCTCTGTGAGTTTTGTTTATTTCCTCTGCGATACAATAATCTAAAGCTTTCAGAGTTAGCAATGTCCCCGCATAATTCAAGTCGAGTTTTAACGCTGTTTCATAGCCCTTTGGAGCAAGTGATGTGCTTTCGATAAACAAGCTATTACCTTTTTTTACCTTAAAAAAGCCTGTTACGTCAAAAATATTGTTTTTAGATTTTATCTTAATTCTTGCCTTAGACTGACCGGTCATCGACAGGTTGCAATTTGCAAGTTTTGAAAGATATTTGTGCACAAAATCATTATTGACAACAGATTTTACAGACAAATTCATCGCAACTGATTTCGTATAATCTTTAACATCGCCTTTTAAAATTATTTCGTTTTTTTGATTATTTTCATAATAACCTTTTATATTTTTCAAAGAAACATTTTTTTCATCAAAGGTAATAACGCCCTCTTTGACAGTAACAGGGAGTTTCGCCAAAGGAACGGCATTAAATTTTATTGGTTTCAAAGAGATAAGCCCTTTTATATGTTTATTAGAAAGGTTTATTTTAAAATCAAAATTACCTTTAATATTTGTCGTAAAAGCAAGTATCTCATTGCCATTAGGAACTATTAAATCAGAAGAAATTAAGTCTGTTAAAATTTTTATATCAAAATTATTAGCATAAAGTAAAATATTAAATTTGTTTTGGGCGTCCCCGATAGACTCTATATATATCTTGGAATTATTCACAAACAAATATAAATCATCAAGATACATTTTTTTATTTTTTATATACACCTTATTTCTGTCTTTCAAAGACAAATCGATTTTATAATTATTTTTGGTTAGTGTTATAGTTGAATCAAAATGCACATATTTGGGTTTTCTATCTGCAGTAATCTCAAAGTTTTTACCCTCAATTTTCACACCAATATTGTCAGTAGGTTTATATATTACAAGAAGTTTACCCAAATAAAATCTTGAATCAAGCCAATCAATTTTATAATCTGATTTTTGCTCTTTCTTTGCCTCATTTGGAGTTAATGACATAAGCCCATTAACATCTGCATAAATAGAATCTGTAGAATAGTCTACAATTTGTATTCGGTGTTCAAGTATTTTTTCTAAGGAAAGAACCAAATTAACATTTGAAATAGAAAAAATTTCTTTTTTATTTTTCGAAAGTTCTACTTTTTTAACGCCTAAAGCAATATTTGGAGATAATTGAGTGACAATATATGGAGTCTCAATCGACAAATCAGCACCTGTGGAATCTTTGACAAGCATTTTTGCATAGTTTATTGTTCTTTGATTTGAGACAATGTATGGAACGATTTTCAAATAAAACACAAACGGAAATGAAACAAAAAAAGCTATAATCACAATCATAAGTGTAATTATCAACGATTTAAACTTTAAACTTTTTCTCTCAAGCATAATTTTCTTTTATTAAATAATATTCTCTATGGAAATTATACCATATAGATTTATGGTATTATACTGTTATGAAAAAAGTTCTATCTTTATTTTTGTTAATATTAACGTTTAAATGCAATTGTTATGCATCAGAAGCAACATTTAGCCCTGCTCAAAACAAGCAAATTCAAGTCTATTCAGAAAAAAACAAATTCGGACTTGAGGAAAAGAACGGCAATAAAATAACCCCTGCAAACTACAAAAAATTGATTATTCTTGGAAAAAATTCCTATTTGTGCCAAAAAGGTAACCGCTTTGGGATTATAGACAAGGAAGGCAAATTCCTTGTACCTGCAAGATTCAGGCACGCAGAAAGAATCTTCGGTCAATACGCAAAACTAGGTAATGACGGAGATTATGGTCTATACAATCAATTTGGTGAAATTATCATAAAGCCTGAATATTCATCAATTGAACCTCTTTTCGGCAAAATGTATGTTACTTGCAAAAACTATCAATACGGAATCGTAAGCTTTGACGGGCAAACGATTTTGGCAAACAGATTTGATGACATCTATATGCCAAACCCATCTGAATTGAGAATAAATTATCAAGGTAAATGGTACGAGCTTGAAAGAGTAGACAAAGAAGCCATTACTCTACCTGTCGATTTGATTAGCTCAAAAAACAAACAAGATGAATATACCCTTACTGATTTAGTTGAAAATACAGGAATTATCTCGGGGTATTCTGTTGTTTCATTTACTGATTATTTGTTAAAAATATTCTCATCTATTTCGCCTGCATACGAAGAAACTATTGACGAACTTATGTTCTCTCAAGGTGCCGAATCTGTAAATATAATAATCAAAGCCTCTTGGCTTCCCAGGTTTCCATTTACCTATGCAAAAATGTATTATAGGAACCTTAAAGCCCCGAATTCAGGACCTTTATCCAATATTAGAACTGATTTAAAACGTCAAATAAAATAGTTTATTCAAACAGTTTTTTTTCAACTAAATCACAAATTATATGCCCCAGCATTATATGTGCTTCTTGGATTTTTGACACCTCAAAAGACGGAGCTTTCAGCAAATAATCACATATTCCATCGATTTTAGAGGGCTTCTGACCGGTTAAGCCTACAACAACAACTCCAAGCTCTTTGGCTTTATTTATTGCATTGATTATGTTTTGAGAATTTCCCGATGTCGAAATGGCAAAAAAGATATCTCCATTATCAGCAATAGCTTCAAGTTGTCTTGAAAACAGCTTTTCAAAGTGATAATCATTGCTTATCGCCGTCAAAATCGAAGAATTTACGGTTAAAGATATTGCCCTCAATGGATGTCTATCCAAATTGAACTTGGAAACAAACTCGCAAGCTATATGTTGAGCATCAGCAGCTGAGCCGCCATTGCCTGCTGTGATGATTTTTTTCTTGTTTTGATAAGCTTTTATTACTTGGTTTACAATCTTCTCAACTTCAGAAACCATCGCATCATCATTCATTATTTTTGTTTTGACATCTATTGACGTAGAAATATAATTTTTAATAAAATCACGCATAAAATAATATTAACATAGATTTTATTATTAGAACAAATTATCTTATTATAGAAACAAATATTTTGAGATAGAGCCAAATAGCAGTATAATATAAACGACATTACACAGTGGAGCACAATATGATAACTTTTATATGCGGGCTTTGTATTTTGTTTTTTGGATATTTGTTTTATTCAAAATACACAGAGTCACAATTTGAACCTGATAGCCGCCCTACTCCGGCAAACTCAATAAACGATGGCGTTGATTATGTTCCCTTGAATAAATGGAAAAATATGCTTATTCAATTGTTGAATATTGCAGGCTTAGGTCCTATTTTGGGTGCAATACAGGGCGTTTTGTTCGGACCTGTTGCTTTCATTCTTATTCCTCTCGGATGCGTTTTTATGGGTAGCGTCCACGACTATTTCGCAGGCATGATTTCTTTAAGAAACAAAGGACTACAAATTCCTGCATTAATAAAAAAATACCTCGGCGAAAAAGAATATAAAATTTTTATGGTGATAGTATGCACAATGCTGATTTTTGTAGCAGCAGTTTTTGTATATACATCAGGAGATATTATCGCTGGCAAATTCTTCAACGAAACAGATTTTTCACTCGCTAACCCGTTGATGATTGCTATATACGGAATTATCGCAGCTTATTATATTTTAGCAACACTGTTTCCTATAGACAAAATAATCGGCAAATTGTATCCATATTTCGGAGCTCTATTACTTATCGGAACAGGTTTAATATTAGTAAAATTTATGCTTCACGGCTGCAGTCTTGAGAATATTGACTTTTCTAACTTGAACCAACACCCTAAGCATATCCCGATTATTCCAATGTTTTTTATGACAATCAGTTGCGGATTGTTGTCAGGTTTTCACTCAACGCAATCAACTCTAATTTCAAGAACTTTAGACAGGGAAAAAGAAGGAAAAAATGTCTTTTACGGGATGATGTGCGTCGAATCCTTAATAGGTATGATTTGGGCAGCTGCTGCTATGCACGTCTATGATATCAATATTGTGCCCAAAGCAATGATTGGTACAGTAAATGTCGTAAATATAATAACAACACACTTTGTTCCTTCGTTTTTAGCTATAATTGTCACATTGGCTGTTGTAATATTGCCAATAACTTCGGGGGATACTGCTTTAAGAAGCCTCAGGATTACTCTTTCTGACGGCTTATCTTTAAATCAAAAACCAATAGCAAACAGACTTTATCTGATGTTGCCTATTGTGTTTATTTTGATTGGCATTATTTTCTTGGCAAAAACTCATTCCGATAGTTTCGCTATAATTTGGAGATATTTTACTTTCTTCAATCAATTAATTGCAATCCCTACATTTTTCTATGCAACCTTGTATTTGTATCAACACAAAAAAAATTATTATATGACAATGATACCCGGTTTATTCTACGTATTTATAACAATGTCTTTTATCTTTAATGCAAAAATCGGTTTCGGGCTCAATTTATATACAGCGGAAATTGTCGGATTTATCTTGACAGTTGCAGGATTTATTTATTTAAAAAACAAGATGAAAAAAACAACAATCTCAAAACTTGCAGAAAACAACATTAAAGAAAATGCAAAAATCTAACTTTCAATATTTTGAATAAAAACTCTTTTTTGTGCTTTAAATTTGAGATGTTTCAATTTTTGAACAAACCAATAAGAAGCTATAATCATAGCTATTCCCAAAAACAAAAAAGTATTCAAAACTCCAATTTTATCAGCCATAGCACCCAGGAACAAATTGCCGAAAGGAACAGTTCCTATAAAAGCTATTGAATAAAGACTCATAACACGTCCTCTTTTATCATCATCAACCACGTGTTGAACAAGCGTATTTGCGATAATCAAAGATGATACAATTCCATAGCCGACCAAAAAGAGTAATATCATAGCAACAATCGAGTTATGATTGAGCCCCAAGCCACATAATCCTAATGACAAAATTAAGCCACCTTTAAAAAGCATACGAGGAAGACCTTTTATACCCTCTTTTGAAGCCAAGATTAGAGAAGCTATTAAAGCTCCCACTCCGGCTGAACTCATCAAAAAGCCCATAGTCTTTGCACCACCGTCAAGGATTTCTTTGCACAAAATAGGCATTAAAAGCTGATAAGACAAACCTATTGAGGTAATTAATGCTAAAAAGATAATCACATATTTTATCTCAGGCATTTCTAATACGTATTTAAACCCTTCTTTGAAATCTTCAATCGGCTTTTGATTTTTTATACGAAGTTCTTTTTTCGGAATTTTCATTAAAAATAAAGCCCAAATTACAGCAATATAGCTTAAAGCATTAATCAAAAAACAATATCCTTCGCCCACAGCAGCAATTAAAACACCCGCAATCGCCGGACCTAAAAGCCTTGCAAAATTAAAACACGTAGAGTTTAAAGATATTGCGTTGCTTAAATCTTCATGGTTATCGACAAGCTCCACAACAAGTGCCTGTCTTGTCGGCATATCAAATGCCACTATAAGGCTTAATAAAATACCTAAAAAAACAACATGCCAAGTTTGAATAGCCCCACTTAGTGTCAAAACAGCCATAGCAAAAGCCTGAATACCAAAAAGGAACTGAATTAATATCAGCAATTTATGTTTTTGAACCCTGTCAACAACGACGCCTGCAAAAGGGGATAAAAAAATCGGAGGCAATGTAACCACAAAAAGCACATACCCCATCATCAAAGCAGACTTTGTCAAAGAATATAAAAGCCAACCTATTGCAACATTTTGAAGCCACGTTCCTATTAATGAAATACACTGCCCAAAGAAAAAAAGACGATAATTTCTTGAATTAAAAGCTCTAAAAGTTGTTGCTATTTGTTGTTTTATATTTTTATCCATAATATTAATTTTCAGCATGCTTTAGAATTATACAACTATATAATTTAATTAACCAGCTTTTTTAAAAAGATTAACGGCTATAAAAATTAAAAACGCAGTACCTATAGCAACTTCAAAAGGGAACATAACAAGTTCTGCAGTTGGCAAAATTAACGGCAATAACAAAATAGCTCCTGAGGGCGGAAATAAGATTTTTACCCTATCAAACACGATGAAAAGTAAGACACAAGCTAAAATTGCAGACAAGGATAAAGGTAACTCTAAAAACGAATTAAGCCCCAATCTTAGAACTGTACCAATTGTAGCAGCAAAAACCATAATAGCCCACACTTGTCCCTTTTTGTGTCGTAAAGGGCTGTTTGGGTTTGCAAATTCTGCATAAGTAACAATTAAAGGCGGTGCCAACAAGAAAATATGCCGACTTTGAACAGGTAAAAATGAAATAACGGCAAATACCAGCAGCAATTTAGCCCATTGACTAATTTCAAATTTTAAATCAAAAAATTCTGATGAATAGATATTTTTAGGACGCAATCTGTTTTTTTCCATAAGCCATTGTGCAGCAATAACAATCAAAGACATAATAGCGACGGCAAGAGGATATACCCAGCTTGTAGTTTGCATATATACAGGCAAAATGCACGCTGAAATAATAGGGATAAACGAAGATTTTGCAACAATCAAAGCTACTCCGGTAAACAAAAAACATATCAAAATCTGAAAAAACAAATGCACATGACTATATTTAACCGTAACAACTCCAATAATTGCAGACAAAGACATTAATAAAAAAATTCTTCTTTTATTTACATTCCAAGGTTGCTTTTCAGCTATCCATGCACCCGTCATAACAGCAGCAATTTCAGGAAATATTATTTCTTTTTGTCCGCTGATTTCAGCAAGCCAAAACATCACAAGCGTCATAAGAGCTGCGAACAAATATCTCTCTATCCGTATCCGAGTTAACAAGCTAGTATTCATAAGTCAATTATATAGCAGTAAGACTATATTTCAACACAGGCATCTTTATTTTGGCAACGAACCTTATAAAACTCATCTTTTATTTCCATAAAAGCATCGACAATATAAGGGTCAAATTGAGTTCCTCTGCCATCTTGTATAATTTGAACACATTTTTCTTGAGGAAAAGCATCTTTGTAGACACGTTTTGTACCCAAAGCATCATAGACATCAGCGATAGACATTATTCTTGCGGCAAGTGGGATTTCTTCCCCTTTTAAACATTCCGGATAACCGTTGCCATCCCAACGTTCGTGGTGATATCTGGCGATAACCGTTCCCATTTTAATAAATTCGTTATCTCCGAATTTTGAATAAACTTCTTCTAATGTATCAGCACCGATAGTCGTATGTTTTTTCATTTCTGCAAATTCTTCAGGCGTAAGCTTTCCGGGCTTCAACAAAATCAAATCCGAAATTCCGACTTTGCCAATATCATGAAGCGGGCTTGCGTGCACAATATTTCTAATAAATGTTTTGTCTATATACTTTGCATAAGGTGAATTGTGAGCTAACTTTTTAGCCAACAAAAAACAATATTTTTGAACTCTTTCGAGGTGCTTACCAGTATCATCATCTCTCGATTGAGCCAACTTTGCCAAGGAAAAAATTGTTTCCATTTGCGTATCAGAGATTTTTTTAACCTGTTCTTCAACTTTTTGTTCAAGTAACTTATTAGTTTCTTCAAGCTCAGTTTGCAAATCATGAATTTTCAAATGAGTAGCAACCCTGATTTTAACTTCCTCAGCCTTATAAGGTTTAGTGATATAGTCAACAGCACCTTGGGTAAATCCGTTTACGATATCATCCGCCTCAGACAATGCACTGATAAATATAACAGGCACATTTTTTGTAACATCTTCATTCTTCAATAATTCACAAAGAGTAAAGCCATCAATATCAGGCATATTTATATCCAAAAGAATTAGGTCCGGAACCTTGCTGATAGCGACACTAAGCACTTGCAAAGCATCATTAAGTGCAATCACTGAATATCCGGCTTTTGTCAAAATAAGATTTAAAATTTTTAAATTTGTTTCGTTATCATCAACTATAAGTATTCTTTTCATATATGAATTATAACAATTTTATTTTCATTTGTAAAATATTTGATATAATAATAGAGTTGTAGCCAAAAAACGAAGGTGTGAGATGGATACAGATTTACAAACGCAAATAGAAGCTTGGCGGAATTGGATAAACTCAATTACGGAATTTATATTTTTTAAAGACCTTAGTGGGATATACCGTGGCGTTTCGAATTCTACAGCGAATCTCGCAGGACTTAATAATGCCTCCGAAATGGTTGGAAAAAATGATTTTGAAATATATTCTGACGAACTCAGCAAATTATTCACAGATGAAGATAAACGAGTTATAGAAACAGGCGAAATCGTAAAAGGCGAATCTTGGGTCAAGCATTTAACAAAAGGTTCAATGTTAATCGAAACTGTAAAATCACCATTATATAATAATAAACACGAAATTGTAGGCGTTGCAGGCATTTCAAGAGATATAACCGAAAAATATAAAATGAATGAAAAAATCCTTGAACAAAGCTCTCAATTAACAGCAATCTTTAACAATATTCCGTTTGCCTTATGGATTAAAGATACTCAAGGCAAGTATATTATGCTGAACAAAGAATATGAAAATTTTTATAATGTAAAAAAAGAAAACTTAATCAACAAAGAAGTAATGAAAACCCTACTCGACAACAATCTTGCAACAGAAGAAACTGTCCACGATTTGATTGAAGCCGATAAAGAAGTAATTACTCAGAAAAAAATAATTAACAATGAAGCAATAATGCTTATAAACGGTGAAAATCGCCATATCGCCATAACTAAAGCTCCAATAATTGACGAAAAAGGCAACACGAGAGGACTACTGGGTATATCTTATGACAACACAAAACGCAAGCAGTACGAACAGCTTCTCGTAAAATCAAAAGAACTAGCTGAAGAATCAAACAAAGCCAAAAGTGAATTTTTGGCGAATATGAGCCACGAAATAAGAACTCCTATGAATGGTATTATGGGATTTATTCAACTTCTCGCTGATACTAAATTAGACAGCGAACAAAAAGATTTCGTCGATGAAGCTAAAAAATCCTCTGAAATATTGCTCTCTTTGCTTAATGATATTTTAGACTTATCAAAAGTTGAAGCAGGCAAAATGACAATGGAAAATATCAGCTTTAATATAAGACACGTACTTGAAGATGTTGGAACATTGGCGTCTTCTAATGCCTCAAAAAAGAACCTCGAAATCAACGTTTTGTGCTATTCTAACGTACCTGAAAAAGTTAAAGGTGACCCAAGCAGATTAAAACAGGTCTTAAACAACTTTGTAAATAACGCAATAAAGTTCACTCAGACAGGCGAAATCAACTTAACTGCAAAAGTAATTAAAAAAGATGATAAAACCGTCAAATTAACTTTCGCTATTCAAGATACCGGAATTGGAATTTCTAAAGAAAATCAAGCAAAAATATTCGAAGCTTTTACTCAAGCCGATAGCTCAACAACAAGAAAATATGGCGGAACGGGACTTGGTCTAACTATTTCAAAAAATATTGTAAAAATGATGCACGGTGAAATAAACGTGGAATCCGAATTAAATGTCGGCTCTACTTTTTCTTTCACGGCTGAGTTTGAAATCGACAATACTGTAGAACCTGCTTTTGAAAAGAAAAAACTCTCAATCGAAGGCACTAAAATTCTAATTGTTGACGACAATAAAACAAACTTAAAAGTTATTGAACATTATCTTAAAGAATACGGCTGTCAAACTGTTTGCACGGAAGATGCCGTAAGTGCCTTATCGAAAATAAAAGATGCCCCATACGTATTTGATATAATCTTAACCGATTATTGTATGCCTCTAATCAATGGGCTTGATTTCGCATTGATGGTTCAAAAACTTGATAAATACGAAAATATTCCAATTGTTTTACTAACTTCAAGAGCACAAATCGGCGACTACAAAGCCGCTAAAGAAAATAAATTCAGAGGCTATTTACCCAAACCTTTAAGAAAAAATGACCTTATCGAATGCATAATGCTCATCGTGAATAATGAAGGACCGATAAAAGAAGCTCCTGACGCTCTTATAACAAGACATACAATAAACGAAATGCGTCGTGATGCAAAATTAAAGATTTTGCTTGTCGAAGATAATGCTCTCAACCAAAAACTTACAACTAAAATGCTAAACAAGGCTGGCTTGACTTGCGACATTGCCAACAACGGGAAGGAAGCTATTGAATCATACCAAAATAACAATTACGATATAATTTTTATGGATTGCCAAATGCCTATAATGGATGGCTATGAAGCCACTCGAAAGATAAGACAATTAGAACAAAATCAACCAAATAAAACCCCGATTATTGCTCTGACTGCAAATGCAATGGATTCTGATATTAAAAAATGCCTTGACGCTGGAATGAGCGACTATTTGGCAAAACCATTAAAATATGAATATTTACTTGAAAAAATTGATATTTATTCAACAGAAATCCAAGAAGAAGAAAAGTCCCAAGGACAAACTACTAACCAAACTACACACACATTTGACCAAAACTCAATAATTGATAATATAGTAAATGATTTGGGAATTGACAGACCCGATGCTGAAGAATTATTAAACGAATTTTGGGAGGATTTAGACAAAGAATTGCCTGTTCTTAAAAGCCTCATTGATGATGGAAATGTTGAAGATATTGAACAGCTTTCACACTCTTTAAAAGGTGCCAGTGGAAATTTAAGAATTACGACCTTATATAATTTAACAAAAGAACTCAACGACAGAGCTAAAGTCAATGATTTGTCAGAAGCTGAAAATATATACAACAAAATAATTGAGTTCAAAAAACAAGTATAAAAAAATGGTGGAATAATTCCACCATTTTTATCATTAAGCATTTAATTCATATTTCAAAATATCAGTAATCGGAGGCTTTTTTAACATTTCAATAGCACTATCGGCTTTTTCTTTCAATTCATCATTTTCAGCAACATCACTCATCGTATGAAGCAAATCGATTGTACCGTTAACCACTCTCAACATATCACCTTCGTAGTTAATCAAATGTTTTTCTCGAAGCTCGTTAATCATATCTTTCCAAACTTTTTGCGGGTCATCTTCTGTTATATCGGTTTGAGCGAACTTCAGAATTGACGTAGCCAAACTTGTGCTGGTAGGCAGTTTTTCATATATTTTGTGACGATATTCTTGACCTTTTACATAGTTAGCCATTTCTATTGCGGGAGCGGCTTTTTCTGCAAAATCCTTATATTCAGGAGAGAAAGTTTGTTTAGGATTATCATCCTTAACATCAGCAAAAATAGCCATCAATCCTGCGAGTTCAGCAGATGACATATCTTTTGTATATTTAGGGTCGGTTAAAATTTCAGTCATAACAATTTCATTTACGCCGAATATTTTTTTTGCAATATCACCTTTTTCTGTTGTTGAATATATTCCGTTTGCATCTTTTTGGACATATCCCATACTTTCAAGCAATTGCTTTTTACTTTGAGCTTCAGTCAATATATTTTTGTTTTTGTCCTTCTTTTGGTAATAAGCAAAAGTATTTTTCAAAGTTTCATCCATATGGTTAAGCATATTTGGCGACAACAATGAAGAATAAGTAGCTTTATATTGGCTGTTTATAGAAGTATCTGTTGATTTTAACAATTTATAAAAATTTTCCAAATCGCTTCTGCTCTTAGGCATAATTATTACGTTGCCAATATTATCAATACCGCGTCGTCCTGAACGTCCGGAACCTTGTTTGAATGTTGAATTCGGAAGCAAAATCGTGCCTGAGCCGTTGGATTTATTCAAAGAAGTCAACACGACTGTTTTGAAAGGCATATTTATTCCAGCAATCAATGTTTCTGTCGCAAAACAAACTTTTACCAAACCTTCACGAGCAAGCCCTTCCACTAAACTTTTATAAGCAGGTAACATGCCGGCATGGTGAACGGCGTAGCCTTTCATCAAACTGTTTAGGCAATTTTCATCGAAATCTTTTCCGAGATAAATACCTTTTTCTTTAGCATCGTTGACCCTGTCGAGGACTTGTTTTGATTGTTCCGGAGTCAAAAGAGTACCTACTTTTTTATTTGCAAAATCACAATATTTTTGACAATTTTTTTTGCTGAAAACAAAGAATAAAGCAGGGGTTTTATCTTCTTTATTAAGGATTTTTATCAAAGCGTTAGTTTTAGGAGTTTTGGAGGGGAAATCCAAATTAAAACAATCGTTGTAAACCGCTTTATTTTTATTAGCAAGAACTAGAGCAATTTGCTCAGCCTTTTCTTTTTCAGCCCCATCAGCAATAAGTTTTTCAGTAAATTTATCAGTTGAGATAGCACCATCTTCTTGAATATCTTTCCAAGTTTTAATTTTTTCGGTAGGATTTTCGGTTTGATAAAGTTCTTTCAAATCGTTTAAAGCAAGGACTTGCCTGTCGCTAAGATTTTCAGAATCCAAATCGTCCATAAAAATTTTGTAAGTTGCAGCAGGTTGAATTTTCATACCTTCGCCTTGCTCGAAGCCGAAAACATATTCTTTCAAAGGAACGTGACGTTCTGTTTCAGGTACATTTATCAGTGCTACTTTCTTTTCAGGATTTAATTCATTAACCCATTCTGCAATTTGAGGAGCGTTTGAAGCTGTCGCAGAAAGCATCATTTGCTTCATGTGTTTAGGAGTATTCATAACAGATTCTTCCCAAACTTTACCTCTATCGGGGTCGTTCATGTAATGAAATTCGTCGTAAATAACAGCATCGAAGTCTTTTAATTTTTCAGCAGCTTCTTCTTTTGTGCCGCAAGTAAGCATATTTCTGTATATTTCAGTAGTCATAACAAGTAGCTGTGCGTCAGGATTTATAGCTATATCGCCGGTAATAATACCTACATTTTTGCTATCTTCAAAATCATAATATTTGCCGTAATTTCCGAATAATTCACTGAATTTTGTATATTTTTCATTGCTCAATGCTTTTAAAGGTGAAAGATAAATAACTTTTTTACCTTTTTTTAAAATATCATCAATTCCATATTCAGCAATAAGTGTTTTACCGGTTCCTGTAGGAGCGGTAACAATAGAAGTCTTGCCACTATTAAATTCATCAATAGCTTCTTGTTGATATTTATCGAGCGTCAAATATTTATCCCCAAGCTCAAACGGAATAGGTCCGCCTTTTGTTTTTTGAGGAAGCTCTATAGATAAAATTTCATCCATATCAAGGTCGTTAATACTCTGAGCAGACTTGTCAGCGTCAGTCACTTCGTCAATGTGTTCAGCTAAACGTTCTTGTTCTTCGGCTTTAAGTCTTTCTTGCAACTGAAGTTCTTTTATTTCATCAATCTTAGACTGAATTTCAGATGGAAGTGGAGTTTGATTATATAAGAAAGCAGGACGCTCTGGTGTTTTAATATTAGGGCAAGTGATTTTATATTCACTAGGCGATTTGACCTTAGGCGGTGTATCTTTTTCCTTGTGTAAGCCTTCGTAAGGCTTTGTTTTTGGACTATAATCACCTGTAACTTTGAGCATATTTTACCTCTCACACTTTAAATTATATTGTTTTAAACCCCGCATACTGATTTTTTGAATACTTTTAACAAAAACCACGCAAGAAAAGACACAATTTGTAACATGAAAGAGGTCGTATGAATGAGAAATTGTTGACAATATATCTCTGTATATATTATTATTGTAATAAAGTATTTGGAGCATTAATGGATAAAAAAGCATTTACGTTGGCCGAAGTTCTTATTACACTCGTGATAATCGGTGTTATTGCTGCACTTACTATACCGTCCCTGTTAAATGACACAAATGATAAAGAAATTCGAACAGGTGTCAAAAAAGCTTATTCAATGTTATCTCAAGCTCAAGAAAAAGAATACTCAGAAAGCGGACAGTGTTTCAAAGATATTAGAGAATCTTGTGCTGATTCAAATTGTTTATTTGAAAATTTTTATAAAAAACATTTCAACATTATCTCAACAACAGCCGCATCATCAGCAACCGCTTGTAGCAATATCGGCGGTGACTTTGGCGACGGAATTACTTTTTATACCGCTGACGGAATGGCTTTTTCACCAAAAGAAGACCTTGTAATTGTTGACGTGAACGGCGATAAAAAACCTAATACAATAACTCATAGCGGAACTGACTTAAAAGACAGTTTCGTTTTTGTTTTTGAGAGGAATACAAATAGTAACGGCGAAGAAATTCACAAAGTTACCCCAATTCCGCCTGCAGTTTCCGTGATAAAAGACATAGACTGCAACAAAATTAAATCTGAGCAATCAGCAACAGCAGGTTGCGGTTTTTAGAACAGGAGTTTGAATGAAAGAACAAAAAGCTTTTACTTTGGCAGAAGTCCTAATAACATTGGTTATTATAGGCATTATTGCGGCTCTTACTATTCCTTCATTACTAAATAAAACTAACGATGAGGAAAAAAAGGTTGGTGTCAAAAAAGCATATTCTGTATTACATCAAGCAGTTATGAAATTTGAAGCTGATTCGGGCGAAAACCTAGAAGATTTAACAAACAAATGCAGTGACGACCAATGTTGGTATGATGAATTTTACTCAAAATATTTCAATATAGTTTCATCAATGCCTCCAGAACAAGCAAAAGCTTGCCACGAAATAGATGACTATTCTGGCACTATAACCTTTTACACTGCAGACGGAATGGCTTTTTCTATAAGTAATAATTATATTTTAATAGACGTAAACGGCGATAGGGGTCCGAATACAATAACCCATTATGCAAACGAACTCAACGACGGATATGTTTTTGAACTATCTTATTACAACGGTAATCAAATATATCCGATTAGAGGAGCTGAAGCAATATTGACAAATATCGACTGCAAAAAAGATCCGGAAAATTACTTGTGTAATTAGGCTTATTCATAGCGTAAAGCATCAATAGGATTTAACAAAGAGGCTTTGTATGCGGGATAATATCCGAATACCACACCGATAAAGCCTGAAAAACCCAATGCTAAGCAAATAGAGAATAAAGACACTTTTGCACTCATAGCACCGCCCATTTGGATTAATGCAGCTCCGCTTATTCCTATGATTACGCCTATGATGCCACCGGCTAAGGAAAGAATGATTGATTCAATCAAAAATTGAACCCTTATATCAGCAGGTTTTGCACCTATAGACATTCTGATGCCTATTTCTTTTGTTCTTTCTGTAACAGAAACAAGCATTATATTCATAATACCAATCCCGCCTACAAGCAATGAAATTGAAGCTATCGCCCCTAGTAGAACCGACATTGTTTTTGCTGAAGATTTTATTGTTTCCTGCATCTGAGCCATGTTTCTTATTTGAAAATCATCTTCTTGAAATTTTCCGATGTGATGTTTTTCTCTTATCAAATCTGTAATTTCATCTTCTAAATTTGTCAACGCCTCTGAATCTGTGGCTTTGACGTTTATCATAGAAACAGTTCCCGGAAAATCAGTCCCAAAAACTTTACGTTGAGCAGTTGTTATCGGAATAAAAGAAATATCATCTTGGTCTTGCCCCATACCGCTTTGGCCTTTTGTTGCAAGCACTCCTATAATTTTAAAAGGTACATTCCCAATTCTGAAAGTTTTGCCAATAGGCTCCATGTCGCCAAAAAGTTCTGTTGCGATTGTGTTACCGATTATTGCAACTTTTGAGGCATTTTTAACATCTTCGTTTGAAAAATTTCGCCCTGATTGAATTTCATAATTTCTTATAAATAAAAACGAATCCGTTGTACCGCCAACAGTTGAGGACCAGTTCTGGTTTCTGAAAGTAAGCTGTTTTACTTCGCTTGAATAAGGTGCAATTGATAATACATTTGAGCAACTTTTTTCTATAGCTTTTGCATCTTTTAATGTCAATGTAGGCTTGGAGCCACTGCCCATTCTTACACCGCCTGAATTTGCAGCCCCGGAACGAACAACAAGAATGTTGCTCCCCATAGATTCCATATCTTTTGCGATTTTCTCTCTTGCACCTGTCCCGACTGCAAGCATAATAATTACGGCACTAACGCCGATTATAATGCCTAAACTCGTTAAAATTGAACGCATTTTGTTTATTTTTAAAGAGCGAATTGCCATATTAAATGTGGATTTGGCATCAATCATAATTTCACCTCGTCAGAGATTATATTTCCGTCTTTAAAACGCACTATCCGCTTGCAATATTCTGCAATATCAGGCTCATGGGTTACAAGAATAATCGTTTTGCCTGTTGTATTCAATTTAATAAAAAGCTCCATTATTTCAACACTTGTTTTCGTATCGAGATTTCCAGTGGGTTCATCTGCCAAAATAAGCGGAGCATCATTCACTATAGCCCTTGCTATTGCGACCCTTTGTTGTTGCCCACCTGAAATTTGATTAGGCATATGATTTTCACGCCCCTCAAGACCGACCGTTTTAAGAGCTTTCATCGCTATTTTTATTCGTTCATCTTCCGAAACTCCCTTATATATCATCGGGAGCTCGACATTTTCAAGAGCAGAGGTTCTTGAAATCAGATTAAATCCCTGAAAAACAAAACCCATTTTCAAATTTCTGATTTCAGCAAGTGTATTAATATTTTGGGATAAAATGTCAATTCCATCAAGCTTGTATGACCCTGAATTCGGGATATCCAAACAACCTAACAGATTCATAAATGTTGATTTACCAGAACCTGAAGCTCCCATAATCGCAACAAATTCACCTTTTTCAACATTCAAGGAAACATCATTTAAAGCATTAAACGAATTTTCGCCTGACAAATATGTTTTTATAACATTTTTTACTTCAATTAAACTCATTAGAACATTCTCATTGGCGACTTGCCGCTTTTAGAGCCTCCACGAGAAGATGAGATATCGTGAGCCATTTTTTCACCTTTTTTGTTTTTTTGTTCTAAAATAACTTGCATGCCGGATTTCAATTCTTTTGATATAACTTCTGTCACAGAATCATTACTTGTACCTGTTTTTATATTAAATCTTTCGGGCTTGTTTTTCACCAAAATCCAAAGCCCTTGTTCCTTGTATTTTTGTTCAGCATCCATAGTAAATTTCAAAGCGTTATTTGGGGCACATAGCACGTTTTCGCTTTTGCTTGTAATAATGGATACATTAGCAGTCATACCGGGGACAAGCTTCAAATCATCATTATTAACTTCGACAATAACAGGGTACGTAACGACATTTGAAACAGTTGTAGCAGAGAGTCTAACCTGCGAAACTTTTCCTGTAAATTCAGAATCAGGATAACCGTCGAGAGTATATTTAACTTCTTGCCCGACTTTCACTTTGCTTATATCGGCTTCTGAGACATTAACTTCAATTTGCATTTTTTTCAAATCTTGAGCAATAGTAAACAATTCAGGAGCTTGAAAGCTTGCTGCAACCGGTTGTCCAACGTCAATTTTTCTTGAAATAACAGTACCATCAACAGGTGCGACAATTCTTGTATAGCCTAGATTTGTCATAGCTGTTTGATATTGTGCTTGATTTTGACGAATTTGAGCTCTTGCAGCAGAAATCTGAGCCATACTAGCCTTATAGTCACTTTCAGCTTGGTCCAATTCGCTTTTTGCGACAAAATTTCTTGAATACAAATTTTTATAACGAGTGTAAGTTTTTCTACTCATTTCGGCAGTTGCTTGAAGTTTTATAAGATTAGCCTTTGAATTCGCAATTGAGGCTTCGTTTTGGGCGACTGTAGCTTCAAAATTCGCAGGGTCAATTTGAGCCAAAATTTGTCCTTTTTTAACTTCTGAGTTAAAATCGACATAAATCCCTTTTATAAGACCTGACACTGTAGAACCAACGCTAACAGTATTTACGGGGTTTATTGTTCCAGAGGCTTCAACGACTTCTGTTATAGTACAAGTCTCAAGCGGTTTTGTTTCAAATTTCGGTTGTTTTTGTGCAGACAGAAATCCGCCAATTGCAACAATGGCAATGCAAACCACCGAAACAGCTATTACCTTAGGATTTTTTATATTCATTTTTTATATCCTCAATTTTTATTGCAGTATCTTGTTCAAGTGCGACAACCCTTTCAAGTGCCGCTCTTGCTACGTTGTAATTTTGAACCGTTTGCACGTAAGAATATTGAGCAGAATTATAATTAACTTTTGCATCTTGAAGTTCAATATAATCTCCTAAACCGACAGAATATCTGCCATCAGCCAGCTCCAAATTTTCCTTTGTTTGTTTAACTTTAATAGCTAATAGTGGGATTTGACGTTCCAATTCGAGCATATTTACATATGCATCTTGAATTTGAAAATATATATTTTGATTTAACAAATCAATTTCATTTTGAGCAAGTTCAACTTTAACTTTAGCCTTGTCAATGTCATTTTTTACCTGCATTACATTTAAATTTGTGGTCAAATTAACAGCGGCAGTTAAAGATTTGGTACTGTTTAAATCCCTGTAAGCATAGCCGACTTTGCCACTTAAAGATGGATAATATTCTCTTTTTACATACAACAAATTTTCCTGCATGGCTTTTAAAGTTGACTCGTATGCTTTCAAATCGGGACGGTTTTTCTTTGCTAAGTCAAGACATTCCTCAAACGAATACGGAAATTCTTCAAATTTATAATTTGTGACAATATCCACCTTCTCAACTTTTGAGATTAAAAAAGCATCATTGACGCCTTTTGGTGGAGCACTTATATCTTTTTTTTCGTCAATTTTCAAAAAATTAACAGGCGATAAGCCCTTGTTTTGTTTTACGGATTTAATATCTTCTATTTCATAAATCGGAGTATATGCCATATACATAGAGTTATTGAGCTTTATAAGAGCATTTTTATAAGAATTTTCAGCTTTTACAAGCGTTACTTTTGAATCGCTCAAATAGACCTCCGCATTTACAAGGTCTATTTTTGATTTAATACCCTCTTCAAAGAAAGCTTTTGTTCTTTGATAATTTCTCTCATTCATATCGACGTTATATTTTGCAATATCAACATTTGCTTCGGCTGCAAGAACACCATAATAATTGACTTTGACATCAAAAATCGTAGTCAAAACAGTATTGTCAAAATTGAATAATGCAGTTATTTTATTAAAGCCCTGCATTTTGATATTGGCATATGATTTTCCAAAATCCCAAATAAGCTGATTTAAAGACGCCTCCGCTGCATAATAGTTCTGATTAATATTGGTGTAAGAAGTATCATTTTTATTATAATTATACCCCGTACCAAGCCCAATAGTAGGAGCATACACTGATTTTGAGATACCAACGTCAGCCTTTGCGGATTCATAATTCAATTTGGATTTTTTAACATTAGGACTGTTCTGCAAAGCAGTATTAATACAATCTTTAATAGTCATAGGTGCTCTTTTTACAGTTGCTTCCTCCAAAGAAAAAGCTTGATTTGCGGGCAGTAAAAAGGTTAAAGTTAAAGTCAAAGCCCAAACAGCTATTTTATATCCAAACTTCATCCTACTTTTAGTCCCCAATTATATTTCCTATATATATAACGATTAAACCACAATATTAGTTCAAATCACTCATTCATCTGGGGAATATTTTATAGGTTTTAGCTTCACTTTACAATAGGTAATAATTGGGGTAATCTATAGTTAGTTTGGCTTATTATATACAAAAATGGAATTATTTATGCAATTTATCATCCCAACTCAATACAATCCTGTAACAACAAGGTCTTTTACCGCTTTCACATTAGCTGAAGTTTTGATTACTTTAGTCATAATTGGTATTATCGCTGCGATGACAATACCTTCATTGCTGAACAAAACCAATGAGCAAGAAACAATAACAGCGGTAAAAAAAGCATATTCAACTTTAAGCCGTGCTCACGGTCTCGTGTTGAGCCAAGATTCTTTTGATATTGCTGACTATGGAGGCTATTACGATGCAACGATGGCTTATGCGGGATACATCACTCAATATCTAAACATAAACAAAAAATGCGGAAGAATGAATGAATATAACAGTGGTTGTTTCCCCTCTGTTACTTACAAAAATCTGGACGGATCTTCCGGCAGCACATTTGGAGGAACATATTTCTACACACTTCAACTGACTGATGGAATGTCTCTGGCAATAAATCTATTAGCAAGCAGTTACCTCTCATTCCCTGCTTTTGGCACAATCACCGTAGATATTAACGGAGATAAATACCCGAATACATTCGGAAAAGATTTATTTAGCTTTATAATACACAAAGATTCTATAGTGCCTGACGGTATGCCAAACTATAAATATCCGGAATATAGTTTTAATAGAGATCCTTCACTTTGCCACACCAAAGGCACAGGTTGCACTGCGTGGGTCATTATGAAAGGAAACTTGGACTACCTTAGAAAAGATGTCTCATTGTAGGAGTGCCTTTTTTTATAGATGTTTGAAGCTTTTTATTTATCGTACTTTTAGTACGCAGGCACGCTGTCAGATTTTGATTTGTTTGCTCTTGATTAACGTAGTTAGACGTAGGAGCCGTTTTAGAAATACCAACTTCTGTTTTTGCAAGATTATAATTAAGACGTGATTTTTTAACAGTCGGACTGTTCTGCAAAGCAGTATTAATACAATCTTTAATAGTCATAGGTGCTCTTTTTACAGTTGCTTCCTCCAAAGAAAAAGCTTGATTTACGGGCAGTAAAAAGGTTAAAGTTAAAGTCAAAGCCCAAACAGCTATTTTATATCCAAACTTCATCCTACTTTTAGTCCCCAATTATATTTCCTATATATATAACGATTAAACCACACCTCAAGTTCAAATAACTCATACAGATGGGGAATATTTTTATTTCCAAATAAAATGTGTTTATTGTATAATCGTGATGTCTGGAAGGATTAGCCCGACTAGCCGTTTTGAGGCATGCCTATCCGACACATATAGATTTTATTTTAATGAAAGTTATATAGAAACAAGGAGGTCATATGGATCACATTCAATTAACAAAGGAAATCGAAGAAAAATGCTGTGTAGCTCGCGGCGTTAAAGGTGTTCCTGCTCCAATTCCTCAAGAAGGACAATGGACAAAATGTAAGGAAATTAAAGATATTTCCGGTTTAACTCACGGTTGCGGATGTTGTGCTCCACAACAAGGTACTTGCAAATTAACCCTAAATGTTAAAGACGGTATCATCGAAGAAGCTTTAGTTGAAACCTTAGGTTGCTCAGGAATGACTCACTCTGCTGCTATGGCAGGCGAAATTCTACCCGGTAAAACAATCCTGGAAGCTTTAAATACTGACTTGGTTTGCGATGCTATAAATGTTGCTATGAGAGAATTATTCCTACAAATCGTTTACGGCCGTACTCAAACTGCTTTCTCTGAAAACGGTTTACCAATTGGTGCCGGTCTTGAAGATTTGGGTAAAGGTCTTTGCTCTATGGCCGGTACAATCCACTCTACAAAAGCTAAAGGCGTTAGATACCTTTCTCTTACAGAAGGCTATATCCTAGAATTAGGATTGGATAAAAATGACGAAGTTATCGGATACAAATTCGTAAACCTCGGCAAAGTTATGGATGCTATAAAAGCAGGTAAAGACCCTAAAGAAGCTTATGAAAAAAATATCGGTACTTACGGCAGATTTGCTGACGCTGTCAAAACTATTGACCCGAGAAAAGAATAAATCAAGCTTACAAAACATATATACACTTAATAGTAATTAATTATAAGGAAATAAAAAATGGCAAAATTTGAAGGACAAGACAGACGTGAAGCTTCTTTGGCTAAAGTCTTAGCTGAATATGGCTTCAAATCTTTAGACGAAGCTAATGAATTATGCTTATCTAAAGGTATAAACGTTGACGAAATCGTTAAAGGCATTCAACCTATTGCTTTTGATAATGCCTCTTGGGCATATACATTGGGTTGTGCCATCGCAATTAAAAAAGGTATCAAAAACGCAGCTGATGCAGCTGAAACAATCGGTATCGGCTTACAAGCATTCGCGGTACCCGGCTCTGTCGGTGACACAAGAAAAGTCGGACTTGGTCACGGAAACCTTGGTGCTATGCTTTTGAGAGAAGAAACTAAATGTTTCTGCTTCTTAGCCGGTCACGAATCATTCGCTGCAGCTGAAGGTGCTATCGGTATTGCAAGAAATGCTAACAAAGTAAGAAAAGAACCCTTAAGAGTTATCTTGAACGGTCTGGGAAAAGACGCCGCTTACGTTATCGCTAGAATCAACGGTTTTACAGCTGTTGAAACTGCTTATGATTTCAAAACAAGCGAACTCAAAATCGTTAAAGAAACTCCATTTTCTGAGGGCGAAAGAGCTAAAGTTAAATGCTACGGTGCAGATGATGTTTCTGAAGGCGTTGCTATCATGATTAAAGAAGGTGTTGACGTTTCTATAACCGGTAATTCAACTAACCCGACTCGTTTCCAACATCCTGTTGCCGGTACTTACAAAAAATGGTGCTGGGAAAACGGTAGAAAATACTTCTCAGTAGCTTCTGGTGGTGGTACAGGTAGAACTCTTCACCCAGATAACGTTGCTGCCGGTCCTGCTTCATACGGTATGACTGATACTATGGGAAGAATGCACGGCGATGCTCAATTTGCTGGTTCATCTTCTGTTCCGGCTCACGTTGAGATGATGGGCGTTATCGGCATGGGCAACAACCCGATGGTTGGTGCTACTGTAGCTTGTGCTGTTGCTGTTCAAAAAGCTATGGCTTAACTTATAAAATTTATTCATAAAAAGAGTGTGATTTCGGTCATGCTCTTTTTGTGTATTAACTTTTTAAAATACCCGTTATAATGTATTGACCTTCTTTAATAAAAATTTTAAAATAGATATGTATTTAATTATTTGCGTTTGAGGTAGTTTATGAGTATTGAAAAATTCAGCTTTAGAAAAAAAATAAATTTATTAGTAATTTCAATTGTTTGATTAGTGGCAATATTAACTTCAGTCGCAAGTGTTATTCAGATTAAAAAAGCAATAACAGATTCTGCACAAGTCAAAATTGAAGAACTCACAGAAGTTGCATATAATATGGTGTCGTTTTATGGTGACAAGGCGAAAAATGGAGAAATGACTGTCGCTGATGCTAAAAAAGCAGCTGAACAAGCTATAGAAACTTATTCTTATGAAAATGGTAAGAATTACATATGGATAAATGACTACAACAATATAATGATATATAACCCAAAAAGACCATTCCATTCTGATTGCACTGCCACTACAGGTCCGGATGGAAAATATTTTTACAAAGATATTACGGAAATGGCAAAATCAGGTAACGGCGAATTCTATAAATATAAAGTGGTAAGAAAAATACCCGGTGGACCTGCTGAAGGTACAATTGTTGATAAAATTTCTACTGCAAAAGCTTATAAACCGTGGGGCTGGGTCATTGCTACCGGTGTATATTTAACAGAAGTCAATGAAATGGTCAACAAAACTGTAATAATAATCCTTAGCTTAAATATACTCGTCATGCTTGGACTTATTTTAGTTACAAAATTCTTTTTTACTGATAAAGTAGTTAAAGATTTACTATCTTTATATGATGAATTAAATTCGACCTCTAATAATTTATTATCTTCTTCTAAAAATCTAATCAACTCAAGCGAAGCACTTGCTAAAGGTTCAACTGAACAAGCTGCTTCTGTTGAAGAAATTTCTGCTTCAATACAAGAAACTTCATCTATGATTGATAGAAATGACGAAAATACTTCTTTCGCAGCTAAGTTATCAAAAGAAAGCTTAGAAGGCACTAAAAAAAGCTATGAAAAAATGAATATTCTTATGGATTCAATGGAAAAAATTAATATTTCCAGTCAAGAAATTTCAAAAATCATTAAAGTAATTGATGAAATTTCATTCCAAACTAATATTCTTGCTCTTAATGCGGCTGTTGAAGCAGCAAGGGCAGGAGAGGCAGGCAAAGGTTTTGCTGTTGTCGCTGAAGAAGTTAGAAATTTAGCACAAAGAAGTACTGAATCTTCAAAAGATACAACTGCTTTAATTGAAAATAATATAATTTTATGCGACCAAAGTAATCAAATTGCTAAAGATGTTCACAAAGCTATTGTAGAAATTACAGATAAAACTAAAAAAGTTGACGAAATTATGCAAGAAATAACAGTTTCAACTAATGAACAAAAAATCGGTGTTGAACAAATTTCAACAGCAATAAATCAAGTCACAGGCATTCTTAACAATAATGCTGAAACAGCTAGAAATACTGCATTAATTTCTGAAGACTTGGATAATGAAGCAGAAACTCTAAACGGAGTATTATCACATCTAAATAGTATAATTAACGAACAAAATAATTAACAACGAAGGATATTAAAATTGAAGAAAAACTTATTGGCACTTTTTTGTGTCGGAGTAGGTCTTTCAGCTCTGTTTAGTGGGAAAGCTTTAGCTTTAAATGAAATAACCCTTCCAATAGATACGACCACAGACTCTATTCATTCCTACCAACCTGCATCTATTACACAAACTCAGGAAAATTACAAACAAAATTTATTTGAAAACGATGCATATTCTACCACTTATCAAATAGCTCAAGCTTTAACTCCAGGTGTCAAAATTGACCTTGGTGTACAAAAAAATGAAGCAAATATTGAAAATTCAGATGCAAATTATTCGACTATAATTGATGAAAATGGCAAACCCACCTTTGTCCAAAGAATTTCTATTGAAGAAAACAGACCAAAGCCATTACAAATATTCAATAAAGATGGTTATCAGTTTGAAGGGGGACCAATCAAAAGTTTCAAAATGGGGCTTTTATATGTTGGAGGCGAAACTCTCACTTATCCTTGGGAAGGCTCAAGGATTGGCAACAACTGGAATAACACGGTAGGTGAAATTTCTACCATTACTAAATTTAAAGATAACAAAACGACTTTGAGATTTTCTTATAATTTGTTAAAATTTGTCAAGGGACACGAAAACAGATTTATGGAAAAAGTTTCCGAAATGGGGCTTGTCTACGAATTTAATAAACACAATCAAGTGCATTTGGGACAAACTTGGCGTTTACCGATTGGTGTTGACGGATATGTATCTACCTTCAACCAAGATTTGCCGACTCGTTCTCAAATCGGTAGAACTTTTGGTAATACGAGATCCTTTGGTATCAGAAATGTCGGTAATTACAAATATATGGATTACGATATAGGGTTATATGACAGCACTCGCTATTGGGAAAATCTTACTAACGGTGTAGATTTTACAAGTTGGTTGACATTAAAGCCTTTGGCAAATTTAGATGCTGAAAAATTCGGAAAACTCACAATGGGAACCGGCATTTCAACTGGTAAAAATGATGTTTCATATTCTGTTTATGGGGCTTATATAGGCTATGACTATAAAAATTTTCATAATAAATTTGAATATTCCCACGCAGACGGATTTAACGCCGGTGCTCAAGGAAGAAACGAGTGTGAAGGTTTTTACGACACTATAATTTATGATATAAATAAAAAACTTCAAGTAATCGGAAGATATGATGTCTTCAATCCTAATTTGCAAGCAACTACTCATCTAATAACAGAATGTACCGGTGGACTTGCATACAAAATAAGTAATAGCTTTAAAATACTTGCAGCCTATACGTATCGCAATGTCGACAATGGGGAACATTCAAATATGATTTCCATTCAAACAAGGGTTAAAATTTAGTTACTACAATATATTAATGTTTACACTTTTCAAATCAGTTTTTATTTTACAAAAGCTGATTAGTATTGTATTTTTATAATTATGGCATACCATAAAATAGGAGTCGAATGAAAACTATATTTTGTTACGGTGATTCAAATACATATGGCTATAAAGCTGATGACCATACCAGATTTGACAAAAATACTCGTTGGACAGGTGTTTTAACAAACCTTTTGAAAAATAAATGTAATATTGTAGAAGAAGGTTGCAACAATAGAACAGCGTTTGTAAAATCATATGATGGCTTAAAACAATCCGGATTGGAATATCTTGATTCTTGCTTACCTAATTGCCCGATTGATTATTTTATCTTTGCATTGGGGGCAAACGATTTGCAATACGTCTACAAGCTTGAACCAAAAGATATTGAAGCTGGACTTATCAAATTTATAAAAAAATTAAAATCATATAAACATATATCCAATATAATAGTTATCGAACCGCCAGAGCTTAATCAGGATATTAAAAAAGGCTTTTTTAGTTTTCAGTTTAATGATTACTCGATAAATCTTTCAAAATGTGTGCATCAAATATATTCCAAAGTGGCAGATTCTGAAAATGTAGAGTTAATAACATTCGGAAAAGACATCAAAACTGCAGTTGAAGACAATTTGCATTATACAAAAGAGGCTCATTCTCTTATCGGGCATTTGATTTTTGAGAAAATTAAAAATAAAATACTCACTTTTGATATTTAGACTATAATGGTTTTGTTATGAAAAAATATAAATACAAAAAGATATTTTCACTATTTTTAATTGTTTTATGTTTTGCTTTATATAGCTCAAAAGTTTCAGCCATTGAAGCACCTCACCACTGCTGTTGCGAAACGGAACATCACCATCAACAACCGGTGATAAAAGATGGTGCAATCTTATCCATTACAGACTGTATTGCCGTCGGAATAAGCAACAGCCCGATAATCAAAGAATATGAGCACAAGTATGAGCTTGCAAAAAGTAATGTTGGAACAGCTAAATCAGAATATTTTCCTACTCTTGGGCTAAGTGCTAATATTGGTCAAATTTATAACTCTGACCATGAGGATTTTTATCACAATTATAAAGAATATCCTAACTTTAACGTAATGCTAAATAAAATGATTTGGGATTTTGGAAAAACTACCGCCAATATCAGAATGGAAGAATTTTTAAAAATTGCAGCACAATATGAATTTGAAGACTCTGTTTGCTCCACTGTTTTCGACATCAAAGATAAATATTATGCCACTTTAAGAGCAAAGGCTATTTTCGCTGCTGCTCAACAAAATTACAAAATTGAAGCTCAAACAACAAAAGAGATGGAAAATTTGGTTTTATCTAAAAAAAAGAATAAAGTCGATTTTTTAAACTCTCAAATTCAACAATCTCAAGCAAAAATCCAAATGCTTGATGCTGAAGATGATTATGCAAATGCAAAAGAAAATCTCAATAATGCAATGTTCCTTGATAATGCTCCTAATTATGAAATTTACGAAACTCAAACCTTTCAATATTTTACAGAAAAATCACCTTATATAAATATTTCTAACAAAAAAAATGCCACTATAAAAAAAGATGAAACTATATTCGAACATCCTCATTTTACATATTCTGAAGCAACATCTCTTGCGTACAAAAACAGCCCTGATTTAAAAGTTCTCGTTGCTGTAAAAAACGCAATGGAACAATCGTTGTTGTTTGTAAAACGCTCATATTACCCTGAAATTGGAGGAAGAATTGGTTATGATATTTTGAACACAAATCAATATTATAATAACGATTTGGCTATTGGGGTTAATGTTTCCTCATCATTAAATCTTATGAAACAAAAATACGATATAAAAAGTGCAAATCAAGAACTAAATATAGCACAAGATACCATTAACAAGTTCAAAAAAGATTTATATTATAGAGTGCGAAGAGCTTTAAATACAGTCAATGAAACCCAATCTTTAATCCCGATTGCAAAAGAACAAAACAAAATTGCAGAAAACAATTTGACTCTCACAAAAAATAATTATACCTTAGGCTCTATGAACCAATTAGACGTTCAAGATGCCATAAAAAGCTATCATCAATCCTTGCTAAACGTGATAAATTCGCAATACCGCTATAACATAGCTCTAATCAATCTTGAGATGTCTATGCATTACCATTTAATCGATTACCACGAAAAATCCGAGCACGCTATCGAATACCACGAAGATAATCCATCTGATACTTTAAGCAAAATGATTACTTGCAAGAAAAAACACAAACAAGAAAGTAAGCTTTAAAGAGTTGCGGTTTCTTTTTCAGCTTTATTTTCTTCTCTAAGTTTTGTCACAAACTTTTGCAATTTTTCCATAGCTATTTTTAATGTTTCTAATGAATAAGCATAAGATATTCTTAAATAGCCTTCTCCTGAATTCCCAAAAGCGGTTCCGGGGATTGTTGCGACTTTTTCTTCTTGCAAAAATCGTGTCGCAAATTCTTCACTGGATAGTCCAAATTCTTTTATACACGGAAACACGTAAAAAGCACCGTATGGCTCAAAACAATCTAAATCCATCTCTTTAAATTTATGCATCAAAAAACGTCGTCTTTGATTATAAGATTGTTTCATCTCTTTCACGTCATCGTCACCGTGTTTTAATGCCTCAATAGCAGCATATTGACTTGTCGTAGGTGCACACATAATAGCAAATTGGTGAATTTTTGTCATTTGCTCAATTAGAATTTTTGGAGCACAAGCATAGCCTAAACGCCACCCGGTCATTGCGTATGCTTTTGAAAAACCGTTTATTAAAATCGTACGCTCTTTCATTCCGGGGAGCGATGCAATAGATGTGTGTTCACCTTTATAAGTAAGTGCCCCATATATTTCATCAGACATTACCCATATATCATTTTCTATTACAATTTTTGCAATAGCTTCTAAATCTGATTTTTCCATAATAGAACCTGTCGGATTATTCGGAAAAGGTAATACCAAAATTTTTGTTTTATCAGTAATCGCATCAAGTAGTTCTTGAGGTGTTAATCTAAAATCATTTTCTGCTTTCAAGTCGATAATAACAGGCTTCGCACCTGCTAATACAGCACAAGGTTCGTAAGAAACATAGCTGGGTTGAGGAATTATAACTTCATCTCCTGAGTTAATCATAGCTCTGAAACCGATATCAATAGCTTCTGAACCACCTACTGTAACCAAAACTTCATGTTCAAAATCATAACTGATTCCTTGTGTTCTTTTGGTAAAATTGGCAATTTCTTGTTTTAAATCTTTTAAACCGGAATTCGAGGTATAAAAAGTACGTCCACGTTCTAAAGAATAAATACCTTCATCTCTTATATGCCAAGGGGTATCAAAATCAGGCTCTCCAACACCAAGAGAAATTGCGTCTTGCATTTCATGAACTATATCAAAAAATTTTCTTATACCTGACGGTTTTATATTTATAACACTTTTTGAAAGAGGGTTTTTCATGGAGTAATTACCTCTCTTTTATCTTCTATCTTCTTTGACAAAACCGTACCGTGGTCTTTGTATTTTTTCAATATAAAATGAGTAGCGGTACTCAAAACACTGTTTAACGTAGATAATTTATCAGAAACAAAACTTGAAATTTCTTTCAATGATTTTTCTTCTAATGTCACAAGTAAATCATATCCGCCTGAAATCAAATAGACAGCTCTAACCTCAGGATAGTTATATATTCTTTCGGCAATGTTATCAAAGCCTTGACCACGTTGAGGCGTGACTCTTACTTCTATCAATGCGGTAACCTTTTCGATAGATGTTTTTTCCCAATTTATCAAAGTATGATAACCGCAAATTATACCTTCATTTTCCAATGCGGCGAGTTCATTAACGACATCAATTTCTTCTACACCAAGAATAACAGCGAGTTCTTTCAAATCAATTCTGCTGTTTTTTTCAATTACAGTTAATAATTCGTCTCTCATGATTTCTCCTTTTAGATATTATACATTATATCACCAGATACAAAATAAAAAGCAACTATTTACATAAAAAAGGACGCTAAATGCGTCCTTAAATTTAGCTATAGTATTCTTCGTCAGAAACAGGCTCTAACCATTCAACAATACCAAGGTTGATATTTGCCCCTATCGCAAGATGAACAAGTTTAGAATTTTCAGTTGCACCATGCCAGTGCTCTTTATCGGGTGGAATTTTAACGACATCACCTTTTGTAATTTTCTTTTTTGAACTTCCTCTTTCTTGATAGTATCCTTCGCCATCTATAACCAACAAGATTTGTCCGCCTGGGTGTTTATGCCAGTTATTACGGCTTTTTGCTTCAAATACCACATTCCAAATCGGACAATTAAAGTCATCAATTTCAACCAAGGTTTGGGCAGAGGCAAGCCCCACAAAATACTGATTTTCACTCAATTCTGCCGTTTTGAAAACAGGGTCAATTATTTGTTTCATAAAAACACCTTTCTATAGAACCTTTTTAACATCATCGACAATTAATTCAGGAGTCAAATGATATTTTTCAAATAAAACCTCCATGGGAACTCTATCTGTAAATTCTTTCTTTCCGCCAAAATTTAAAACTTTCATATCAGTTGGTCCATAAAAGCTTGCAATTTTTTGTCCAAAGCCACCATCTAAAATCCCACTTTCTAAAGTAACTACAACTTGATGATTATTTTTTAGTGAATTTAAAAGTTCTTCATCAGTACCTGTTAAGAATTTTGGATTTATCAAAGTAGCATTTATTCCCAATTTCTTTTGTAATTCTGTCTTTACAGCCACTCCAAGATTAAAGAAATTTCCCACAGCAATTATCGCAACTTTATCACCTTGTTCAACAGTTTCATATTTATTTAACAAGGAATAATTCGTTTCATCCTTTTTACCCGTAGATACAAATGCGCCAAAAGGCACTCTTATTGCAACAGGATGCTCTTTTTGTTCAACAGACCAATCAAGCATAGCCAGATACTCTTCCTTTGTTGTAGGAGCTAAATAAACAATATTTGGAATATTGCTAATCAAAGGAATGTCAAAAGAGCCCAAGTGCGTCATATCAGCATTTGAAAGCCCTCCCCAATATACCAAAATGGTTGCGGGTGAGTTATTTAAGCATAAATCTTGTGAAAGTTGGTCATACGTTCTTTGAACAAAGGAGCTCAATATCGCCAATACAGGTTTTCCGCCGTTTTTTGCAATAGCTGAAGAATATGCGATTGCGTGCTCCTCTGCAATTCCTACATCTGTATAATTGTCGCCAAGCAAACTTCTGAATTCTTTTGAAAATCCTGTAGCACCCGGAGTTGCAGGCGAAATAGCAACAACAGTTTTATCATTTTTTTGTTTGTTCAAAATATAATCAGTAGTTATACTGTCATAGCTTTCAACTTGTGTTATTGTTTCATTTTTAGGCTCCATAAATCCAGGCATTTGCCAATGATAAAATTCTTTATCAATCACAGCAGGTTCATATCCTTTACCTTTTAAGGTGTGAATATGTAAAACCGTAGGTTTTTCAGAATCTTTAATATTTTCAAAAGCCGAAATCATCAATTTTATATCATTTCCATTCTCAACATAATGATAATCAAACCCTAAAGCCTTAAAGAAATTAAGCTCTGATTTTCCATTAGTTTTTCTTAGCAATTTTAAATTTTCATACAAGCCGCCATGATTTTCAGCAATAGACATTTCGTTGTCATTGACAACAATAATAATGTTTGACCCCAAGACAGCTGCATTATTAAGCCCCTCGTAAGCCTCTCCGCCACTTAAAGAGCCATCGCCGATTAAAGCAATTACGTTGTATTTTTCACCCTTCAAATCTCTTGCTTTAGCCAATCCTGTAGCCAAACTTACCGATGTTGAAGTATGTCCAATTATGAAATGGTCATGTTCACTTTCTTCAGGATTTGAATAGCCCGAAACAGAGAAATATTTATCAGCTGTTGTAAAGCCCTCTTTTCTGCCTGTCAACATTTTATGAGGATAACATTGATGGGAAACATCAAATACAAACTTGTCGACAGGCGAATTAAATACATAGTGCATCGCAATTGACGCCTCAACTATTCCTAAATCCGGACCCAAGTGGCCCCCTATCGTATTTACTCTTTTTAAAATACAATTTCTCATTTCAGCCGAAAGCTCATCCATTTCAGCAACTGAAAGTTCTTTCAAATCTTGTGGTGAATCAATTTTGTCTAATATCATTTTTCTACCTTTATTTTTAACTTAAATCTATGATATTATAATTTTAAAACTTGATAGTAACTATCAGTCAAGGGGGGTAAAATGTACACAATAAAAGAAGTATCAGAAAAAACGGGAATATCTGAACATACACTCAGATTTTGGGCAAAAAATGAGCTATTTCCAGAAATATCAAGAAATAAAAATAATATCAGAATGTTTAACGAAAACGATTTGGCATGGGTAAAAATGGTTAATTGCCTTCGGAGCGTTGGGACAGAAATAAAAGAAGTAAAAAAATACATTGATTTGTGTCTTGAAGGTGATTCAACTATAAAAGAACGTTTTGAAATAATAAAAAATACAAAAACTAACGCCATAAAAAAAATGGAAGAATTAAAAAATCAACTTGAACTTTTAGACTATAAAGAAAATTATTATAAAAATCTTATAAACAACCACCTCCAAGATGAGTGGAATCCGGCAAACCAACTTACAAAATGCAATTAATATATTGTAATTTTGCGTTAATTAATGTTAAAAATAATATTCAAAATGACGGTTTTTAGTTCTTTTAAGACTATAATTGGTGAAGGGTGGATATATGAATATTATTGGACTTATCTCCGTTTTACTTATAATAGCTTTAGTTTGTTTTTTGTTCCTCTTTTTTAGGAAAGAGAAATATATTAAAACTTGTGCCACCTTTTTGACAATCATAGCCGTAATCGGAACAGGCATGATTATTTGTGAAAAACCTAAACTTCACGCTCCTGTTTCAATGAGTGTTATTGATTATTTAATAAAATTTAATGATGATGGTTCTGTTATTACAACTAAAAAAACTACTCGTACAAACTATAAAAATAAGGAGATGAAATAATGAAAAAATTCATTTGTTTATTTCTATGTTTTTTTTATTTTGCTTCGTCAAATATTTGTTTTGCGGACTCTACGCATCTTTATTTTGTTAAAAATACCAATAAAAGCCTGCTTAAACCTTATGTTGAACAATCCTATTTGAAAGAAAAATATGACTTAACAAAAACAGATCCTTATTATGGTGTTTTAAAAACTGATAATTCAAATTCTGCATTAATAATTTTGCAAACTACAGGTTCGAATGTGTTTTATTTCTATAAATCAACCTCTAACAATAGACTTGATAAAGCAATATTAAAAATGCTAAAAACAAACAATATTGTTTATGAAGAATCGTTTAATACTAATTATATAAATTTGTTTGAAACTCAATCAAATAAAATCTTGTCAAACAACGGAACCGATTTATATAGTTTTGACTCAACAACAACAAAATATCAAGCTCCCGCAAAAAAAAGTCAAACCAGCCAATCAACTGCATTAAAGGGGTATATAGGGAAAGTAGTTTCGGGCACTACTTTTAAAACATATTTACAAACGCCAATAAACACATCTACTGCCTCAAAAGGAGATGTCGTAACCGCTGTTTTGTCAGAAGATTGGAGCTACAATGGAAATATTATAGCACCACAAGGAAGCTTAGTTTCTGGCATTTTGACCAACGCTAGACATGCTTCAGTTGGTTCTTTTAACGGTAAAGCGATTATTGATTTCAATAAAATTACAACACCAGATAATAAGATTTATTATATTTCTACTGAACCGATTGATTTTTCCGTCACAAATGAGGGAAAAATTGCAAAGTCTACAAAATCTGTAATAACCGCAGCTGCAGTTGGTGCGGTTGTCGGATTACTAGCTGCTGCTTGTTTTAGCGGTAGTGGCTCCAATCTGGGGAAAGCTGCTGCACTTGGTGCCGCTAGCGGTGCCGGCATTAGCTTGGTTTCTTCGGTTGCCGAAAAAGGTGTTGATGCGGAAATTCCTGTTTATACGGATTTGGAATTGAAATTAATAAAACCATTGAATGTAATGTTAAAATATTAAGGATTAAAATTTATGAATAAAAGATTAATAATTATCGGAATTATAATATTAGCAATATCAATAATAGGGAAATTGTTATTTGTTCTTTCAAAAAATATTAAGGTAGATGATTTTCATAAATCAGCGATTATTTTTGTCGTTGATTCATCAGCATCTAACCAAAAAATGTTACCAAAACAAATAAAATATTTAAAATCATTTTGTTCTATTCTTGACCCAGAAGATGAAATAAAAATCTTAAACGTTTCGCAAAAAGCATATTTAATATTTGAAGGTTCCCCAAGTGATTCTTCAGGAATATCAAAAGCCGTAAATACATTTACTAAATATGATGAAAACAATTACGGAACAGCTTATGGCGAAGGGCTTAAAAAAGCATTTTCACATTCTTTAACAATGAAGAAAGAAGGATATGTTCCAGCAATAGTCGTAATCGGCGATTTGGCTAATGAAGGAGATACTTCAACTCAAATTAATTGGGATACTTTGCCGTCTAATGTTGAAAACGTCAAGAAATATGCACCTGACTTAGCTATGATGTTTGTTTTTGCTCATCCTGAAAAACTTGATTTTGTCAAAACAAAACTGGCACCTGTTTTAGGTGAAAAAAGACTCATCATTGCAACCGAGCAAAATTCAACAAAAGCTCAACGTAAATTTTTAGAAGCAATTGGAAGATAGGAGTTTCTTAAATAATGGCATTTACAATAATTTCAAAAAATAAAGAAAAAACATTTTCAGATAAAGAATTAGTCAATATTTGTTCAAAAGATGGTTTCGATTTCAAACTTGATGTCGATTTCGACTTTATGTTGGCTGTCCAATATGATTTAAAAACTAATAAATGTATTCTGTTGAATCAATTTAACAACGAGAAATTTTTATTCAAAGGAAAGCCTCTGCCTGCTCGACTTGAAGTTGAAAAAATATGCAAAATTATGATTGCAGATTCAGATGAGTTTATTACTATAAAAATGATTGGGACTTCCTCTAATGTTGAGCTAAAAGAGGATAATCTTACCGAAAATGATTTAAAAGATTTATATGGCGATGAAGTAAATGCAAATATTCGATTAAAAATTGAAAAAAGAAAAAGTGAAATTGAGCAAGCAAGAATTTCTATAATAAATCAGGTATCCCATACAATTAATGATTTACAACATAAATTGTCAATGAATTCAAAAGGGGGAATTGTTTTACATATTGCATTACTACTAGCTTCTCTGATTTGCTCTTTTGGAGTTTCAAATTATTTAATGGGACTACCTTTAGCTCAATCTTCAAATGTAATTCAAATGCCTACAAATTTAAAATTAATATTTGTTTTTGCTTTTGTTTTATATGGGCTTGGACTAATTATGAAACAAGGTATTTTCCTCTATTTACAAAACAAGTCAAATATTGACAGTGATACATCAATAATTGCTGAAAAATTTATGATTGTTATGTCCTCAGTCTTTTATGTTGCAATTTATCTCATAAATGTTTTGTATTATTTGACGCCAAAAACAATACCTGTTTTCGCAGTTCTAATCTCGTTGTTATTCACTTCAATTGCAATGACACTTGCAATTGCTTGCGGGTATTTTAAACATAATAACGTTGAATTATCAAAGGAACTTAATAAATTTGAATATAGAGAAGATTTTGAAAAAGTAGTAAAAGAATATCAAAATTGGATTGAAAGATTTGCCAATAACATGAGTTTGACAAAAATAAGGAACATAAAAGATAAATTATTTATGTTGCAGTTAAAATCAATCGGAGAAATAATTTTAGGTATTTTGACCGCTCCGTTTTTGGCGTATGGGGTTTCTAATACCCTAGCAATGTGCTTCCCTGAAGCTGCAGGCTGGATAAGAATATCAGGGCTACGTTTTAGTCCGGTATTTTTGGTATTAGCAACTGTAATGATTGTCTTTGCATTTTTTGCTTTTGTTAATGCTTTTACTTGTAATCGTAAAATTCAGGCTTCGAATGTTTTAAAAACCGACGGATTTAGTAATTTTATTAACCACGGGGTAGAAATATTCGGATTACAAGGAGTCAGAAAACTTAATTCTGAAATGAGACAATCTTTTCTTATTGGAATTGCAATTATCGGAATAGAATTTACAATGAATATCTCATATTTTATGCAAGAAATGGGTGGAGATTTGGGCGGAATGCTGTTGAGCGTATTGGCGGCACTTGTTCCTACTGCTATCTTGATTGCGGAAACATATATGTTAAGTGCAACCAAATTTGAATCCTTCGTTTGTGATGGATTAATATCAAAAATAGATAAAGATTAATGTTTTATAATTTATTTTTTAAAATTTTAATAGCTCTAATTATATTTATTACACTCTTAATTTGTGGGATTAAGCCACATCTTCATACAAAAATATTGGTTTATGATTCAAATTTTGAACAAGTCCAAAATGATGACTCTTCACAAAAATCCGATTTGCAAAATGTGCAAACCAAAAATCTAACTTTGTCAAAAAGTTTGCCCCAAAAAACAGACAACTACATATCGGAAGTTAAAAGAAATAAAGCATTACCTCAAATTACAAAACAAGATTCGAAACAACATCTACAAAGAACTTCAACAATAAAAGACAATACGGTTCAACAAATTAAAAAGCCTGCTTCTTCCATAAAAATGCAACCTGCAAAATCCAAAAAAACTCTAGAATCGCTGGCAAAACAAGAAGAAATCGCTTGGAATGTATGGCGATCAAATATACAAAATCAAATAATGAATGATGCCTCTATTGGCGGGGTTCCAAACGGTACTGTTTTTAAATTTAGCTTTGTTGTAGATAGATATGGTAAGGTTTCTAATGTTAAAACTTGGTCTTTAAATCCCACTTATACACCTCTTGCAATTCAGTATATAGCACCTGTTATAAGAGGTTATCAAGGACATTCTATTCTAGATTTCCCAAGGTCGTCAAATCGCATTACAACAACAGTTGATGGCGGATTTAAAGTTTCTCAAGTTGCAAAATATAGTAAACCTAGTGATTATAATGATATAGAAAAAAAGTGAGGACACAATGTTTAGGTGTAAAGAATGTGGCTTTGATTATGATATCAAACCTGATTATTGCGAATGTGGTAATGATGAATTTGATGAAATTATAGAAAACAAATCCATAAATTCGAATTTAGATAATAAAAAAGAACCACATATATATAAAACTAAAAACGACGCCACAAAAAAGAATAAAATTCATATTCCATCTGTTTGTATTTTTATGTTTTGCTTACTTTTATCAGCTTTTGTTCTTCTTTTTGCTTGGAATCCCAAAGCTGTTAATACTTCTTCTATAAAAAATACAAAAGTTGAAAATAATCAAAACATTCCCAACATTGATAAAATATGGAATTCATCTACTCCAAGCAAAATGCCTGAAAAGCAAGAAAAGGAACCCTCAATTAAACAACAAATAGAAGAAAAACCTATTGAGATAATTCAACAAACAAAAGAACAAAATATTAATAAAACGATAGCTAATAAGCAAAATAAAATGCCTAAACAGCAAGTCAAAACGCAAAAAATCATACAAACACCTGTTCAAATAAAAGCCAAACCGGTTTCAACATCAAAAATAAATAAGCAAGAACTTAATTATTACAAGTATTCTTTAAGAAATAAAATTGCATCAAAAATTGATTTTACAAACATTTTAGGAGACGGGACTTGTGTTGTATCATTTACCCTTTCTAAAGCAGGGGCATTGCAAAACAGAAGATTTACTCTTCAATCTGACAATGGAATGTTGAATGATGCTGTTTATGAAGCTGTATTAGCAGTTCCAACATATACTTCTCCTCCATCTGCCTATAACAATGAAGTTCTAAATTTTACCGTAAAATTTTATAATGGAAATTTTGAAATTACATTAATTTAATCTTTATAAAATTCATATTGAGTCTTATTTTGAGGCGATTGTTTTATTTGCCCCGGTTGAGAGGTTATAGCTTGGGTCAATACAGATTGTAGATTAGACAAGTTGTTTATGTTATAGACTTTGCCCCCTGTAGTAGAAGCTAAACAAGCCAATCCTTCATCATTGTCTGAAGAAACAAGAATTATATCCACATGAACATCTGAACGTTGTTTTATGAGGTTTTTAGCAAATGCACAAGGATCGCCTCCACAATTTTCACCGCCATCAGTAATTAAAATAACCTTTTTGGGGGTGGTTTTATCTAAATATGCAAAATCTTGATTTATAGCTCTATCAAGACCGTAGACCATTGGTGTTGAGGTTCCAATCCTCACTGAATTCATACCCGCAATTAACGAGTTAGCATTCGCCGTTGTTATTGATGCTACTTGTTCTGTTGCAGAACAAGCACCAGATGCTCTTCCTGCTGGATTACAATTTGCAATAACTTTGTATTTTTTATTTTCTTTTTTTATAGATTTAATTGTTCCTAAAAGACGGGTAGAATTTGAGGTATTTTGGCTTTGCCCGAATACTCTTAATCCAACCCTTGTGGTTTGAGGTATTTGGGCGATTATGTAGGACATAATTGATTTTGTTTTTTCAATACAATTGGACATACTTCCAGAATAGTCCATAACTAAATTAACAATTTGAACTTGAGCTACTTGTTTTGTAGCATTATATGTTTGTGGGGTATAAACATTATATGGATTCATATTCGTTTGTGTTTGTATAATTTTCCCATTCGTTTTAATGACCCCGGAAGTGTTAATTTTGTACTTTGCGGCATGACAAGCTCCGACCGAGAAAATTATTAACAGAAAAGTTATACTAAATATTCGCTTAATCATAAAAATCCTTTTTGTAAATTGTACCATATTTCAAATATTCAATACTATGAATTTCGCAAATATCAATAAGATTTTTTATTAAAATTATTATTAAAAATATAGAGATAGAAAGGAAAATGAAAAATAATTTTTATAACCTTTCTATTATTATCTCTATCAAATATCAAATCAACTGAAAAACAATAAATAATATGATTAATAAACTACCGACTTTCATCATTGAATTTGACAATTCAAGCCTGACAAAATAGGAACAAAAAAAGCATCTTTTGATTTATTCAATTTACTTTTTAAAATATAAAAGAAACAAAAACTTTCCAAAATTAAAATGAAAAGAACTACCCGAAACAGAGAAAAACATACAAAATAAATATAGCTTACAATGATTACCTTTTGCCGAATAAATATTTCAGGTCCGTCGCCGAATAGAACTTTGTAGCACGGAAAACTCACTTATAGCATGAAAAAAGAGACCTTAATGTCTCTTTTTTAAAATTTGGACTAAAAGAGGCGAAACTAGAACTTTTGGTCAATAAATTTATTAAGAATTTAAAAGACGAAGATTTTCTTCCGTTAATTTTTAAAATTGATAGCATAAATCTTTTAGGAAATGTTGCATAATTTCATTATGATTAGTTTGAATTAAGTTTGTATAAATCTTTTAAGCAAATATCAAGTTCATTTAAATATTCAAATATTAAGACTCTATAATTTATGTGTGATGAATCTTCAGAAATTCGTTCTTTGTCATACATTATTACGTCAATGAAATCGTTATCAATTGAGCAACGTGTTGTGTAGCAAAGTAATTTTCCGTATTTTGCGGCTACGGGATGACCAGAAATTTGTATTCTAACATCTCTTATGCTTTTGAAAGCACTTTTACATTGATATTGAATATTTACTAGTTTGTATAGTTCAATTATCGCATCTTGTTGTATTATTATTGATTGCAATAATCCCCAAAGTTTCAAATATTTTTCTCCGGCTTCATTTCCAAGTCCATTTTTAAAATAAAATTCAATAGCTAAGTAACTATCTTCGATAGCGTCAAGAGAACAACAAAAAATATTAAAATTAATTTTTGATTTATAAATTAAATCATTAGTGTTTTTTATTAATAAATTTCTAAGATTTTCTGTATCTTGCTTTATATCTTTTAGTAATTTTATTTCTTCTTTGTTCATAAATTAATTATAACTTAAAAAGGAGAAAACTATGACAAACAAAAAACCGAATTTTATCATTGAATTTGGCAATTCAAAACCAACTTATGAGGAATCAAGAAAATCTATTTTGAAACTTGCAGAAATTTTGCAGAGGATTGAGTTAGGAGAAATTAATCAATCAAAGGATATTGTTAAAGAAGAAAAAGTGGAAACAACTCTACAAATACAAGCCGAACAAAAAGCATTTTTCAAATTTTTTGATGACAATTTCGACACATTTGTTCCGAAATGTAAGGAATTATTCGAAGAAAATCAAGATAATGACTCGTAATCATTGCCTTATTCGCACTCGAACTTTTGTAAACTTTTAATTTAATTGAGTTTCAAGGTAATAGAAATCAAAAATTAGAAATGGTATCTCGCCGAATAGAACTTTGTAGAGCCGAAAAGCGGCTTATAACATGAAAAAAGAGACCTTAAGGTCTCTTTTAATAAATGGTGGAGGATAGGAGGCTCGAACTCCTGACCCCCTGCGTGCAAAGCAGGTGCTCTACCAAACTGAGCTAATCCCCCTTGGGAACAATATTATGATATCATAAGCAAAAAAAAAATCAATACTGTCGTTTTATATTTGAATGTAAAATTTTTTGTTAAATGTATTTTATCCTACACCTATGGTATATTATTTGGACAGACAGTTTGATAAAACTTTGAATATTACCTCGGACACTGAAAATCTCGAAAATCTATCAAAAATAGCTGGAGCTTATCTAGCAGATGTAAGCTCTAAAGTAGAAAATGATTTAAATTCATCTATAAATCAAACAAATACAACTATTATTATTAATCAGAATATACTTCAAGCTATTCAATAATTCTTTGCTGGATAAATTTGTACTTAAAACGATGTCTCAACCCATTGTAACTTGAACGGTATAATATATAAGATGATTTAAAAGTTTACTATCTGAATTTCTCAAAGTATATCATGGGGTTCAAACAATTTATAAATATACAAAAAATAAAAAGACCGAATAACGGTCTTTTTATGGTGGGCCATCCTGGACTCGAACCAGGGACCTCACGCTTATCAGGCGTGCGCTCTAACCACCTGAGCTAATAGCCCTTTGTCTTTCAATATACTATATTGATACCATAGACATTTCTCAAAATCAAGCTTTTTTTATTCTTCTTCGTCATCTAACGGTCGAAGCAATATTATAGAGCCCAAATTTAACTGCAAAAAATCATGATTTTCTACTTTTCTATTTGGAAATTCTCTATGTTTAATCTCACAATCTTTTATTGCCACAAATCGTTTTCCGCCATTGAGAATATCTGACAATACACGATTGCGTCTTCCCGTTTTGGGCATAAAGACATTCCCTTTTATCTCATAGTCTTTGGTAATTACCAATATTCTTTCTGACCATATACCCGTTATAAAATCTTGATCTATTTGTTTTTTTTCATCTTTTGACATAACATCCTCTTTCTTATGCAAGTTGGTATGATTGGAATAAAGGTAAGTATAATGACAAAGCCAAGAAACAAACTATACCACCAATGAATATTAACAATATCGGTTCAATCATTTTTGATATAATATCAATTACCCTGTCTAACTCTTGGTCAATATACAATACTGACTGATGCATCAACTCACCAAGCTTACCGGATTGTTCACCTGTCGCAACCATAAACAAAATCATTTTGGGAAATATTTTAGCACTACGCATTGCTACAGACAAATGAGCACCGCCTTGAACCTTTTTTATCGCCTGATTTACAGCCTCATGCATCATTGAGTTGGAAAATGTCAAATTAGACAAATATAAACAATCCACAATTGGGATACCTGCCTCATATGCTACTTGCAACACAGATAAGAAATTTGAAAAAGCTGAAAATTTTAACAAATCAGATAACAATGGTATCCTCAACATCAATTTATCAATTTCTTTTCTTGATACAGACCATTTCCAGAGATAAACAACACTCCAGATTAAAGTACCCAAGCCAAGAGGTATAACGAACCATTTATCTTTTAAGAACTCTCCGGCTCCCATACAAATTCTGGTAAAGATAGGAAGTTCTTTTCCCATCATGTCAAACATATCTTTAAAAGCAGGGAAAACAAACATCAACATAATCAGAACTACTACGTGTGCAAGAACGACAACAAAAGACGGATAAGCTAAAGCGGAAACCACTCTACCTCTAATATCGCTTTCTTTTTGTAACAATTCAATTATTCTGTCGAAGGATCTTTCCATTTCACCAGAATCTTCACCGGCTTTCGCCAAACCTATATACACTTGACCAAATATTTGCGGATAATGAGCCAACGTATCAGAAAAAGTATAACCTGATATAATCTGTTTTCTTATTTCTCTAGCTAATAATCTGATTCTTCTGCTTGAAGCATCATTCTCCATAAAAATCAAGCTCTCAACAACCGGCAAACCTGCCTTATGCAAGGTTCTAAAAGTTGAAGTAAAATCAATTTTTTCCTTCAAAGAAAGGCTCTGCAATTTTGCGACATTGACTGTTTGTTGTTGAGACGAGTTTGAAGCCGTATCGTAGACCTTTGTAGGGACATAACCTAATTGACGAATTTGCTGACGTGCTTGTCTTGTGTCATCAGCCTCAATTTTGCCTTTTACAACTTCACTATTATTTTTTAATGCTATGTAATTATATACCGGCATACATCAAACCCTTATTCATTCACCGGACCTAATACACGAATGAACTCATCAATCGTTGTATCACCACGCAATATATGTCCAAGACAAGACTGTTGCAATGTTTTCATTCCAGTACCAATTGCAGCTTCTTCAATTTGAATGTCATGAGCACCTAAAGCTATTTGTCTTTTTATTTCTTTAGTAACTTGCAGTACTTCATATACACCTATTCTGCCTTCATAGCCTTGGAAACCACATTTTTCGCAACCCTTTGGCTTGTATATAGGAACCTGCATAAACCTTTCAATTTCTTTATCATTCATTACAACAAGTTGAGCTTCTTCTCTTGAAGCATGGTATTCTTCTTTACAATGAGGGCACAATCTTCTTACCAAACGCTGTGCGATTACGCCAGCGATTGTTGATGATATCAAATAATCTTTAGCACCCATTTCAATCAATCTGGTGATAGTAGCAGCAGCCGAATTTGTATGCAAGGTACTCAATACTAAGTGACCTGTCAACGCAGCCGAAATTGCAACTTCTAAAGTTTCATAGTCACGAATTTCACCTACTAATATAACATCGGGGTCTTGTCTTAAAATAGCTCTTAAGCAAGAAGCAAAAGTAATACCCGCTTTCGTATTAATTTGTGATTGATTTACACCTTCAATACGAATTTCGACCGGATCTTCGATAGTAGTTATATTTATTTTTTCATCATTAATATTTTTTAGCAACGCATACAAAGTAGTTGTTTTACCACTTCCGGTAGGTCCTGTTGCGAGGATAATCCCGTTTGGAACTGATTTTATACGTTTAATTCTTTCTAAATCATCATCCATAGCCCCATTTAGTTCAATATCTTGATTTTGAACAGTCATAGCTACGGCTGGCGTCAAAATTCTGATTACCATTTTTTCTTTACCTGCAACAGGCAAAGTATTTATTCTGAAATCGTAGTCTTGATTTTTATATTTAATTGAAAAAGAACCATCTTGAGGGCGTCTATGCTCTGCAATATTCATTTTTGAAATAACTTTAAGACGGGTCAAAATTGCGGATTCAGATTTTGCAGGAAGTTGCAATACTTCTCTCAAAATGCCGTCAATTCTGTATCTGACAACAAATTTTGCTAGTCTTGGCTCAATGTGAATATCACTTGCGTGCGACTCAATAGCGTCTGTAATAATTTTATTTACAAACTTAACTACAGAACTTGAAGTGTCTTGAAGTTCACGCTCTGCTTGTTCAAATAAAGATTCTTCTTCACTGAATTCAATTGACTCTTGTTCAACTGATTTCATAATTTGAGAAGTTTCTTTTTTAGACTCGTTATAATAGGTTTCCAAACACATTGTAAATTCATAATACGTAATCAACATAACTCGAGGTCTCAAGCCTGTTAAATACACAATGTCATTTATAACATGTTTTTCATTTGGGTTTACCATACCAACGACAAGAGTTTTGCCGTCAAAGCTTAAAGGAATAACTTTATTTAATTTAATAAAATCTTCGGGCAATATATTTAAGATATTAGAATCAATTTTCAACTGATCTGCATTTACTGATTCAAACCCCTGTTGAGCAGACAATGCAACCTTCAAATCAGCAATTGAAACATACCCTTTTTGAACAAGTGCTGTTCCGACAGGAACTGATGATTTTTTAGCAACAACCAACGCATCAAAGAGTTGATCCTCTGTAATAAAGCCCATATCAATAAGAATTTCACCAATTCTTTTTTTAGAGCCTGAGTTTTGACTTGGATTAGCTTCTCCAACCGCCTCATTTGGAGCATCATGAATTGCTGATGGTGTAGCTACTTGAGCCATTCCTGAGTGCTGATGTATATAGTTAAGGACATCGGCAAATGCAACATGTTCCACAACCAAAAATTTGCAATTATGAACACTGACGGTTTTTTCTATTATTTGTTGGACAGCATCTTGATTTGCACCTGATAAAACTGCCGCATAAAACAGGTTATTTTTTTGACCTAATGGGATAAAACCAAGTTGAGAAAATTCTTCTGTGTCGAATTGTGCCACAGAAGAAAAATCTATAATTTGTTTTAATTTATCTGTAATTTGTTGGTTTGCCATTTTTTACTCTTTATAACTGAGCAACATCCTCAGTATCTTTGATAATACGTGGTGTAATTAAGATTACAAGCTCTGATTTAGAATTTGATTTATAAGAGTTTCTAAAGAATACTCCCAAAACAGGGATATCACCCAAAATAGGTACTTTTGTTACCTCTTTTTTCTCTTCTTCTTTTGTTAAACCACCAAGAACCAATGTTTCACCATCTTTGATTCTTATGTTATTTAATTCTAAGTTTCTTCTGCTTAACAAAGTAGCCGCAAGATATTTATAATCACCGCTACTTGTTTTTAAAGTATCATTAACTTCTTTATAAACAGTAGAATAATCAGGTTTTACATTCATTGAAACATAGCCATCGGGGCTGATAAAAGCAACCAATGTAACTTTCATACCCAAATCGTCACCAATTGTGTAAGTCTTTTCTATACCACCGGCAACTGTACCACTTGAAGATGTCATTACTTGAGCTTCAATTTTTTCTATATAATCAGATGTTAAATCGATAACAGATTTTTGACCGCTTGTTACAATTACCTTTGGATTTGCAAGTTGACGACCTTTATTATTTGTTATCAAATAAGAAATTCTTTGTGTCAAATAATCTGTACCTGTAGAATAAGGTCCATGCCAAGGGATAACTCCTGTTGAAAAACCATTATCAGGAGAAAATGCAGCCGAGAAATTACCAAAAGATAGTTCCCAAGAGTTTTGGAAGTCTTTTGCACCTTCTTCAGTTAATTCGACAATAGAGATTTCAATCATTGCTTGAGGTTGTTTTCTATCATTTGCAGCGATATAATCACTAATTAATTTTATTTGTTCAGGAGAGCCGCCGAAAATTGAAACAGAGCCCAAACCTGTATTATATATAACAGACATAGAATTGTTATTGAATGATGAAAGAGCACCTGCATTAGCACTATTTTCTATTCTGCAAGCGACAACGCCACCTCCCATTTCAAGGTCTTTAACTTCAGAAGAAGATGATGATGAAGATGAAGAAGATGATGAACTTGAAGAGCTTGATGAACTAGCACCACCTGTTGGTTTACCTCCCTGCGGAGATCCTGATTGAGATGAAGACGCAGAAGATGAAGAACCTGTTGCAGCTGAACCCGCAGAACCACCTTTTGCCAACAATGTTGTACAAATCAAATTAGCCATTTCTTTTGGTGTTGTATGATTTACTTTGTATGTAGTTGCTGTAGGCTTAACATCCAACTTATCGACTATTTTCTTGGCCATTCTATAATCATTATCTGTACCAAAAATTAATAATTCATTTCTCAACGGATTTGTAACAACGATTTCTGAATTAGAAAGCCCAGGTTTATTTATAGAAAATACATTTTTATTCAAAAACGAAGCAAGTGCAGAAGCATCAACATATTTAACCGGAATCGTAGTCATTGTATCTTTTGATACATTACTTGTTTTACTAGCGGTAGCTGACATAACCATAATAGTGTCATTTTTGATTACATAAGACAAATCGCTCATTTGCATAATCATTTTGAAAGCGTTATTCAAAGTAACATTAACCAAGTCTAAAGTAATTTTTCCATCTACTGAACTGTGGAAAATAATATTCAAACCTGCTTTATCCGCAAACATTCTAAGAGCTTGTTTGACATCTGAATCACGTAAACTAACACTAATTATCTGATTGCCATGACTCAAAGAGACATCACCTTCAAGCTTAATATTATTCGGATTAGAATAAGCACCTCTGGCTTGCGGATGATAGGCAGTAGCCTGCATTTTAGCCTGAGGAGCCGCAATCGCCATATATGAGAATACCATAGATAGCATTGCTGCTACCGAAAAGCATTTTAATATTTTTTTATTTTTGTTATCTAACATATATACTTAACTCCTCTAGTTATCAAATCTTAATGATTTTATATTTCTACCGTTATACGCTCCGCCAAATTTATTTTGCAGATTAGCAACATGGACAACACCATCTGTGGTAAAGGATTGACCGACATAAGCTCTAAAGACATTTGTTCCAGCCTTTACTATGACTTTATCTCTGGCAATATTCAATATCGTAAAGCCAGCTAATCTATCGCCCACTCTTACAAGTTGATCTTTTCCGTTAATATTTACAATAGCTGATGGTTTTTTAGAATCAAACATAATACCTGATATGGTTGTTTGCATTAATTCTTCTGCTTGAACATCAGGTAAAGTAGCTTTCGGAGGTTCAATCAAATCAAATCCAATAGTAGGGTACGAAACGCTTGGACCGGAAGAACCACTTTTTGATATAGTAGGAATAAACGGATTTTCACGTCCGCCTCCACCTATTGAAACGAAAACCAAATCTTTATCTTGACCGGCTTGAGCAATGGGAGGCAATCCGTCTTTCCCTTGAGCAACATCATCTGCAGGCAATTTACCCTTAACAGAAGCACCATCAGGCAAACCTGAGTCTACGGCAACTTCTACAGTAGCTGTTTCATTTGAACCATCTTTACTTTTGGCTTGATCATAGAAATAATCGCCCATTTCTTCTTGGTTAGACGTTTTGTCGATATCTTTATTTATGTCTTGAGTATGTTTAAACAAACCTATTGCCAATAAAGCAAGGAATATCACAACAACTATAATAATTTTTTTTATTTTTTGAGCATCACCTTGATTAGGAGCCAACTCCTGTAAATCTTCTTCAGTCGCAACATTATCTGACGGAGCCTGTGCTTCATCTTGATTTTGTTGATTTTCATCTTCTATATTGTGCCACTCGTTCGGGTTATTCAGCATCTATAATTCTCACTCAATACTTATCAGAATTTTATACCTTCCTGCTAACGAGGTTATCGTATAAAAACAGTAATTTATTTATATTTTACTTTGGTTTATAAAAATTGGCAAATTCATTACTATTTACCAAAAATAGTATAACAGCATAAAACAATAGCATGCAAATATATAAACTATATGGAGTATAAATTTATAATAATTTACTTGAAATGAATGAGATAAATTTGTAATATATATATAAATTGGGGTAAAAATTGAAAGAAATATTTGTAATATCACCTATAAAAAAACCTTCCGACATTGATACCTTTACTCAAAATTCATCATGCCGAGAGTTTTATGTTTATCATCACAAATTTCTTAACAACAATTTTGACTATGTTAAAGAGTTTATAGACAAGGCACACGCCACAAATTCAAAGATATATGTCAATTTCAAGCACAATATAACAGAAGATGAAATTGTCGAAATAAAAAAATTCATTACATATTTAAAATCGACTAAAATTGATGGAATTTTTATAAACAGCTTTGCAATACTTGAAGCTGTGAAAACGCACAACTTACCTTACGAAGTGATTATCGACTCGTATTTTGATATACACAATCTGGCTGGAATCGACTTTATAAACAATTTTCATAAGGCAAACAGGCTTATTATTACGGAAGAAATTTACCTCAAAAATATTGCAAAAATAAAGCAATACACCAATCTTTCACTCTCAATTGACAGCGACAACTTACCTTGGTGTGCAGAAGATATAAAAAAACTAAAAGCTATTGACTCCATTGTTATCAAAGGGAAATTTGCAACCTCTGAAGAAATATTAGACGGTATAAATCTTGTTGAAAAAATTCTTGAAAAACCAAAAGTTTTCAAAAATCAGAAATTGCCTTTTAAACATATAAGAAAAAGCTTTTACCAAACGAACCACTTTTCAGGAGAAGTTATAAGTGCTCAAGGAAAAGATTTCAAATTCAGCAGATACATCAAGACATTCGAATGGGATGCAAAAAGAACTCGTCTAAAAGGTCATGTCGAATACAAATCATTGAATTTACCAAAAATAAATCTAAGACTATCTTCTCTCTTACAAATGAAAGAAGTCAAAAAATTCATAGACAGATTGGGCTTCAACCCAATATACTCAATTGAATTCGGTGAAATATTAAACACCTCAGACCTTGCAAAAAGCAGTTTCAGCGAGGTCATGACAAAAGTTAAAAAATTCTGCAAAGCCCAAGACATAAAGCTTCAAGTAAGCACCCCTCGTATTTTAATAGAACGAGATTTTGACAGAGTGTATGAATACGTCAAAAATATTTGCCTTGAAGAACCGCACCCTTCAACAATAATCGCTAACAATATCGGTTACTTGTGGGCTTTTATCAACGACAGTGAACTTCACCGTTTCCCTATAGAAATCGGGCAAGGAATCAACCTCTTAAATAGCATGTCCATTAACTGTTTGAACAATTTGCACCCTATAAACACTATCGATTTTACAACTTTTAAAGATTTTCAAAACATAAAATCATGTATAAAAAAGATAAAACATATTATACCGAACAAAAAACTTACAATCAGTGGAAACATAAGAGTTCCATCGCTCGGATTATGTCCTTTAAATAACGATTCTGCAATAGTATCAAGACTTTCCTGCAAAGCACCTTGCCACAAAGGTAATTATGCACTAAAAGACCCCTCTTTAAAAAAACTTTACCCCTTTGTTGTTGATGGTTTTTGTAGAATGCACATGTTCAAAGACGAAATTTTACAAATATACGATTACATTCGCCCTCTTGAACAAATAGGCATAAACGAATTTGTAATTGATTGTAGCAGCCTAAATGCAAAATTTGTATCAATATTACTTACAAACATGTTGAACTCTTTAACCAATCCAAAAAATAACAACTTAAAATTGCCTACAGAATGCTCGTCCGATACCTTTCCTCAAAATATCTGATGGTATCATTCAAATGAGGTTTTACTTCTAATGAAATATTTTTTAGCCGCAAAGTCCGAATATTGAACATTGTTTCTTTGTCATGTACTAACCACAACATTGACCCTTCCGGATATTTTGCAAAATGAAATGTCGAACACAAAATACAAGTTTTTGTGGCATCAATCATATTCATACGAGAAGCATCCACCGTCAACGAGGTGCACTCTTTCTCCAAAATATATTTTTTAACCTCATCAATAACTTGAAATACACTTGTCGTGTACTTGCCAATCTCGAGGTATAAGTTAGAACTTTCTACAGCTATCATTAAAATTTCTCTCAATATAGTGGTACTATATAAATCGACATATATGTAAAAAAAATCAAAACTTTTATAACAAACTACATTATTTATATGAGATTGTCATATAATAATATATATAAGAGAGAAAAGGTTCAAAAAATGCTTCAAGCGATTATTAAATCAACAACTGTTCAAGATATAGCAAAAGAAGTTTTAGATATTGAAGCTAATTCAATCATAGAGCTCAAATCGAGAATAAATTCAAATATTGAAAAGGCAATAGACCTAATTATAAAATCTAAAGGCAGAGTAATTGTTACAGGAATGGGCAAGTCTGGTCATATAGCAAGAAAAGTAGCGGCTACTTTATCTTCAACAGGTACACCCGCTTACTTTTTGCACCCAGCTGAAAGCACCCACGGGGACTCAGGGATTATAACAAGAGATGATGTAGTTATCGCAATGTCAAACAGCGGCGAAACTTCTGAATTATTAAACCTCTTACCGTTGATAAAAAGATTTGAAGTTCCTTTAATAAGCTTAGTGGGAAAAACGAAATCAACACTTGCACTAAAAAGTGACGTGGTTTTTGATATATCTGTAGAAAAAGAAGCATGCCCGCTTGGCAAAGCTCCTACAGCAAGTACAACAGCAACCCTTGCAATGGGTGACGCTATTGCAATTTGTCTTTTGAAAAAACGTGGATTCTCAGAAGAAGACTTCTTGCTTTTCCACCCATCCGGTGCTTTGGGTAAAGGTATTTTATACAATGTTCAAGACTTAATGATTAAAGATGAAAAATTGCCTATCGTTCAAGAAAATAATTCGTTCATAAATACTATTGATTTGATTTCTACTAAAAAATTAGGATGTGCAATTGTAATAAATCAACAAGGTACAATGACAGGAATTCTTACAGATGGTGACATAAGAAGGACTTTGTTGAAATATCACGATGTATCAGATTTAAAAACAAAAGATGTGATGACTAAAAACCCTAAAACAATTCACCACAAAGATTTAGCAGCAAAAGCTCTTGCAATAATGGAAAAACACGCTATTACATCTATTGCCGTTTGTGACGACAACAACAAACCAATAGGACTTGTGCATATTCACGATTTATTAAAAGCAGGAGTTGCTTAATGACAAACACAGATTTATTATATAGAGCAAACAAAATCAAATTAATAGCTTTTGATGTAGACGGCGTTATGACTGATGGTGGTATCATTTTTGACGAAAACGGGCTTGAATATAAAACCTTCAACGCTAAAGACGGTCAAGGTATAGTAATGTTAAACAAATCAGGTTTCAAAACCGCAATCATTACAGCCAGAAACACAAAAACGGTGGAAATCAGAGCCACAATGCTTGGAATACACAAAATATGCCAAGGAAGAAAAAACAAACTCGAAACCCTTGAAGAAATTGCAAAAGAATTCAATATAGACTTTGAAGAAATAGCCTATATGGGTGACGACCTTCCCGACTTAAAAGTTTTACAAGTTGTCGGTTTACCTAGTTGCCCGAATGACGCAGTAGAAGAAGTCAAAGAAGCCTCACTGTTTATTGCCCCTCGAGATGGTGGCAAAGGTGCAGTCCGTGACCTATGCGATTTGATTTATAAAGCAACTAAAAGATAATTATTCGTCGAGACAACTTTCGCACATATCACAATCATGGGGAGTTTGAGAGCAGTCTCTGCCTGATATAATCGCCATCACGGGCGGATATCCATCGACTTTTTCAGCTACGCGGTGTCCATTATCATCATAAACTCCATTAATGCGAAATCCATACCCGTCTTTAAGTGTTTGCCAGGAGTCTGTATACTCATTTGGCTTTTTGTCACCATTTATATCTACAGATATATAATCCCAGTCTATAGAATATGCCATTCCGTCTGATGTATAAAATATAACATCCCCATATGAGTAGGCTTGTGAATCGTTTGTTGAAGATACTATATTCATTCTTTTTGAAAAGAAGTTTTGATACATACAATCAGACTCATAATCACATTCTTTAAGTAAATCAAAATAAGTTTGCCCCGTTAGAGCATAATGTTGTGTAATAGCTTGTGACAAAGCAGAATACGCTTTTTTTACAGCAGTCTTGGTTTCTTCTTTATTTGTATTATTCAACAATGAAGGTATTGTCATCGCAGCAATAACGCCTATTATAACTAACGTAATCAAAACTTCTGCAAGAGTAAAAGCCTTTTTCATATTTACCGTCCTTACCATTCGTCTTACCACCTACTGGGTGGTAGATAACTCAAAACAAATATACCACAATAGGTGGTATGTGTAAAGATACAAAGAAAATTAATGAATTATATTATAAACTCGGGCAAAATATAAAACAATATCGAAAAGAAAAGAATATTTCTCAAGAAAAACTCGCATTTTCAATAAACACCGCCAGAAACTATATCGGCTGTATTGAGCGAGGCGAGAAACGCCCCAGCTTGGCGACGATTTATAAAATAACTCTAGTGCTTAAGATTTCGCTAACTGAATTATTTAAGGATATAGGGTAAAACAGAAAGCACAGCAAAACACTTAATTTATAAAAAAAGACCCTCGATTATGCGAGAGTCTTTTTTAACTTTTTCTAAAAATGACGTTAAACGCCGACTTTCTTTTGAGAAGCCCCTGGAACTGATTGCCAATTAGCAGCCATGATTTTTTTGAAAGATTTCAAAGCTGTATCTTCAAGCTCACCAAGTTCTTCAGCAGCCATAATCAATTCTCTTAAAGGCATCAAAGCTCTTTGATCTCTAAGAACGCCTAAAGCAGCAGCGGCACCGGCTCTTACCAAATCATTTTCTTGAGTATTTTGCATAACCTCAATCAATGCAGGAACAGCTTTTGTATCGCTCAATTTGCCAAGAGATGTAACAGCGTAAATTCTGACATTTACCCATTCATCTTTAAGCATAGTAATAATTTTTTCAACGGCTTTTGGATTACCGATTTCACCCAAAGCTCTTGTTGCATCGCAACGGACATTAACTTTTTCGTGATCAAGTGATTCAATAAGTGCATCTGTAGCAACATCACCAATTTCAATCAACGCATCAGTAGCAGTAATACAAACTTGAGGATTTTCATCATTCAAAGCCTCAACCAAAGGAACAACGACTTCTTTTCCGCCCAATCGGCCTAAAGCACGAGCAGCACGGACACGAACATCTACGTTTCGGTCTTCTTTCAAAGACTCAAGTAATGGCATAGTAGCAGCGATATCACCGAGTTCACCAAGGGCTCTTGCGGCATACAAACGGACAGAGCCGTTTTTATCATTTTTTAACACATCAATCAAAGGCTCAACAGCGGCAGAGTCGCCCATTTCGCCCAAGATTCTAGCTGCATTATATCTAACTTTTTCAGAATTACTTGTTCTCAAGTCATTCAATAAGTCATCAAATGATTTTTTAGCTTGTTTCTTTCTTGAATTCACACTAATTGTCATGTCTTTCCTCCGACATTTAAACTTTCCTTCACACTTACTTATCTAAAAAAAAGAAAACATAAACTATTGACTTTTTTTGATGTAAGATTACAAAATATTTACAATTGCGTTCACAAACGACATAAAACGTATAAAGAACACTTATTTTTATTTTGTTCTAATACTATAGCATATTTTTTGAAGCTTGTCTTTAGTTCAACAGGATTATTGGTGCAAAAGTATGAGATTTTTTATATATAAATAAGTATGTTTAACTTATTTTGTGATACTTTCGACTTTATTTTAGACGTTTACAAAAATTAATATATATTGTTATAATTTTATTAATAAGGGAAAACAAAAGGGAATTTTTATGAACAAAATTTTAAATGAAATAAAATTTTGGTGGAACGCCTCAAGGGGCTATACAACGCCTGTAACAATCATGTCATGGAGTGTGCCTTTTATTTTTGCACTTAGTGAGGGCGGTAACATATTTTTTGGAATTTTGGCACTTATTGGAATTTTGTCTGTTCACCTCGGCGTAAATCTTTTTGATGATATTGTTGATTATTATTTTGAAAAATACAAAACAAAAAAAGGTTTGCAAAACACTATTAATTTTCAAAAGGGGAAATGCAAATATATTATAGATGGACACGCCACCTATAGAATTATTCTGTTGATTACATTCTGCTTATTCGCTCTTGGCGGGCTGATAGGGCTGTTTTTTGTTTGGAAGTGTGGATTGCCGGTATTATACATAATGCTAATTACCGCTTTTTTGTGTGTTTTATACCCGTTAGTTACATATATTGGACTGGGGGAAATTATTGTCGGAACAGTCTACGCACCACTTTTATATAGCGGCGTTTATTTTGTTATGACAAAATCGTTTTCCGTTGAAATACTACTTGTTTCAATATCAACAGGACTTTTAACTATAGGATTATTAAACGCACACACATTTATGGATTTTGATTTCGATAAAAGAAACCGAAAAATCACGCTTTGCACCATTGCTAAAACCAAACACAATGCGGTCAAAACAGAAGGTGCCATTTTTATATTAGCAATGTTAAATATAATTATATTAGTATCGATAGGGAAATTACCCCCTATTATGTTGCTAACACTGGGGACAATACCTTTAATGATAACCCTTTACGAACTTTTGTATCGACACATAGAAAACCCTAATATCTATATAAAGGCAAAATTTTGGATGGGACCCATTGAAAATTGGAACGAAATAGTTAAAAATAAAAACGAAGGTTTTATGCAAAAATTTTTACTTGCACGAAACGTCATGTTTATATTTACGTTATTGTTGTGCATAGCAAAAATAATAGAAGAAATCAGGAAATGTATATAATAGAATTAATATATAAAAAATTTTTTGAAAAGAAAACACAGAAAGCACCGCCAGACCTTGAGGCAGCTAATCTAAATGTGCAAGACGAGCTGGAAGATGTAAATACCTGCAAACATATATTTTTGCCGATAGACAGTACAAAAAAGATACTAGCATGCTCGAAATGCGGTTTTGTAGTAAAAGCGGAAGACTTGCAAAAACATCGCAATTTTTTTCTCAGGTAAATCATAAACATAAGAAGAGCTTACATTGCGTAAGCTCTTTCTTTAAATCCCCAAATAAATAACCTATTTTGTAGTCTAGCGCCTGTCCTCTGTCCCCATTGAGCAATCCCCATTGCACAAGTAGCGGAAACGAAGGATTATTGTTGAAACTCTAATCTAAGAGAGCTTCCAAAATATTTGCATTTTTCATAGCTAATGAATTTTCTCTAACTTTTTGTTTGTGTATATAAGTTCTCAAAGCTTCACGAATTAATTCGCTTCTTGAACGATTTTCGTTGTCAGCAACTGAATCGATTTTTGATAAAAATTCTTCGGGCATTGAAATTAAAACTCTAGCCATAATAGTCCTCTTTCTATATTTTTTAATATTTTGTTTTTCTCTGTAATTCGCTGTCTTTTATGTGGTGTAATCTCTCGTCTTAATTGTCTCTCGTGTGGTTTTGTTTTATCTCTCTTACTCTTATATAAAAACATAGAAGAATAGAAAATTGCTATATTAAGTATATACATTTTCACGACAAAACAAACTGGAATAGGCACAACTCTTGTTGTATCAAGGGTTTCAAGATTATTTCAAGAGAGAGTATTTTTTGTAATATTTCGTTACAAAATAAAATCCAAAGAGCGTAAATCCTCATAAGTGACGCCACTTTCAGCCAGTTCTTCAGCAGAAATACCAAACAAAGAAATTAAATTTTTAGCTTCTTCAGACAACCTGTTCTCGTTAATTTCAGATGAAACAATTTCAATTGCATCTTCTCTATGCATAGTAAGGTCAATCGTATTTTTATTCTTGTTGAATATTCTTCTTTTCGATTTACCCATAAATTCACCTAATTATTATTAAAGTCAATTTTACGTGCTAAAGAAAAATAAGCAAACATAAAAAAGAGAAAATACTAGGGAGCACGGCTTATACAAAAGTATGTTTTTATCAAGAAATATAAGGCAAAGCCGTTACCTATCAATGAGTGTACAGCTTAGAGCCGAGATAGATTAAGAAACAGCATTTTCTATTGCAGAAGCTTTATTTACGCTGATGATAACAAGCTGAATGCTCTCAGCTATTGTGCCGGCTGTAACAAAAACAAGTCCGAAAATTAAGCATTAATTGATAGACTTCCGAGAAAAAGCAGCTAGTGGAATGACAAATATAGACAATATATCTTTTGATAGAATAAGCAATATAGAAATAGGAGTTGAGCTCTTATAAAGAGCTCAACTGGTTTTAAATTTATAAACAAGGCGTTTTGCAGATACTCTTAAAACAGATACCAATCGATTATATATTGCTTCTGACTTATTTCCGCAAGTAACAAATTCTTTGATTTGGGGTAATTTTAATAAAAATACAGTTGAAATTAATGGTTCACTTCTAAAAACTACAAGTGGAACTATATCTGATGAAAGAATGAAAAATATAAAATAATTCTTTGCGTTGATACAAATGAAATTTTATACGCCGTTGTAAATTCTACCAACCAATTATACGCCCTTCTATTAAGCGTGGGGCTTTTTAAAATCAGTTGCTTCAAACAAAATTTTCGACATTCATTAAGTTTTGTAAAAGATACTCTCTCCGAGGTTAATTAAAAAAATTCAGTTTCATTGTATAAATGTGCCTAATAAGCATGACCTAAATGTAAATAATTCCGATAGGAAGTAGCAAAAAACAATGAAAAAAAGCTTTAATACTAAATATATTAAAACTTTTGGACATATCAAAAAATTAATTTGGTATGTTGCCCAAGAAACGACCCATATTGAGCCTACGGATGTTATTTATTATGACCAAAAACTTGCACTCCAATGCAATGCAGGAAGAATGTCTGATATAATTGCAGATGTCTTAAAAAATGAATTTTCAGACAAAATTACAAACTCTGAATTCTACAATTTATTGTTATACGTACTTACTAACAAATTATGTACTTTGCAATCTATCAAAAATGTTTTATCATATAAAAAGAAACAAAATATAAAAGAAATACAAGATGTTAGCTTTAACAACGGAGAGGTTCAGCTAAAATGTTTAATTTAAAAAATTTAAAAATCGTAAAAGAACTTAAAAATATTCAACCTAAACTTAAATGGCTGATGTTCTCGCAAATTCAAGATTATAAAATAAATTCAAATTATGTCGACATGATTTGTAACGACAAAGAAAAAGAAATAAATTACGACAACGAGCACCTTGAAACCATGGTCAAAGAAATGTTGATAAAAGAATTCTCAGCTGATATCAAAAATTTAAAATCCTTCGACCTACTTGTCGACGCCGTTGTTCATAACATCAAAAAAAAGCAACTCGCTAAATACTCCGATTAGTACTATTAAAGATTAAACACTATAACTATTTTTGAATAATACTTGCAGGCAATGCAAGTATTATTTTTTTTCTGCAAAATATCTAAGTACAGCTATAGGAGAAAAGACATGAAATACCTGATTAAAAAACCCGACACCTTTTTAAACGCCCTCAACGATGATATAAACTCCATTCTTCACAAGAGTTTTGACAATATGTTCCCTGAATATATTTTCCAAAAGGAATTAAGCGGAATAGCTATGCCCATTGACGTTCAAGAATTTGAAGACTCTTATAAACTAAAAGTTGAACTTCCCGGCATTAAAAAAGACGATATCAATGTTGATATCACAAAAAACTCTGTAACCATTGATGCAGAAAAACAAACAGAAAAAGAAGAACAAGACAAAAAGAAAAAATATCATAAATCTGAATTTCGCTACGGGAAATATTCAAGAACCATCTACTTCCCTGAAGAAATAAATGTTTCAGATACAAAAGCAAAATTAAAAAACGGCATACTAAATATTTGCCTTCCCAAACTTGAAAAAGAAGAACACAAAAAAAGCAAGCTTGAAATTGAAGATAAATAACATATAATGGATAAGTTCCCCCAAAAAGATAATAAAAAGGAGTTTATCTATGACAACAATTTTAGGTATCAAAATGAACAGCCGTGTTGAAAACGCTGAAAATTTTCAAGCTATCTTAACAAAATACGGATGTTCCATAAAAACCCGTGTGGGATTACATCGAGCAGACAAAATAACTTGTTCTCCTTATGGAATAATTTTGCTTGATATTACTGATGAAAATGATGCAAGAGCCATTGAAAAAGAACTTTTAAATATAAGCGAAATTGAACTTCAAAAAATGGTTTTCGATGACTAATCCTTTTTGACATCATAGAAATATAAGGTAAGTAGCATGACAAAAAAAATAGTAATAATCGGTGGTGGTGCAGCGGGACCGAAAGCAGCCGCAAAACTTCGCCGTGAAAACCCTGATTATATTATAGATTTATTTACAGATGAAGACATTATATCTTATTCTGCGTGTGGCTTACCTTATTTTATCGAAGGCATAATTGACGATATAAACAAACTCATCGTCAGAACTCCTGAACAATTTGAAAAACAAAATATACATATCCACCTGAACAAAAAATGTATAAAAGTTGAACCGCAAAAAAGACATGTACTTATAAAAAATTTAAAAACAGAAACAGAAAAAACTGTAAATTATGATATTTTGGTGTTGGCAACAGGTGCAAGACCATTTATTCCTCCTATTGAAAATATAGCTTTGAAAAATGTCTTTTCTCTAAGAAAGCTTTCTGATGGGATAAATATCAAAAACGCAATGCTTAACTCAAAAAAAGTCACGATTATCGGGGGGGGATATATTTCTATTGAACTCATAGAAGCCTTTGTGGCAAACCACCTTGAAGTGACAGTTATAGAGCCAAACAAATACATTATGAATACTTTTGACCCTGAGATTTCTCAGATTATACAAAATCATGTACTTCAAATGACAAAAGGACAAGTTTATATACTAAACGAAGATAGAGCGGTAAAATTTGAAGGAAAAAATGGAATTGTAAAACAGGTTATCACACAAAAGGGTAAAGCGATAAACACTGATATGGTAGTTATTGCAGCAGGGGTTGTTCCGAACACGGAATTTTTAAATGGCACAGACCTCAAAAAAGGCTGCTACAACACAATCTGGGTAAACAATCACCTTAAAACAAGTGCATCTGCAATATTTGCAGCAGGTGACTGCGTTGAAAAGACCAATCAAATAACAAAAAACCCATGTTGGATACCGTTGGGCTCTATAGCCAATAAAGAAGGACGTTGTGCTGCACTCAATATTTCTGATAATGACTGCTCGTTTGAAGGTGTTCTTGGCTCTGCAGTAAGCAGATTTTTTTCATTCACAATGTCCCAAACCGGTGTAACAGAAAAAGAAGCCAAAGCAAAAGGGTATGAAGTTGTAACAGCTACTGTCACAAAAAAAGACAAAGCAGGCTACATGCCTGACGTAGAGAACATCACATTAAAACTGGTGGTAGACAAGAGTTCACGATTAATATTCGGAGCACAAGCGATAGGTTGTGGAGAAGCGAATCAGAGAATAAACACTGTCAGCTCAGCCATCGGGAACGGGACAAGAATAGATAATTTTCTCAATTTAGACCTTCCATATTCCCCACCGTATTCACCAGCTATAGATCCATTGTTAAACGCCGCTCAAATCATTTTTGACAAGCTTGAAAGTAATAAAGAATGCAGTTAAACAATTCTTTTTTCTTTAGTTTTGTCCGTAATTAAAAGATTGTAGTCAATTTCTTCTAAATAATTACGAAATAGCTCATCATAGGTCTTGTGAAGCGGAACGAAATTTTCACGAATTTTTTTCGGATATTCGATATCGTCTTTGATTAAATATTTTTCAGCGATAGCCATTGTGTAATCTTTTTCGGGATTTATTTTAACGAATGATGATTTTTCATTTTTGTTCCTGATTTTCACAGCATCGTAGGCGGTTTTATGTTTTTCTTCGCCCGATAGAATTTTTTCAAGCAAAGTTCTGTCGACTTTTATATCAGACCAATGGATTATAGTATTTCTGGTTTTAGCGGCGATATTACCTTTAACATTTTCGACAATAAGCCCTACCAAATCTTCTCCTTTAACTTTTCCGACTTCGACGCCTGATAAATCTTCGCTGACGCCATCAAATATCTTCATCATATCGAGGTTATTTGAGCCGTTTTTAAGCCCTCCGCGAATAATAGAAGATTGAACACCTACAATGTCTATATCTGGGACATCTTCTCTGACAGAGCGTTTTATAGCACTTGTCAAATAATTTGCTAAATAACTGTTGGCATAACGGATGTCATTGTCATAGGGCAATTCTTCAAGTTCTTTTTTCTTGTCGACAATGTTAATCAAAGGCTCCATATCTTTTTTGAAAGTTGCACCGAGGAGTTTTTTGACACCATTTGTTTCAAGATTATCCATCTTGTATAATTTAGTAAAATAGGTACTTGTTTCACGCTCAATATCGCCGTTTTTTTCAAGAGTAAGAGCAATAGATTTTACGAGCTCATTATCTTTTCCGAGAGAGCTTATTGAAGACAAACCTTTAGAAATAGTCGAGCAGTCATGTTGATGAGCGTCAAATGTTTCATTTATTCCGGGGACTTCATCTCTAATCATTTTAGATATTTTTGTTCCCATATGAGAAGAAAAGAGAACAACGCCATTTGGATAACGTTCTTTAAAATCAGAAACTTTTTCATTCAAGACCTCAAATGTTTTTGTCAAATCTTCTTTTTTCAATTGAGCATCTTTTTTTTCTTGGTCATCAAAAAACGATAAACGCTTTAAAAGCCCGGGATTATAGAACTTCATAGTAGGGATAGTCGCACCCAAAATCATTACGTGGTGCTTATAATCAGGGTCATCACTATCAGGGATAGAATATTCTTTTGAGTCAACCAGCGGCATTTTTTCTCTGGATAAATCTTTATAGATAGGCGATTTCCGTTTGTCGATATTTGAAACCACTGTTGTCATTTCTTTCATATCAACTAAATTCAACAAAGTATCATCGCCCCCGTCAAAGCAGTGGTTTCCAGGGGTATAAACGGCATCAAAGTTTGAATTTTTAGGCAAAAGATTTTTGACCTCTTGTATTAATTTTCTGAGAAATCTTTTCTGAATATTCCCGTTTGTAGACTCAGGATATGTTCTAAACCCTTTTTTGGAAGGATTAATATAGAAATCGCCTGCATTTACAAACAAATTCAATGTACTTTCATCCTCTGATTTTTGAAAAATGTCTTCTTTATTTTCTTTGATTGTATTGAAGAAATCAGGCAACGTAGTCAAATTGCCATGATTATCAGAAGACGCCAAAATATTAACTCTTGCTGATTTAAAGCTGACAGCATTGGCTGTCGTGTTCAACACAGAAAATCTCATAACTCTCCTTGGGGGCAGTTGCAGAAAAAGCCCATATTTTTTATACCATTAGCAGAAGTATTAAACCACTTCAAAATATTTTTTGCTGTTATTTTAAGAAAGTTTTACAATTCAGAAAATCAGAATTTATAATTCAAGCTTTGCCCGAATTTTGAAGACACGGTGCGACCAATTGACTCAATTTTTGCCGTAATACAATTTCTACACTTGTCGGGAGTATCATTTACGCAAATTTTGCCGGGGTAAATTTCATATTTTTTGCGATAGTCACCCTCTGTTACGTTTGGCATAACGACATTTGCACCACTTTGTAAGGCAATAATTCTTCCGTTTTTGTTCAATGTTTCCATAGCAGTCGTCGCCGGAATATTTATATTCGGCAAAAGCAATCTGGTTATAGCCATAACTTTTAAAGCCAACACAAAACTCCCGGTTGCTTCATTTACCAAAGGGGTATTTGGATTAGGGATAAAAGGTCCTATCCCAATCATATCAGCGTCAAGGGCTTTAAAATACAAGATATCACCAGCTAAAGACTCGATTGATTGAGCAGGAAGTCCGACAAGGCAGCCTGAGCCGACCTCATAGCCCAGTTTTTTTATATTCAAAAGGCAATTTTTTCTATTTTCTAAACTCATATTCGGGTGCATTTTTTTGTATAAAACATCGTCTGTTGTTTCTATTCTTAAAAGATATCTATCTGCACCTGCTTCTTTTAGAGCTTTATATACCTCGAAAGATTTTTCGCCAATACTCAACGTTATTGCGATATTCAATTTTTTAATTTTTGAAATCAATTCACAAAACAAATCGATATCATAAGACGAATTCTCTCCTGATTGAAGGACAACTGTCTTGTAGCCTTGATTTGAGGCATGTAAGGCAAAAGAGTATATTTCATCAAAAGATAAGTTATATCTTTCGATATCAGAATTATCGCGTCTTAAACCACAATATTTGCAATTACAAGCACAAATATTGGAAAATTCTATCAATCCTCTTAAATGAACTTCATCTCCAACAAATTTTTGCCTAACAGCATTTGCAGCCTCAAATAAATCTTTATCCGAGCCGGAATTTTTGAGCAAAGTTGTTATTTCGCCGAAATCAAGATTATGGAACTCTATAGCTTTTTCAATAATATCGTGCATCAATTTTCCTTAAATATACTATACTCGCACCCGCAATAATTTTGCCTGTAGAAACCCTCTTTTTTAGAGATTTCCATTGTTTTTAAAAAGCCGTTTTGTTTTTTGAAATCTTCTTCTAAGAAATTCAAATCAAATTTTTCGGCAATACCTTTTCCAACCCCAAAAATTTGTTTAGAATTTTTATGCGGACTGACAGTCAAAGTAGTTGTAAAAGTGTCAATATTGAGTTTGATAGCTTTAGCAGCGGTTTGAAACAACCTGAGCTCAAAACAACGGGTACATCTTTTGCCTTTCTCGGGCTCATCTTCTAAACCAGCAATGTAATCGTACCAAACAGATGCGTCTTGTTTATCGATTAAGAGTTCTAAGCCCATTTTTTCACAGTATTTTTCAAGCTCTCTATATCGTTTCATAAACTCGTCGGGCGGAAAAATATTCGGATTATAAAAATACAAAACAGGCTCATAATCCATTGATTTTAATTTTTCAATGCAATACCCCGCACAAGTGGCACAACAGGCATGGAGCAATATTTTTTTCATACTTTATTTTCTTTCTTTGGCACCCATTTTTATTAACTTATCTTTTAGTTCATAATATGGGATTAAGCCGATATGTTTTTCCATATTGATTAAAACAGAAGGAGTCCCTTCAATACTTTCTTCATCAGCCAAATCAATATCTGCTCTAAGTTGCTTTGCGACTTCTTTGCTATTTGCATCTTCAAAGAGTTGTGGAGCATCAATATTAGCCTTTGCAGCGAGTTTCATTATTTCATCTTCGGTTTCAGGAGTATTTTCAAACAAAATCTCATTCATCTCTAAGAATTTATTTTGTTTTTTAGCCGCAATAGCGTACTTAGCCAACATGCAAGAATTTTCATGGATAGTGCGAGGTACATAAGGATTACAAGTAGCGTCTAGCGGAAGATTGTATTGAATTATTTTAACGCCGTCGAGCTCTGAAACTGCACGATGTAGCATCAAATTGGAGATATAGCAAGACGGACAATTATAGTCCATAAACTCTTTTATTACTATTTTTGAATTTGGGTCACCAAGCTCATTACCTGAAACCATATACGGATTTTTCTTCATTTTTTTAAAAGATTGAAAAGAATTATATTTTTTGACCTGAGGAGTAAAAATATAGCTCATTGAAGTAAATGTCAAAAAAGCAATCGCCACGAGAACGCACGCTGAAAAAGCAATTGCGTACTTTTTAATCTTAACAGCTTCTATGAAATCAACAAAACTCGTTTTTATATCATAAAAAACGTTTTCTTCCCTATTTCGAGAAATCAACGCTATAGCAAAATCCAAAATGTATGTAAAAAAGCATAATATACAAATTTTTTCAATCATAAAGAATTGAACACAAGCTAAAATCATAGAGATAGAAAAGGACAAAACTGAAATCGAAAATATATAAGAATAAGGATGTTTAAAAACCTCCAAAAACTTCAAATATTTAAAATCTTTTAGCTTGTTCACGCAAGTCATAAAAAGGACGAACACATAAAGAAGCATTCCCCATAAAGCAAGCGGAATTCCTAAAAATTGAGAAAAAGTTGTCTTTGCGACAGAATCGCAGTCGATAATATTATTTATAGAGCAAAAACTGCCCAAAGAATAAGGATTAAAATTTGCATCAAAATATATCAAAGCCAATTTTATTGTGGTAATAAACCCAATCACTGCGAGCAATATAATCGAAATTTTTCTTGTTTTAGACATGTTGACTCCTCTGCCTGATTTTGTTTAAAACAGCTGATTAAATCTATTCAACACCCGACTAGACAAATCAGCTAAATGTTTGACCTCATTTTAATATCTAAACATATAATTAGCAAGCTTGTAATGATTAAGAAGAAGAAAATGTCTATAACTAAAGTTGTAAAATTTTTATCCTATTTCCTATAAAAAGATGATATACAATCGAAATGCTTGTGTTACCTTGTGATAGAGATATCAACTAAATTAAAAAAGGAATAGGTTATGAACATATCAAAAATCAACCTTAACTTGGGGCAAAAAATAGCTCCTAAAGCTGATGAAACAAAAAATTTCAGCACAAATCCATTTGGCGTAAGCTTTAAAGGAAACGTAATTCAAGCAGATGTTTTTGAAGGTGCAACTCCGAATATTGCAAAAAAGATTTCTAACAAAGGAAAACTTTTCGCAAGTGCTATTGTAGGTGGTATAAACAACTTCAACAACGCTTTTCAATCAAGAATGAATGCCATAGTTTCTTTTGGTAAAAAAATCAAAACTAATGTATTCTCAACTTTTGACAAAATAGTAAACACAGAAATCTCTGTTGATTTTAATGCTTTTAAAACAACTTTGAAAAACAGAATTTTCCCTGATAGCCAATTTAAAGTTAAAAATCTTGTAAAACGCCCCGTTGAAGAACTCGGTACAATGTTAAAAGCTGAATTAGCGTAGGAGAATTCATAATGGAAAGAAAAGACAAAATCAAAAATCTTATAGATGCACTAGGTGCACATCAAGACTCACAAGCCGTTGCTGTCTTAGATGAAATCGGTACAAATTGTGCTGATGACGAAATCAGAGAATGGACAGCAAAAGCACTTATAAATAGAAACTCTCACGACTCATTAAAAATTATGCTTTTGGCAAAAGGGAAAGGTGTAAACGACTTGAGTGCAAGAGTAGCAATGACCGCTATAAACGAGCTTTTGGCTTTAGAAGATAAAACTGAAGCAATAAAAATCTTGGATGATACAATTGAGCAACACTCAGATAAAGAAGTTAAAGATACAGCACGCTCTGTAAGAGCCTTGATGACTTTTTCATGCTAAGATTTTAAGTTGGATATAGACAAAAAAGACTTCTCAAAGAGAGAAGTCTTTTTTATTATATTTCCAAATAACTGTTTGAATATATTTTTTTATTCAAAAGTATTTCTGCAGTTTTATGTATATTTTTTGCCTCAACATCATCTTTGTCAAAACTCAAATCTGATAAATCTCCAAAATCACGCTGCATTTGAAATAAATCAATAATAAATTTGTCGTAAGATTTTTCACAAATACCTGTTTCAAGGACCTTGTTCAGCCTCAAAAGCTCAAAATCGAAAGAATCAACTATCGCACTATCCAAACCGCAGCCTGACGCCAAAACAAAGAAAACTCTGTTTATCAATGGGCGAAGCTCTTTCGGGCAACCGTTAGAAACATTTGAAAGTCCGATTGTCGTCAAAACAGGAGGGTCAAAACTTTCCTTAAACATTCTGATAGCGTCTAAGGCTTGCCCTGCTTGAGATTGGTCAACAGCTATCGGCAAAATGAGCGGGTCAAAAAATATTTTTGAATTATCAATTTCTTTTTCAGAAGTTTTTTCAATAATGCTAAACGCAAGCTCCAAACGCTCATCAGCCATTTTGGGAATACCTATCTCATTATTCAAAGTCAAAGCTATAATATTAGAATCAAATTCTTTCGCTAAAGACGTAACCGCCTCCAGCCTCTGCTCATCAGCACTTGTGCTGTTTATAATGCAAGCTGAAGGATTTTTAACCAAAGACAACCCTGCACGAATTTCTTCCTGATTTGTAGAATCGAATGAAAGAGGAACCTCACTCATAGAGCGAACTATATTCACGAGCCAAGTCATGGTGCCCGAAAAAGCTTTTTTTGCAGGTCCTATATTTAAGTCAATAAAATCAGGATTTGTGTCAATTTGTCTTTGGACAATTGACCTTATAAAAGCCTCATCACGGACAAGTACAGCTTCTTTTATACTTTTTGAGATAATATGTATATTTTCAGATATTATTTTCATTATAAATCCCCATTATGTTATCCTATAATAGACTATCTTAGCATGAGAATTAAAAATGAAAAAAGAAGCAATAAATACATATATATTTTTGACGGCGTTATTATTATTTTGCGTCGCATTAAGCTTTATTAACAACAAACCTGATTATGATATCTGGGCTCGCCTAATCGTTGGCAATCATATTTTAGAAAGCCTTTCTATTGCTAAATTTGACTTTTATTCTTATACGCCAACCCACATTTGGTATGACCATGAATGGGGTGCAAGCTTAATTTTTACAACCGTATTCAAACTTTTTGGACAGGTTGGGCTGACTGTTTTGAAAGGGCTTATGATTTTCGGAATAAGCTTTTTCACATACAAAATCATCAAAATCAGAAAACCTGAATATATCTCAGCTCAAAATATTATGTTTTATCTACTTTCAATATTGATAGCCTATGACGTATATGCAGCAACGATAAGATGTCATATGTTCACTTTCTTATTTTTCGCAATTTGGCTATACTTGCTTGAAAAAGTCAGAAACGGTCAAAAAAAATGGATTTTTTACCTCCCATTTATAATGATTTTTTGGTCAAATATCCACGGTGGCTGTGTATGCGGACTTGGACTTCTTGCAATTTACGGAATAGGTGAATTTTTAAACAAAAAGCCTTGTAAAGACTATTTTGTAGCACTGATTTTGAGCACTTTTGCTCTATTTATAAATCCATACGGTTATAAATATGTAAGTTTTTTACTAACCGCAGTAACTATGAAACGCCCATTTATTACCGAATGGTTAAGCCCTTTTCATTGGGCAAACAGTGCAAGCTATTTTCTTTTTAAATTCTACATAATATACATGTTTATTGCGATTGCCGTTTATTTCAAAAAAACAGGATTTGACTATAAAAAAATCGATAAAACAAAATTCATTTTATTCTTTTCTACTTTAATAATCGCTGTAGAACATGTAAAAATGATTCCGTTTTTTGTAATTGTCACATCTTCTTTATTCTATGATGAAATATTTTTCTTCCTAAAATTTAAAAATTTTGAAAAAATAAAAAAAGTTATGACAACTATTCTGATACCCATTGCCGTTATTGGCTTTTCAGTGTTCCGTATAATTTCAGTTGACAAAAACGTGCAGTTTTTTGGCTTCAAATATCCTGCATATCCTGTTGAATTCATACGTGTCAATGGTTTAAAGGGGAATCTCTTTATAAACTTTGAATACGCGAGTTTTGCGGCTTACAAATTATACCCTCAAAACAAAATCTTTATGGATGGGCGTTATGAGGAGGTTTACGACCCTAATTTAATCAAAACAATGAAGAACTTTCACCTCGTCAGAAAAAACTGGGACAGCGTAATTAAAGATTACCCCACAGATATTATTATCATTGAAAAAAACTATAAAATATATAAAAAACTAAAAGAATTAAAAGATTGGCAAGAAATTTTTGATGACGGCAGTTTCTCAATTTTCATCAAAAAATCAAAAGCAAAAAATAAATATATTTTACCAACTAACAACCCCAATTATTATATCAACACGCTTTTTGATACAAAAATAAAATTTGAACAAAAAGAGAATTTTTTGACAAAACCGTTAGATTAAAGTATTTCTTTTATCCAACCGCCACCGATTAAATGACCGTCTTTCATGTCATATACGACACCGGCTTGACCTTTAGCTGAAGCTGAAAGCCCTTCAAAGAAAGTAATTTCGACACATTCATTTTTTCTTGTAACGAGAGCTTTTTGAGCGTCCATATTATATCTGATTTTTACCATAGCCTCAAATGGCACGCAGTGACTATCATCATGCCAATTAAATCTTTCTAATAACACTTTGTGACAACACAAATCATTATTGGTTCCGAGATACACAATATTTTTTTCAGCATCAAGGTTAGTAACATATAAAGGCTCTGAATATGCTATTCCGATACCCTTTCTTTGCCCGACTGTGTACTGATAAAAGCCTTCATGTTCGCCAATTTTTTCGCCTGTTTTTTCGAGCACAAAATCGCCTTTTAAGGGTTCTGTTATATTCAAAATGTATTTTTTTACAGACATTGGTTTTTTTATAAAACAAATGTCTTGGCTTTCTTTAGCAGATGCTGTGGGAAGTCCGTTTTCAAAGGCTAAAACACGTACTTGATTTTTCAAAAAAGCACTCAAAGGAAACATAGTCCTTGAGAGTTGCTCTTGTGATAAATCAAACAAATAATAAAGTTGGTCTTTCTTTATATCTTGAGCGGGGTAAAGTAGATATTTTCCGTCCTCATTTTTTAATTTGGCATAATGACCTGTAGCCATAAAATCGACATGAAGCTCATTTATTGAATAGTCCAAAAGGGCACCCCATTTAATCGCTTTATTGCAGACAATGCAAGGGTTTGGTGTCTCGGCATTTTTATAAGAATTTTCGAAATAATCTATGACATTTTCTTTAAATTCTTTACTCAAATCGAGAACAAAATGCTCAATTCCCAATGTATCTGCGACATTTTTGGCATTTTTAACAACCTCGTCAAAATTTTCATCACAAACCATTTTCGCTGTTATTCCAACGACTTCATAGCCATCTTTCTGCAACAGCAAAGCAGTAACAGAACTATCAAGCCCCCCACTTAGAGCAACTGCGACTTTTCCCTTAGAGCTCATTATAAAAGAATTCCTCTCCTTTTTGAGTTAGTGTGTATTCTGTAACATCGCCAAGTCCTGTCAAATCCGGCACTATTGAGATAAAATCCGAATTTATCGCATCTTCAAAGGCTGAATGAGCAATAGGAGCCTCTCCGATTGGCACCAAACGGCTATTGACCTGTTTAATGGTAAATCGTTCAAAATTTTCTAAATGAATCATGAAAAATACTGTCAATATCAAAACTTTCAAAGGTGAATCCGGTTTTTTTTCATTTATCATGTTTTGAAGCTCGTTTTCCTCTTGAGCAATATTGTCTAAATCAATCTTGGGTTTTTCAATTGATTCTTGCAAAACAGCCTCAAAATCAGGAGGGGAAACGGTTTCTGTTTCTTGCTCAATATTTTTAGCGATTTGTTTCAAGGTAACAAGTTTTTTAATATCAATAAAACCCATTCTTTTAGGAGCATCTTCAGAATTTTCATCTGACACGTTTTTTGAAGGTTTACAAATATTTTCTACCCAATTTAAGACAGTTTCGTCAAAATCAGCCAAGCTATCTGTAGAAAATTCAAGTTCTGTATCATTCTTTTTTATTTTGAAATAATAATTGTGCATAATATCACCTAAGCTCAAGTAACAAATATATTAACAAAAAAACAGCGACATATTCAAGATTATGAAGAAAAATTTCGGCTTTTCAAATCACCAACAAGAGGATTGAATAAATTCTAAGATTTTATATTATAATGATGGGTGAGAGATTTTGTCTTTCGTGGCAAAGTAATAATAAAGGATATTATTTTGAAAAATTTTCTTAAAAAATATGGGATTGTATCATTTGTAGCAGTATTTTTGGTTTTATTGACTTTCTTCGGAAACTCAAGCGATGCCTTTGCTCCAACACAGCTTTATGACCAAGTTTGGAAACTGATTAACGTAAAATATGTTGACCCTACAAACAACCAACAAAACTGGAACAAGTGGCGAGGAAAATATGACAATTATATAAAAACAGACGAAGATGCTTATGTGGCTATAGACACAATGCTCGCAAGCCTCAACGACCCTTATACAAAATTTTTAAACCCTAAAGAATTTGAAGAAGAAACAAGTTCGATAAAAGGTTCACTAAAAGGAATCGGCGTTCAAATCGGTGTTCGTGACGGTAAATTATTGATTATCGCCCCAATTGAAGATACCCCCGGAGAACGTGCGGGATTAAAGGCGGAAGATGAAATTTTGGAAATTAACGGTGAATCAACTAAAGGCATAACTGTTGATAAGGCTGCCGACAAAATAAGAGGCGAAGAAGGTACTACCGTAAATCTATTGATTAAACGTAAAAACCAACCGAACAAACAATACACAATAACAAGAGCTGAAATTGAAATAAAATCAGTTTCGACTAAATTGCCTGAAAATACAAAACTCGAAGACAAAATCGGATACATAAGATTAAGTTCTTTTTTAAGCAAAAACGCTTCGACTGAATTTATTACAGCCTTAGAACAAAATTCTACAAAACAAGGCTACATCATTGACCTCCGTTCAAACCCCGGTGGGCTTTTGTCAAACGCAATATTGTTATCAGACATGTTTTTAAATGGTGGCGTTATCGTCAGCACAGTTGACCGTGACGGCTACAAAGAAACATCTCGAGCTACTCGTAAATATTTATCTGATAAACCTATGGTTATTCTTATCAACGGAGGAAGTGCTTCAGCCAGTGAGATTTTCTCAGGTGCCTTAAAAGACAATCAAAGAGCTCTTTTAGTCGGTGACAAATCTTTCGGAAAAGGCCTTGTTCAAGAAATCAACAAACTCCCTGGTGGCTCCGGCGTCAACATTACTATCCAAAAATATTTGACACCAAATGGCACTGATATCAACAAAAAAGGTATTGAACCTGATGTAAAAGTTGAAATAACAGATAACGATGTCAAAACAAAGCACGATTCCCAACTGATAAAAGGTCAACAACTTTTATTACAAATGATTGCTAACCAACAAAAGCAATGCGTTAAACATTAAATTTACAAGCTAAAAATGAAGCTCCTCAAGAATTTGAGGGGCTTTTATTTTGTAGTTTTCTCTTATAAAAAATATTCCAAAGTAAAGTTTTGTAAAAATAAGCTTGCCAAACCTTAAGTTCATCATTAAATGAGACGAAGGATATAAAGTAAGGGATATGTGCTTAAGGAGCTACTAAATGCATAACAACGATATTAACGATAATAAAATAGTTATTGAAATCAGAGAATTAGTTAATGACATCGATAACTTTAAAGAAGATGTTGAAGAATATTGCAGATTTATGAAAGAAATGTTTCTTTCTACTTCAGGTAAAAATTAAAGTTAATCTGTAAAAAAAATTTCCAAAAATCCTCCTTTGTTGTTTGTTATTTAAGAAGGCACCTTATTTAAAGTGCCTTTTTTTTTGATTTTTATATTAAATTTTATAACAACTTATTAGGTTGCACCGCCGGTAGCTTGTTTATATCCTAAGAACTCAGCTAATTCCATAGCAGGGACAACTGCATCTCTATATAATAACAAATACTCGAACCTATCTTTTGGACTATCAACATTATTTGTTGTTTGATTTGGACCTTTTTCACCATTAACATCAACGGTCACAATAAAACAAGGATCGTCATTAATAGAACCTGAATAAGGACAATCGCCTATATTACCCGCCCTAAAAGAATAACCTATTCCATCAGCTGTGTAATAATAATCATCAACAACCAATTCTGCAAAAGCAGGAGCAGAGAAAAGATTAGAAGAAGAAGCTCCAGTCCCCATCGCTATTACATTACATCTTTCTTTAAAAAAATTGTTTACTAAATCGTTTACAGAAGAAAAATCTTCTATTGACTTGCCACTCAATGCGTATTCTTGTTGAACTGCTTGAGCCATTATTGAAATTGATTTTTTCAAAGCAGTTTTTTTCTCTTCATTATTTGTGCTATTCAAAAGAGCGGGGATAGTCATAGCCGCAATAACACCGATAATAACGAGAGTAATAAGCACCTCGGCTAATGTAAATGCCTTTTTCATTTTAGATATTCCTTTCAATTTTATAATTATATATTATATCATAATAATAAATTTCTTTTTGCTCTATTTGTATGAGTATTTTTTTGGTATTATAAAAGCCACAAGACTTATACAAATTAAAGGCACAATGATGTTAAAAGATTATTTTTCAAAAAAAGTTGAAAACGCTATAAATCTAGCACTAAAAGATAACAAACTCGGTCAAATGGAGGCAAATAACAACTATAGTTTGCCGATTGAAACACCTAAAAATACACAATTCGGGGATTTCGCTGTTAATGTATCATCACTTGCTCGCTTTGCAAAAATGGCTCCCCCTCAAATAGCTGCCGTTATTGCCGATTATATTGAAAAAGAAAATTTTGACATAAATATCGTTTCAGGATTTATTAATTTCAAACTTGGAAATACAATTCTCGACAATATTTTAAAAGAAGTTTTAACACAAAAAAAAGACTTCGCTAAAAACAATCTCGGCAAAAACGAAAAAGTTATGATTGAATATGTCAGTGCAAATCCTACAGGTCCCTTCCACATTGGACACGGAAGATGGGCTGCGATGGGAAGTGCTTTAGCAAATATAATGAAATATTCAGGCTACGACGTCTATCAAGAATTTTATATTAATGATGCAGGAAGCCAAATTCAAAAACTCGGCAAATCGCTCCACATAAGAATATTACAAGAACTCGGCGTAAAAACAGACTTCCCTCAAGATGAAGAAGAAGCTAAAAACTTCTATACAGGGGATTATTTGATTCCGCTTGCTAAAGAATTTGTGTCCGAAAATAAAGATTTTGCAGACGAATTAAAATCAGAAAATGAATTGTCTGCTGAAAATCTTGCGAAAATTTCAAAATACGCAAGACTAAAAATGCTATCACTCCAAAAAAAGCTCCTAGAAGGCTTTAACACCCACTTTGACAACTTTTTCAGTGAGATTACACTCCACGAGTCAGGACAAGTTCAAGCCTGCATAGACAAGCTTCAAGGGCTCGATATGCTATACGAAAAAGAAGGTGCTGTTTGGTTTAAGTCAACTAAATACGGCGACGACCAAGATAGAGTAATTAAAAAAACTGATGGTGCTTATACTTATTTAACAGCCGATATCGCCTACCACTACAATAAATTACAAAGAGGCTTCCAAAAACTTATTAATATTTGGGGAGCAGACCACCACGGCTACGTCCCCAGAATGCGTGCCTCAATTGAATCTTTGGGCTACAACCCAAATTCACTCGAGGTATTATTAGGACAACTCGTAAATCTTGTAATAAAAGGCGAACAAGTCAGAATGGGCAAAAGAACAAAAATGATTACCCTCGATGACCTTATCCACGACGTCGGCGTCGACGGCACAAGATTTTGGATGATTATGAGAAGCATCGACACCACTCTCGATTTTGACGTTGAACTCGCTAAATCAAAAAGTGATGACAACCCTGTTTTCTACGTACAATACGCTCACGCAAGAGCTTGCTCTATCGTACGTAACGCCGTAAACGAAAAAATTGATACCGAATCAGGCGAAAAAATAAATCCCGTAATTCTAAAATCTGAACTTGATGAAAAATTAAATAACATCAAAGAATCTGACCTATCCGTAATCTGGGCTGAACAAGATGAAAAATCCGTCGAAAGTACTAAAAAATTAATCCTTAAACTTGAAGAATACAGGCATGTCGTGGCTTCTGCAGCTCAACACAGAACTCCTTATCTATTAACAAAATACTTGCAAGAATTGGCTGCTAACTTCCACCAATTCTATACACTTACAAAAGTACTTGTCGTCGAAAACAAAGATTTGATGATTGCAAGATTAGGAATTGTAAACGCTGTTTCAATCGTTTTAGAATCAGCTTTAGACCTTATAGGAGTAAGTGCTCCTCAAAGAATGTAATCCTTCTTGTTATCCACTTCGGCAATTTTAATCGGGAATATAAATTGAATAATTATATTTGATGTATAATAAATAAAAATTCAATTGGGGAATCTTAAATGACTATAAAAGATTGGTTTGAAAAAAGAAAAGAACTTCAAATAGCTCACAGACCGCATGATGCTCACATCGACGACAGCGTCGGTCGCCTATGGGTAAAATGCTACAACTGCAACGCTCAACTAATGAGAAAAGAAGTTGAAGAAAATATGATGGTTTGCCCTCAATGTGGCTACCACTTCAGAATAAACGCCAGAACAAGAATTAACCAGCTGTTTGATGAAAATACATTTGAAGAACTTTTTACAAATATACAGCCAACCGACCCTTTGGATTTTGTCGATACTGAGTCATACAAAAACAGACAAAAAAAAGCAAAACAAAAAACCAACCTCGACGAAGCTGTAATTTGCGGAGTAGGAAAAATAGACGGAGAAGACATCTCCTGTGCGGTCATGGATTTTGAATATATGGGCGGTTCTATGGGTAGCGTAGTCGGCGAAAAAGTCACACTCGCTATGGAAGAAGCCTTAAAAAGAAAAATTCCGATGATTGCTGTTACCGCTTCAGGCGGTGCCAGAATGCAAGAAAGTGCATTAAGCCTTATGCAAATGGCTAAGACCAGTTGTGCAGTGGCAAAACTGAACGAAGCCGGTATACTATATATCACAGTTCTTACAGAACCTACTTTTGGTGGTGTGACAGCAAGTTTCGGCACAATCGGTGACATTATTGTTGCTGAACAAGGTGCAAGAATCGGCTTTGCAGGAAGACGAGTTATTGAACAAACTATTCGCCAAAAATTGCCTGCGGATTTTCAAACAGCCGAATACCTTATGAAATACGGTCAAATCGACGTAATCTCTAATCGTCACGACCTTAAAAATACACTATCTAAGCTCGTTAAGCTTCACAAATAGGAGTTCTGTGGAATTATGACTATTTTAGAATTTGAAAAACCGTTATACGATATACAATCAAAAATCGATGAGCTCAAAGAATTGAGCCAAACGTCAGGAATGGATATGACTAAAGAAATTGAAATCTTTGAACATCAAGCCCAAGAATATAGAGAACAACTTTATTCTAACTTGAAACCGTCACAAAAACTTTTGATATCAAGACATTCCAATCGTCCGAATTTCTTTGATTATGTAAAACAAATGACCAACGATTTCATCGAACTTCACGGCGACAGAGAAGGAACTGACGACAAAGCTATCGTCGGCGGTTTGGCTAACATTGGCGGAAAAAATGTTGTCCTAATCGGCACATTAAAAGGTAAAACTACTAAAGAAAACCTCGAGTGCAACTTCGGAATGCCTCAACCTCAAGGTTACAGAAAAGCTTTAAGACTATTTGAACATGCCAATAAATTCAACTTGCCTATCGTAACGTTGATAGACACCCCCGGGGCTTACCCCGGCATAAAAGCTGAAGAAACAGGTCAAGGCATTGCAATTGCAACAAACCTTAAAGAGATGGCAAAATTAAATGTACCGATTATTGCTGTTATTACAGGTGAAGGCTGCTCCGGCGGTGCTTTAGGGCTTGCCGTCGCTAACAAAGTCTTAATGCTTGAATATGCTTATTATACAGTTATTTCACCTGAGGGGTGTGCTTCAATCCTTTGGAGAGATGCTTCTAAAGCTCCTGACGCTGCTAATGCACTTAAAATAACAGGTCAAGATTTATTAAAATTCGATATCATCGATGGAATTGTTAAAGAACCTTTAGGCGGTGCTCACTATGACCATGAGCTTATGGCTAACAACCTCAAAGAAGCTATTCTAAACTCAATCAACGAACTTTCGGAAATGGATGCTCAACAGCTAAAAGACGATAGATATAATAAATTTAGAAGAATGGGCGTTTTTAATCAATAATGAGTAAAATATATTGGGAAGTCGCCATCAATATTAATCCTATCTGTTCGGATATTGTATGCGACATTATACAATCGAATTTTGAGTGCGAAGGTATTGTTACAGCAACAGAAGATTATAAAGATTTAGAGCTTGTAAAAGCAACCTATGACATAATCAAAGCCTATATTGTTGCTGACACATTAGACTTAGACGAGCTAAAATCGTTTTTCGCATTGAAAAAGCACGAAATTGAAGAATTAAAAATTTTTAATGAAGACCTCGGCTCTTGGAATATTGTTTTAACAAAACAAGAAATAGTCGATTGGTCAAAAAAATGGAAAGAACATTGGCACCCATCTAAAATTTCCAATAATATTGTAATTTGCCCTACTTGGGAAAAATATGATGCAAAAGCAGGTGAAGCCGTTGTCAAATTAGACCCTGGGAATGCTTTCGGGACAGGAACTCACCCAACGACCCAACATTGCGTTATTGCAGCTGAAAAATATATGCCTAAAAATGCAAACATCGCCGACATCGGATGCGGCTCCGGCATTCTTTCAATCTGTGCAATTAAAAACGGTGCAAAATCAGCCGTAGCAATAGATAATGATAAAACTGTTATCCCTACGGCTATTGAAAACGCTCAAAAAAACGGAATTGAAGACAAAATTAAATTTAAAACTGCAACTATCGACAAAATTCAAAATATAGAATTCGATTTCGTCATGGCTAATATTTTGCACAACGTTTTAGCAGAAATCATGCCTGACCTCAAAAGGATTACAAAAAAAGGAGCGAAAATCTCTCTTAGCGGTATTCTTGAAGGAAAAGAGCCTGTTGTATTGGAAGCTGTAAAACAAGCAAATTTAAAAATAATTGAAACGTCAAAAATAAAAGAATGGATAGGAATCGTCGTCGAAAGAGAGGATTAATCATGTCAAAGACAGCTATTATAATACCTGCAAGATACAGTTCAACAAGACTCAACGCAAAGCCGTTAATTGAGGTTGAAGGCAAGCCGATTATCCAATGGGTTTGGGAACGGGCTAAGCAAGTAAAATCAGCGGATATGGTCATAATAGCAACAGACAGCCAAGAAATTTTTGACAAAGCTCAATCTTTTGGTGCTGATGTAGAAATGACCTCAGACAAGCACAAATCAGGCAGTGACCGAATAAAAGAAGTCGCAGAACGCCACAAAGAAATTGACTACATAATTAATCTTCAAGGCGATGAACCAATGATTAACCCTGAATGCGTCGAAGAAGTAATCAAACAAATTAAAGAAACTAAAAATGCCGATATCGCAACTCTTTTATCTAAATCAAGCAAAGATGATGACCTCGCTGACCCAAATGTCGTCAAATGCGTAATTGACGTGAATGGTTTCGCTATGTATTTTTCACGTTCAAAAATGCCATTCGAAAGAAAAGAGCACCAAGGAGATTTTTACAAGCATATCGGAATTTACGCATACAAAAGAGAATCCTTGTTCAAGATGGGCACATTAGCTCAACCCGAAATCGAAAAAACCGAAAGCCTTGAACAATTAAGAGCCCTCTACTACGGTATGAAAATTAAAACCGCAATTGTTGAATATGACTCAATCGGAATCGACACGATAGATGACCTCAACGCATTCAAAGAAGCTGTAAGCAAAAAATAAACAGCTGCCAACGCAATATCAAGCTTTAAGCCCAGATAAAAATTTTCAATAGCGAAGTAATTCATCAACAGAAACTTCAAGTGCTTTAGCCAGTTTTATAATAGTAAAAAGTTTCGCCTCAACAATGCCTTTTTCAATTCGGCTTATCGTTGAAGGTTCAAGCCCGTTTCTGTAACACAATGCGGAAAGCGTAAGTTTTTTCGCTTTTCTCAATTGTTTTATATGTTCTCCGATAGATTTTAATTCATCGTTATTTTGTTGCATACATGCAATTTTAATGTTATTATATTGGAAAATATTGCACGCATGCAAAATTCAGAAGTAAAAGGAAACAAAAAGTCTATGAAAAAAGCGTTCACCTTGGCGGAAGTATTGATAACATTAGTAATAATCGGAATCATTGCTGCGATGACTATTCCGGCACTTTTGAATAACACAAATAAAGAAGAATATAGAACCGGTTTGAAAAAAGCAGTCTCCATGCTTCAACAGGCGGCTAACCTTGAATATGCTGAAACAGGTAATAATGCATACTCTTTTGCGAATTCGAAAGATTGGTATGACAACTTCTTCAGCAAAAGATTCAATATCGTGAGCTCTATGCCCTCGTCTATCAGCAAAGCTGTCCACTCGGGAGATGGGTGGACTGGAGAAATAGCATTCTATACAGCTGACGGTATGGCTTTTTCTATACACGGATACACCCAGTCTTGTAGCGTATTTATTGATGTAAATGGGGACAAAAAGCCTAACGAATTTACTCTGTCAAAAGACAACCTGAAAGACGGCTATATTATTTCTATAGAAAACTATAATGATGCTACAGACACACATACCTACGGGGCCATGAATATACTTCCTTTTGGACCTTCCGCTTGTATTATCGGTGGAGATAATGCTTATAGTTGCGAAGATTTCAGCGACGATGACGGTGACGACTATCGATAGTAGACTTTGCGATGCTGAAACTGCGTAGCAATTTTATTTAAAAAACAATTTTTAGCCCTCAGTGATTTACCATAAATCCTTTTCAGGTTTAGGCTCATTGGCATTATCCGCGTTTAAAGTATTTTGTATTGAAAATCTCCGACGGAGTATCGTGAGATTGCTTGTTGAAACTGCAGAAAAAGCGAATTTGTTTGAACGAAGTGAGTTATTCGCTTTGAGTTGAAACTAGCAATATAGAGGCACGGGAGCCGATTTGAGATACAAAATGCTTTAAACATGACTATCGATAGTAGACTTTGCGATGCTGAAACTGCGTAGCAATTTTATTTAAAAAGCAATTTTTAGTCCTCAGCGATTTGAGCTACTGACTTTTTCAACGCTTCGATTTTATCTTGGCTATCGGATTCAAAATATATTCTCAAAAGCGGTTCTGTACCGCTTTTTCTAATCAATATCCAGCTTAAATTGTCGCTTAAATACAATTTCAAACCGTCCATTGTATTTTTGCCGATTACATCAAGTGGCAAAATCGTTTTCACATCTCTAAATTTATTGATAATAACATCTTGTTCTGACTGATTTTCAAGCTTCATATCAATCCGTGTATTTATAAAATCAATGCTGTTTAAAACATTTTTATGCAAGTCTTGTTGAAGTTCAGCGAGTGTCTTCCCGTAATAAGCCATCGCCTCTAAAATCAAGAAATTAGCGATTATTCCATCTTTTTCTGGGATATGTCCTTTTATGCTCAAGCCGCCTGATTCTTCTCCGCCGATTATAACGTCATTATCACGCATAGCTTTTCCAACCCATTTAAACCCGACGGGGGTTTCAATGGTTTCGATATTTAATTTTTTTGCGACAATGTCATTCATAACACTCGCCCCAACAGTTTTGACAAGTTTTCCTGTAAAATGTTTGTTTTCTACCAAATGTTTCAACAAAATAACTATTATTTCATTTGCAGTAACAAACACTCCGTTTTCATCAAACACGCCAAATCTATCACCATCGCCGTCATTGCTGAGTCCAACAAGATTAGTATTTTTACATTTTTCTTTTAATTCAAGCAAATATTTTTCTTTCGGGTCAGGCATTTTTCCGCCAAAATTCGGGTCGTGGTTTAAATTTTCAGCTTCGAACGGGATATCATATTCTTTCAATAATTTTGTAAACAAGTAGCTATCTGCCCCATAGAGCCCGTCATAATTAAGTTTTAGACCTGATGATTTAATTTTTTCAAAATTTATCAATGTTTTTATATGCTCTGAATACACGTCTTCAAACGATTTGAACACATATTTTTTTGGACTAAAGTTATATTTTGTCAAATCTGCGTCAATATTTTCAACTATTTTTTTTGTAATTTCTTCTGTTGCAGGACCTGCGTAATCCGGAATAAATTTCATTCCAAGATATTCCGGAGGGTTATGAGAGGCTGTAAACATAATTCCACTGGCGTTATAATGTTTTGCAGCGTAAGCAATTACAGGTGTCGGAACTATTTTATCCGAAAGCCAAACATTAAATCCGAAACCAGATAAAATTTCGGCGGTATATTTTGCAAACGTATCCGCCATATTTCTTGGGTCATAGCCGATGATAAAGAGCTTATCAACGCCAAAAGTATCAATTTGATACTTCGCAATCGCAAGAGCTGTCTTTCTTACATTTTCCTCGGTAAAATCTTTACCAACTATAGCTCGCCAACCATCTGTTCCAAATTTTATATTTGTCATAAAAAAACCTTTTTTGTATTATACTCATAATTGATTTTATTAAATAAATGAAGTATTAGCAAATGGAAAAACTAAAAGTCGAAAAAATATACTATTTAGGCCCCGAAGGTACTTACACCCACAAGGCTTTAACCTTTTTTGAAAAAGAATTTAATCTTGAAGCAAATGATTACACTCCTTTGAAAACAATTAAAAAAGTGCTTGAAGCAGTAAACGATAACGGCGATGTCCTCGGTGTAATCCCTATCGAAAACTCAATCGAAGGAATAGTAAGAGAGTCAATTGACAACTTAATAAAACAAAGCGATGAAAGAGTTACAATAATGGGCGAGGTCATATTGCCAATCTCTCACGCTTTGATGTCAAAAGCTATAAATAAAAACAAAATCAAAACCATCATATCTCACCCTCAAGCACTTGCTCAATGTGCAAATTATATTGAAAAAGAACTTGACGATGTGCAAATTCTTGAAGAAACATCAACAAGTGCCGCTGCTAAAAGAGTGAGCCTTTTGGATAACACTTACGCAGCTATCGCAAATGAAATGGCCGCTGACGTTTTTAATTTAAGCATTTTAGATACCGCCATAAACGATGAAAAAGATAACAAAACAAGATTTTTACTCATCGGAAAATACGAAATGCCCCAAACCGGAAACGACAAAACCAGCATAGTTTTTTCAACAAAAAATGTTGCAGGTGCCTTGGCTAAAATATTAGATGTCTTTAACAAATACAACCTTAACCTATCTTATATCGATTCTCGCCCTTCAAAGAAAAATCTCGGAGAATATAACTTTTTTATTGATTTTGACGGTCATATCGAAGACAAAGATGTAGACAATGCAATGGACGAAATAGCCCCATTAGTAAGTTATTTCCGTTTTAACGGTTCATACAAAAAAGCTGTCCAATAGAACAGCTTTTTATTATATAGTGCATCTGATTAACGATAATTCTAAGTTATGTAGCAGCTTCGGCAACGTCTTTTACGGCTTCGCCTACTGTTTCAGTTGTTTCTTCAGCAGCTTTCTTCAAGCCGGGAATCATATCCTTAACCTTTGCAATAATTGGAGCAGCTTTATCTGCGATAAAGTTTCCAAAGGTTTCTAATTTAGCAACTCCGTTTTTCAAAAAGTCTGGTTTGCCCTCTAGTTTTTCGGCAAGATTGCCCAATTTGCCTTTTTTAGCAGCAACTGCAATACCTGCAATACCTGCACCTAAAGCAGCCATAAATGCTAAGAATTTGGCACCTTTATGAGTTTTTTTCTTTTCTCCGCCTGCAAAAGAATCGCCCTCGACCTTTTGCGCAGCAGCCGGAGTTCCGGTATTGTTAGCATTAGATTGTGTTATCGTTGCGTCTTGCAATTTTATTGTTGGATCAGTAGAGATAGCCCCAAAGTTTACGCCGTTAATCATTGTTGTCTCCTTCATATTTAATTTTTGTAATAAGATGCAGTTTTGACATATTCATGAAAACAAAAAGTCTTCGAAATTGCCCATTTAAAGCGGTTTGTAAATGAAACGTTACAAACTTAATCTATTGGAATATTTTTTTAGGATGTGTACTCTATTAATTAGAGGATTATACCACAGGAGTTAAACAAATGGAATTAGCAAGTAGCAGAGAATTGACGATTACAGCAGATGCTTTAAAATATGCCAAAATAATTTCGGCAAAAATTGAGAACATAACCCAAAGAAAACGAGCTTTCGCTTCTATTGTCGCATTAGACGCTTTCGCTGATTTTATGCTTACTCAAGATATTGAAGTCAGCATTACAAAAAATTTATTCAAAATAGCACCTGTAAACGAAGAATTTGAAATCTCCGACGTCTACTTCAACAACTGGAAATTAGACATAAGAATAATCTCCGATAACAAATATCTTTCTATTCCAAAATCTCATTTCAACTATGACATAGTGGCTGATTTTTATATCGCAATAAATGTTGATAAAAGCCTAAAAAAAGCCGAACTCATTGGCTTTACTTCAAAAAACAATATTTCAAAAGCAATTGAATCAGGTGACTATTTCATCATGGACACAGATGCTCTTGAATCATTCGATAGTTTGCTCGAACAAATAAAAGAACCTAAACCTGTTGATTTGGTAGATGAAGACCACGAACAGTTCAGAGAAATGTTTTTATCATATTTAGATGAAGAAATCCCTTACATAAGCAAAAAGAAAATGATTAAACATCTTATTGATTGTGCTGAATGCAGAGCTGATTTTGTCGAATTTTATGACTTTGAATCAATCGTCACAAACAGCAAAGATTATCCTGAAATATTAGAAGACAAAACTCTCGGCTTTATCGGGGCAACAATTACAGAAGAACCGCAATATGAAGGCAAAGAAGAAATTATAAACATTATTGAGCCTAAAACTGAAGAACAAGATGACGAAAATGACGATATCTTAGATGAGCTTTTTGATGACGATGACAACCTAGCTAAAAATGAAACTACTAAAGATAATGACGAAGAAGACAAAAAATCCTCACCAATCGTTCCGATTGTGCCAATTGTAGCACCAATCATAGGAGGAGCCGCAATCGCTGCTCCGACAATTAATGCTCCTGATATAGATTTAGATTTAAGCTTTGACTCGCAAGACAAAAAAGAATCACTAAACGAAAATGAAGATTTGGAAAATCTGACTTTTGAAGATATGCTCTCATCTAACGACCTCGGAACAAGTCAAGAAGATGATAACCTTGAAATTCTAACAGAAAATAATGACATAAGCCTTGATGACCTTGATGATTTAATTGAAGATGAGCTTCAATCTACTCCTGAAAACACTACAAATACAGACACTCTGGACTTGATTGAAGACCACACTAAACCCTCTGAAATAGTTGAAGAAAATCAAAATACTGATGAAATTATTGAAGACTCACCAATCAAAGTTGAAGAAACTTCCACAGAAGAAAATGTTATAGACTTTTCACTCGATGATGACATTAAAATCGATGATGAAATGATTACTTTTGATGACGAAGCAAAAAAAGTCAACCTCTTAGAAAAAGACATCAATACAGAGGAGGTTCCATCTGATAACACCGAATCAGAAGAAGATTTAGACAATGAAATGTTTTCACTGCAAGATTTCTCAAAAGCACAAGAAAAAAACAAAGCAGAAGAAAATAACGAGCTTGGATTTGACGAAAACATCTCCAACCCGGAATTAAACGAACTTAGCGAAATTGAAGATTTCTCTATCGAAGATGACTCATCAGATGCATTCACTGATAACAAAGATTTATTTGATACCCCTTTTGAAAATATCAACGAAGATATTGAAATCACCTCTGATATTGATTTATCAACAGATGAAAATACGGATATTTCAACTTCAAATGACATATTTAAAGGAACTGAAATCAAATCCGATATAGATTTGTCAACCAATGAAGAAAATCAACAACTCTCAGATATGCCCGTAGCATCAGATGATGGTTTTGAAGAATTACCTGAAGATACAACTAAACAAAAATATCAAGAAATGTTTGAGCCGACTGATACTTCAAACATTAAACTTAATGATTTTGAAGAAATTCCGCCTGTAACACCTGAAAACTCAGGCGATTTTGAAGATTTTATAGCAGAATCAAATACCACGAACAAAAACAGCGATTCTATCGTAAACACTGAAGACAATGAAATATCACTCTCAGAACCTCAAGATAACGCTGTTGAAACAATAGATGAAGAAGAAATCGCCGCCCTTTATGATGAACAAACTCAATTCCAAGATGACAAGTCTAATTTGATTGAGATGAATGAGAAAAAAACACCTATTGATAAAAAGAAAATGATAATCTTATCCTCATGCTTAATCGGTTGTTTGGTTCTCGGCACTATACTCGGCGTCGGGAATATGATGAAATCCGGCAAAGATAAAACCGAAGCTGCAAATCTTGAAATGATGGACGACCTTAACGCACCTCCGATTAATGAAGCCCCTCAAGGTGGCAGTCATTCCCCTATGACAGCCAATGAACTTGCAAAAGCACCTATGGCAGACACACCAAGAGATGTAAACAGAGCCATGACTAACGTATTCAGCGACAACCCGTCTGCTGTTACTGTAACAAAAATATTCTGGGAAGTATCTCAAGCTATGGCGACTAATAAATCCTTTGCTGTTTACCTTCAACAAGCCGGTAAAAATATTCAAACAAACTTGAGAGCAGAACTCGTGAACTCAACAGAAACAGCCTACAACAACAAAATAAAAGTTGAAATAAAAGTTGCAAAAGATAACAAACTTAAAGAAGTTAGCGTTCTCGATTCAAGCGGTTCTGACCAAATTGATAACATTGTGTTACAAACTATTAAAGAAACTTTACCCTACATAAAAGTTCCACAACTCTCTAAAACCGAGGAAAACAAGCTATCCACACAAACAAAGGCTGCTCTTTTTAACAAAGATAACCTTTATGATTTAAAATTGGTAATAAATTTCTAATTTATGCTATTATATTGTCAGAGGATATGTTAATTGAGTGGGACAACTGTGTTACTAGTAGATGACCAAAGACAACTTATAGAAAAAATTGTTAAGGCTAATCCGAAGTTTAACGGCAATGAGGATTTGCTTGAAGATTTTTGCAATGAAGCTTTTCAAAAAACTTATATTGTTTTTAACTCAGGCTCTAATATCCAAAAAATTGAAAGCTATGTTTCAAAAGTAGTTAATACTTCTATTTTGTCTGTATTAAAAAATATGGGCAGAGTCAGACGTTCTACAAAAAAATATGTTTCTACAGGTGAAATTCCATTAAGCCAACTAAAACATAAGCCTGATTTCTCTACAGCTTCATCAAGCTCAAATCAAGGAATTGTTTCTTTTGATTTTGCTGACCCTAAAGAAAGCGTTGAAGAAATTGTCGTAAAAAAAGACCTACTACAAAGAATTGCTGATGTCGTTTGTACATTGCATAAAGAAAACCCTCAAAAATGTTTCTTGGATATCTTTTATTTAAGATATATGAAAAATTTTAAACAAAATCAAATTTCTACAGAATTAAATCTTTCCCAGTCAGAAGTCAGCAAAAGACTCCTTGAGCTTTCTAAATTAATTAAAACTCACATAAAATAGTCTATATTGGATTTTCCTGTTATAATGATTTTTGTTAATTGAATTCAATATCAGGATACGAGATGATTTGTCCCAAATGCGGAAGCAAAATATCAGATAATACCTTGCGTTGTGCTAATTGTGGCGTAAAAGTTCAGATGCATTGCCCTCAATGTAATCAACTTAACCTTTTTGGTGCAAAATTTTGCTCGTCTTGCGGACTAGAACTTATAAAATTTTGTCCGGTCTGTAAAACGGCAAACCTCGGAAACGCTCTAAAATGCAGAAAATGCGGAGAATCGTTTCTGCAAGATATGATTAAAAATACTAAGCCTATATCTGATATGGAAGAACCTCAAAAAAAGGAAATACAAAAATCTTCAACAGAAGATAAAAATATTGATATATCAGAAATCCCTGATAACCTTGACAAATCTCACATAAAAGAAGAAAAACAAATTGAAAATACACAAACGCAAAATGAAGATGATTTCAAAATAGTTTATTATTCGCAAATTCAAGCAAATCAAAAAATAGTAAGCACAATTAAAAACGCTAAAGATAAAGCTATAATTGCTATTAACGGCTCTGAAGGAAGAGGAAAATCAATCGTACTTGATTACGTTAAAAATGAACTTCAAGAAGATAATATTTTGGTGCTTTTAGGCGAATGTAACCCTTTAACTCAAATTTCCAACTTTGGATTTATACAAGATTTATTCCTCAGATTTCTCTCACTTCCAGCTTTTATAACAGATGTTGAACTCTTTAGCAAAAATAACAAAAAAGTTTTTGAAAATGTATTTAACCAATTAAATTCAACTGAATTAGCTGATTTTATAAATTTTTTATACCCAACAAAAAAAGATAATTTTGAAAATATAATAATTAATCAAAACTCTCTGTTTGAAATTTTAGACAAAGCGTTTAATTCACTTCTTGCCAAAAATCAAGTTGTTGTCATTGCTGACGATTTTGACTTAATTGATGCATCTTCTTATGAATATTTAATGCACTTCTTGGAAAAATACGATATTCCTGACGAATTCAAGCTTCTTGTTGCATACAAAGACAAACGTGCAGCCCAAAGCTTCTTCTATTCTTCCTTCTTACCGGAATCTGTTTTTGAAAATATTTATTTGGACAAGCTATCTCTTGAACAAATCAAAACTTTTATCAGTAATTTTCTTAACGGTAGTATCGAGATTCTTCCTCAAAATATTTATGAACAAATCATCGAAAATTGCAGGGGAAACGCTTCTTATATCGAGCAGGTGATGGCTCTATTGCACAACAAAGGTTATCTCAAAGCAAGTGACGGCGTTATTAAATTCGCAAACGACTCACAAATCCCGCCACTACCACAAACTATTGATGCCGTCATACAAGAACGTCTTGACGAAAAATCAAATATTAATCAAGTAGCAAAAGAAGTTCTATTTGGGGCTGCAACTATCGGATACAAATTTGATATCCAAATTCTTGGTGCTGCCTTGGGGCTTGAACAACCACAACTTGAATCTATTTTAAGCCAACTTGTATCCCTTTTGTTTATAAAACAAATTACACCTTACACCTATGTTTTCAGAAGCTTATCGCTTTGGAAAAGAGTTTTTGAAATAACAAAACTTTCGCCTAAATATTATGAATTAAACCAACAACTTTATAACATTTTGAGCTCTTGCACTCTTTCAAACAGCTCTCTAAAAGCAATAATAGCTCAAAACCTCAACAACCCTCACCTTTTATTCGATATATGGCAATCAAACTCTGAATTGGCGGCTTTTGTTGGAGATATTAATCTTTTTGTAATAGAACAAAAACAATGCTTAAAAATATTAAACGATAATAATTTTGAAAACTCACAGATTTTATATAACGATATTTGCGAAAAAATCGGAAAACTCTTATATCAAAAAAATCCTGTAGAAGCCATTGAATACTTGTCCAATGTCATATCAAACGCAAAAAAAGCAGGCGACACAAACAGAATAATCGATTTGTGCGGATATGTCGTAAACAGTTGCTACTCAACAGGCAATTTCTATGGGGTTATCGAAGCTATAAACATGATTATAAACTTGGTCGGCGATATCATCTCACCTTCTGAAACGGCTCTTATAAAATCCAGAAAACTAAAAGCATTGTTTAAAATAGGCAACTGCGAAGAAGTCATAAACCTAATCAACAACGAAATTTTATCGGAACTTGAAAATGCTTTAGCTCGTCCTGAAACTCCTAAAAATAAATTAACATTGATTTATGAAAGCTGGCTAGAAACCAGTCTTACACTGGCTGACGCTTATTCTTTGCAAGGAAACTCCAAAGGATTTGAAATTATTGATAATATTTTAGAAATAATGCAAATCAACAAACTTGAAAGCAAATACTACCAAACTAAAGCAGCTTTAACAAAAGCACTCTCCTCTACGGTGTCAGGAAGAATTAAAAAATCTTACGACATTTTAAACGAAATAACAGAAGCTTATAAAAATGACGTTTTAAATCCTGAATTTTTATCTCAATGGAATTTAATATACATAATAAACGCACTTTTAACGCATAAATTTGACAATTTAAAAGAAGAATTATTCTCACTTGCAACCTTTGCAAACAACACAAATGACCAATTTACCAAAAATATAATTAAAACTATCCTTGGCTATATGCTTCAACGTGATGAAAATTACCAAAAATCACTTGAAATTTACAACGAAGAAGTTACTTATTTTGCAAAAGAAAAAATTGCAACAGGAGCTCTTTTATGCTGGTACTTTATTGCAACCAACACATTAACCATAGACGGAGCCGACAAAGCACTCGATATAGCATCAAGAGCTCTCGATGTGGCTCAAAACCCAAAAATCAATAACTACAATTTTATTGTATATTTGCAAAAATTTATTGCAGAAATCTATATAATAAAAGGTGACCTCGACGCAACAAAAATGTACCTTGAAAAAGCACTGCTAATCGCCAAACAATTCGGTATGAGCTACGCTCAAGTTGAGCTTTATTTAGCTTACGCTAAATACCTTGAAGAAGTAATATCAATTAAAGTTGTAAACAAGTCTGAAGTAGCTCAAAACACTCTACAAATGTTTGAATATGCTACAAGCATAGCTGTTGATTTAGATTTAGGAAATATGATTACTGAAGTAAACAAAGAAAAAGCAGCATTCAAAACCTATTGCCAATTGAATTCTATCGACATTAGATAAAATAAAAGACAGCTTTTTTTATTAAACTGCCTTTTATTATATCGATTAAATTGGGGGTTGTTATTTTCCGCAAATAACTCTTGCGACATGAACGCCTGAAGCTGATGCTTGAAGCAAGCCTCTTGTTACGCCTGCACCATCACCGATTGCGTATAGATTTTTTACGCCCTCTGTTTCAAGGTCAGTTGTTAACTTCACACGAGCACTATAGAACTTAACTTCTATACCGTACAACAATGTGTATCTGGAAGCTACTCCGGGTGCAATTTTATCTAACGCATAAAGCATTTCAATAATACTAAGCATTTGGCGATAAGGAATAACCAAGCTCAAATCCCCTGGTGTAGCACAAGCAAGAGTAGGCTTAATAATGCTTGAAGCAATTCTTTCAGGAGTAGAACGGCGACCATCAAGTAAATCACCAAATCTTTGAACCAAAACACCTCCTGATAGCATATTTGCCAATCTTGCAACATGTTGCCCGTATGCTATCGGCTCTTTAAACGGTTCTGTAAACTTTTTACTGACAAGCAATGCAAAATTCGTATTTGGAGTCTTTTTGTTTGCATAACTGTGTCCATTTACTGTTCCGATTCCATTGTAGTTTTCCATAACAACTTCGCCATTCGGATTCATGCAGAATGTTCTGACTTCGTCACCAAATGTCGGAGAATAATAAACCAATTTTGATTCATACAATTTATCTGTTATGTCTTGCATCACAGGAGCAGGAAGCTCAACTCTGACACCAATATCTACGGCATTACTTACCATACCGATTTTATTTTCGGCAAATTCTTTAGTTAGCCAATCAGCACCTTCACGCCCTGGAGCTATGATGATATTATCGGCATATATAGTTTGATTGTCAGAGGTCGTAAAACCTTTTACTTGCTCATTTTCTACAATCAAATTTTTAGCACTTACGTTATTTAAAATAGTAATTTTATCAGATAAATAATCTTGCATATGTTTCAAAACATGCAAGCTTCTTTCTGTTCCAAGGTGACGTACCGGAGAGTGGATAAGCTTCAATTCAGCCATTGTGGCTTTTCTTTCAATGTCTGCAAAAGTTGATTTGTCTAATCCGAAGATTTCATCAGTTGCACCATGTTCAAGATAAAGTTCATCAGCATATTTCAATAGGTCTTCGACCTTATTTCTTTCCATATATTCGGTCAAATGGCCGCCGACGTCAGGAGTAAGAGTTAATTTTCCGTCGGAAAAAGCACCGGCTCCGCCCCAACCACAAAGAAGACCGCACTTTTTACACTTAGGACATTGAGCGTAACCTTCTCTTAAAAGGCATTTTCTTTTTTCTATTTTTTGCCCTTTTTCAACGATAACAACTTTCCAATCGGGCTTCAACTTAACTATTTCAAGAGCAGAAAAAATCCCTGCAGGTCCTGCCCCAATTATAGCAACATTATACATTCCTATCTCCATCTCTTTTTAATCACAGCGGTAATTACTCACCATTAGACAGTTTAACTTAAACAAAAGAAGATTTAAATAAAAGCGATACAAATCTTAAAACTACATAACGTTATTTTTTACAAAATCAGGTAATTTATACGCCTCATTGGGTCCTACGATTATATCCCAGCCATCAATTGCTTCTTCCAAGTCTTCTTTCAGGTGAGCTAAAAGTCCGGGGATAATTATTTTTTTATTTTTTACAGTTTTTAAAATCTCAGAATTTTTAATCATTTTAGCAGCTATTTCAGGCGTAAATTTTTCAGCAGACCAAGCCGTCAAAACGCTCATGCCGTCAGATGGTGTTATAACTAGATATGTAGAAAAAGGAGAAGACTCAACTTCGCTCAAAACAGCAAAATATGTAAGTGCAAAGTTTGTAGTCATCATGACTATTGCATTTTCGTCAGGCTCGTTTACCTCATACACTTTTGATTCAACCTGCAGCGGTTTTTGAGGGTCGGTATAAATGTTTTGCCTCAAGGTTAAAAGCGTAGTCATCATTGCTTCATCAAATTCATCTAGGATAATAATATTTGCATATCGGCAAATCAATGACGCTGCCCAAGCAGCTGTTTTATATACATTTTTCTCTTTTATGTGAACCATTACAGGGTATGTAAAAGGCTCATTTTTATCTAAAACTGCAAGCCGCCTGATGTAAGTCAAGGCTTCCACGCTTTCTTTAAGAGATTTGTTTGAAATATCAAAATCTAAAATTATATTTTTCTTACCTTCATCGATTAATTTCTGAGAAGCAAGGCTCAACTCATCGAGCGAAGAAGCTTTAGCAGTCAAGATATCGCCGACTTTAGAATTTCTCATTATCGGATTAAAATTTTTCAAGTCGTTAAAAACTTTTTCGTCATCAGTATTAAGAATCAAAGAAAAACCTGCACTTATTACTTCTTTAGCACATTTTTCGACATCATTGTCACCAATTAAATTAATTGCATCAACCTTAAAAAGTTCTCCTATTCTGTCAATCGAGTAGTTTTTAATTTTTTTAAGTTTTTCAAAAAATTCCTTGTCACAACAATCCAAAGTAACAGCGAAAACTGTTTTATTTACAAAAGTTTTTTGATGGCGAAACATAACGGTTTCACCGCCGGTTTTTAATGATTTATTTACGCCAAATTGAATTTCATGTTGTTGAATTTTCAAAGCAGATTCAAGAATTTCGACAAGTTCCGATGGAGCCTTAGAGCATTTGTCAATAGCTATTTGTTTTTTAGCGACTTTTAACGCAAACGCCATGCAAGTAGGGCATCCACATTCTTTGCAATTTGCACCTTGTATTTTTTTACCGGCAGGAAGATATTTGAAGATTTGTAATCCACTTAATTCCATATAGTTTCCTTTAAAATTTCAACAGATTTTGGGTGTTTCAAGACGACAACATTTGCACCTGCTGAAATAATGGCACCAGCTGTTGCAATCTCCCACATCAAAGCTCTTGAACCATAATCGCCCCAGTTTGCGTCATATTTATCAGATTTAGCTTCTTTAACCTTAAAAGTTTCTTCGCCGACAAAACTAATAATTGGCATATTCAACATTTCATCGCCGCTTAACCCTGCTTCTTTAATTTTTTCGATTATACTATAGCCATAATCAAGCCCATAGCCTAATGCTCCCAAATCAGGATCTATCAAAATTTTATCGGTTTTTAAGCCCAAATCTTCTGTCAAAATATTCAACTCTTTTGCAAGATTTATATCAATCGGAGAACGCAAGGCTAAAATGTGATTATTTTTAATAACCGCAGGCACAATCTCAGAATAAGTAGACTCCTCTGCAAAAGCAATAACGCAAGGGGTTTTGACATTTAAAGCAAGCTCTTTTAACAAAATTTTATCAACGTTTTTATTGTTGCACCCCTTTAAAATAATGGGTTTTGTGGAGTTTTTGACAACATCTTTTATTACAGGAAGTGCCGCTTCTACTCCACCTTGAACCTTTTCTTCATCAAAATCAAAAGAGATACAAATAATATCGCACGGCAAATTTTCAGAAAAATGAAAAATATCATCGAAACTTTTACAACCATCAAAAGCGTTTTTGATGGCATCTGCTTCATTTTGCAAATCAAAAAATGGTATTTCTAAAGCAAAGTAAGGCTTGGAGCTATTTGAATTTTCACTCATATAGCTAAGAGCTCTGTCGGAACCGATATTCAACCCGCCAAGCTTTACAGCCCTGACACCTGTCTTTATTTCATATTTTGGCAAATCTATAACCATGTAAACAATGGTAAGTATAAATCAACAAGCTGTCAAATCTTAAAGATTTATTTATCAAAAATTTTAATTCAATTATCCCCAAGTCTCTTTATTTTGAACTAAACACAAGAAAAATAGTTTTTTATTTTTGTTGATACAAATGGAGAAAAGGGTCCAAATGAATTAACGCTAAACAGCGATAATGTAAAAGGCATTTTTGTGATTTATTCAAAAGCTTGTATAAATTGACGACAAAATAGTCAAGAGGTGTTCATCAAGGAAGATGTAACTCAAATGGACTACTCAGCCTGTGTTCCTGTTGATTATGACGAAAATGAAGATATACCAAAAGTTTTACCTCGTCCTTGATATTTGCTATATAATCATTCTATGAACATCAAAATCATTGCAACAGGCAAAATAAAAGAAAATTTTATGAAAGACGCTATAAAAGAATACGAAAAACGTCTTACACCATATTGCAGCCTTTCTGTTCTCGAAATCCCCGCTGAGACAATCTACGACGAAAGTCTCGCCGAAAAATATATGGAAGCTGAAGCTCAAAAAATTCTCCAACAAATAAAGCCCGACAGCTACATAATTACACTCGAAATCAAAGGCAAAAATCTATCGTCAGAAGACTTTGCTCAAAAAATAAAAGATATTTCAAACTCAGGTATCAATGAACTTGTATTTATCATTGGTGGTGCAAATGGTCTCCACAAAAGCGTTACAGAGCTGTCAAACTTCAAATTGAGTTTTTCTAAAATGACTTTTACCCACCAAATGATAAGGTTAATCCTGATTGAGCAGATTTACCGCTCTTACAAAATTAACCTTAACGAACCTTATCACAGATAATCTCTATTTTTTATATTGTGCGTTATATATTTTCAACGCCTCTTTTTGCAAATCTGTCATTTTTACCCCCTTAAAGGCATCTGCCTCGTCAGAAGTAATTTTTCCGTCGTTTTTGCCATTGCTCATTTTGTCCGCTACAAGCATATAGCTTGCGTATTCTTCAGCAGAAACAGACTTTTTCTTTCCGTCTAAATCGAGTTTTTCAAAATTGTCTGTTAAAAAAGAATTGTCAGAAATATATGAAGAAACTTCTGCCGTATTTAAATTTAATTTTTTCCCCTGAAATCCGTCTTCCGGATGAGCATTTGCAAAACTTTTTTCAACAGCTGCAATATCTGCTTTTGCATAATTTAAAGCAGAATTATATAAGTCGTCACCATCTTTTTTGAACTGCAAACCACCGTTTTTTGCAATATTTTCACTTAAAATATCCGACTGTGTATAAGAATCCTCCGCCAAAGAATCCTTTAAAACACTGTTTTTGAATACATTATCTGATTTTTTGCCAAAAATACTGCCGATTTTTTCAAATATATTAGACTTTGCATTTTTTGATGTAACCTGACTTCTGCCATTAGAATCGAAACTGTTTGTGAGTTTTGTAAAATCTTCTAAAGCAACAGTAACGCCTGTTTTATCATCAATATTTGCTGCCTTTTTATCCGCAGCATCAGCTAAAGGTGTGATTTCTTTATCTGAATCGTACTTGCCTGCAGAAGAAACCTTTCCAATAGCCCTAAATATATCACTTTGATTTGCACCAATGTCATAACCCATGTTAAAAATCCCCTTCTTAAAAATATAATCCCCGTATGTATATATAAAAACAATTGCAAGTATTGAATTGCCTTGCGAAACAAAAGATTTCAATTTGTAAACAAAATGTTTTAATTTTTTTATGTTTGCGATATAGTCTTATTACGCATAGACAAACGCATAGAATGTAAAGAATAAAACAGCATTCTATAAATTTGCCTTGTTTACAAAGTACGACACATTTAATTTATGTAGGTGAAAAATGGGCATAAAAGGAAAAAATGACAAAATGGTAGTTCTAGCTTGCGAAGACTGCAAAAGAAGAAACTACACTACAACTAAAAACAAAAAAACTTTGAAAGAAAGAATGGAACTTAAAAAATATTGTCCGTTCTGCAAAACACACACCGTTCACAAAGAAACAAAATAAGCTATAAAAAGCGTCCTTAGTTCAGTTGGTAGAACGTCGGTCTCCAAAACCGGATGTCGAGGGTTCGAGTCCTTCAGGGCGCGTTTTAAAAATAGAGTAGAGGTATTAATGACTGGTTCTAATAAAGATCAAACTTCATTAAAAGATGGTTTAATTAACTATTTTAAAGGCGTCCGCTTGGAATGGGGCAAAATTACTTGGCCTGAAAAACAACAAGTCGTCGTCGAAACTATCTACGTGATTGTAATCGTTTTCGTTTTTACAATCCTCGTTCTTTTATTGGATCTGTTATTTAAAGGTTTCTTCGATATGATTAAAGGTATCGCTGGAAACTAATTTGTGCGAGTAAATTCGTTTTAAATGAATGGCTCAAACCACATTAAACAAAGTGAGCTATATAAAGATTAGCACGCTCGATTAAATAGACAGGACACAAAATGACTAAAGATAATAATGAATTAATTGAAAATCAAGCTGAAGAATCAGCAACTGAAGCTTTAGCTGCTGAAAAAGATGCAGAATTTAAAAGCTCCATCAAAGAAACTAAAGCTCCTCAAAAAAGATGGTACGTCGTTCATACTTATTCTGGACACGAAAACAAGGTTAAAGTTAATCTCGAAAAACGTATCGAATACATGAACATGGCAGAAAAAATCTTCAGAGTGGAAGTCCCTCAAAAAACTATCACTAAAGTGAAAGATGGCAAAAAACAAGACAGAGAAGAAAAAATCTTCCCTGGATATGTTCTTGTTGAAATGATTATGGATGACGACAGCTGGTACGTCGTAAGACATACTGCCGGCGTTACAAAATTCGTTGGCTCCAGCAAAAGACCTATTCCTGCTAAAGACAGCGAAATCAAAAAAATTATTAACAGGACTCAAGGTTCAACTACAAAAATTGAACTTGATGTTAAAATCGGCGACAAAGTTAGAATTGTTTCAGGTCCGTTTTCTGATTTCATCGGAGATATTACTGAAGTATATCCTGACAAATCTAAATTGCGTGCTACAGTCTCTATCTTCGGTAGAGAAACTCCTGTTGAATTAGAGTATAAACAAATTCAAAAAGTATAAGCTACTGAATAACTGATAAACTGTGGAAGGGGGCTCTAAAGCTCCTGCTAGACCACGAAAGGAGAAATAAAATGGCAAAAAAAGTAGTAGGAAAAATTAAACTTCAAATTGAAGCCGGAAAAGCTAATCCGTCACCTCCGGTTGGTCCAGCTTTGGGACAACATGGTGTTAATATTATGGATTTCTGTAAACAATTCAACGCTAAAACAGAATCTCAAGCCGGCTATATTATTCCGGTTATTATTGATGTTTATGAAGACAGATCTTTCTCATTCATCATCAAATCACCTCCGGCTGCTGTATTAATTAAAAAAGCTCTTAATATACCAAAGGGTTCAGCTACTCCAAATAAAACTAAAGTCGCTGAAATCACTAGAGCTCAACTTGAAGACATCGCTAAAATTAAAATGAACGATTTAAATGCAACTACCATGGATGCAGCTGTTGAAATGCTTAAAGGTTCTTGCAGAGCTATGGGCGTTACGGTCGCTGACTAGTAACATTTTTAATTACAACTATTAACGTGGAAGCTGAATAAGCGCTATTACCACGAAAGGAGAATAAAATGGCAAAATTAACTAAAAAACAACAAAAAATTGCAGAAATAATGGAAGGTTTTGAACAACCTGCATCTTCTATTGAAGCCTTGAAAATGATTCAAAAAGTTTCTAAAGAAGTTGCTAAGTTCAACGAAACTGTTGAATGTCACATGCGTTTAGGCATAGACGTTAAACACGCTGACCAACAAGTAAGAAGCACAACTGTTCTTCCTGCCGGCTTAGGTAAAGAAGTAAGAGTTTGCGTTATCGCTAAAGGACCTAAAGCCTCTGATGCTAAAGCTGCTGGTGCTGATGAAGCAGGTGCTGAAGAAGTTATCGAAAAAATCGAAAACGGTTGGTTTGAATTCGATACCCTTATTGCAACTCCTGATTGCATGGGCATGTTAGGTAAATTGGGTCGTGTTTTAGGACCTAAAGGCTTGATGCCAAACCCTAAAACTGGTACTGTTACACCTGATGTTGCTAAGGCAGTTAAAGATGCTAAAGCTGGTAAAGTTGAATTCAGAGCTGACAAACAAGGTATGATTCACGTTCCTATCGGAAAAGTTGATTTCACAGAAGAAGACTTGGTTAAAAACTTCATGACATTGGCTGACGCTATCATTAAAGCTAAGCCATCTTCTGCTAAAGGTACTTATCTAAAATCAGCATTCATCACAACAACTATGGGGCCAAGCATTAAACTTGACGCTAGAAACCTAGTTGCTGAAGTTAAAGAATATTCTTTATAATTTTCTAAAAAAAACAAAGAGACGCCTAAACAGATTAAGCGTCTCTTTTGCTTTATGTATCAGTTTAGTGTAAAGTAGGTATTATGCCAACATTCAAAGGAAAAATACAAATATTTATCTTATCAAATCTTGTCAAATTAATGTTTGAGATGACAACAAGATTAACCTTATTTAAAAATTCTAACTACCCAAAAGAAAAGCCCTGCATATATGCTTTGTGGCATGCACACCAATGTGCTTTATATGCAAATAAAGAAAAATCAAAACTGCACGTTTTAATCAGTCCATCAAATGACGGTGAGATAATAGCAAGAGGCGTTCACCATGTCGGAATAAACACTGTAAGAGGTTCCAAAGGTAGACAAGGCGTATCTTCAACAATGCAACTTTTAGAAAAGCTTGAAAACGGCGACTCTATTGCTATAACCGTAGATGGTCCAAAAGGTCCTAAAAGAGTCGTAAAAGATGGAATAATAAACATTGCAAAAATGTCACAAATACCTATAATTCCGGTTCTTTGGTATTCACCTTCACCAAATTTTCTTAAATTCAAATCTTGGGACGAATTCAGATACCCAATAGGTTTATGTAAAACGGTAGCCTTATATGGCGACCCGATTTATGTACCCTCTGATGCGGATAAAGAAACTATTGAAAAATACAGATTATTACTTGAAAACAAAATGCAAGATATATACAAAGATTTAAAAGCCAATTTTAAAAAATATTTAAAACAAAAAGACCTCTAAAATGAGGTCTTTTTATTATATCTGATTATTAAACAGCTAACTTGTAATTATGCTATTCTTTGGAACATATAACCAATTCCACGAGCTGTAAGAATCAATTCAGGATTAGCAGGGTCAGTTTCTAATTTAGAACGCAATCTCGAAATATGAACATCAACAACTCTGGTATCAATGCGATGATCAGGTGGATAAGCCCACACGTGTTGTAGAATTTCGTTTCTTGAATAAGCTTGACCTGAGTTATTAACTAGAAGTTCAAGAAGGCTGAATTCCATGCCTGTCAATCTGATACGTTCATTTTTTCTAAAAACTTGACGTCTGGCTGTATCAATTTTGATATTGCCTGTAGTAATAACATTTTTAGCGACTTTACCTGTCGGAGCAAGTGTTTCTTTGCTGGTAGTTCTTCTCAAAACAGATTTAACTCTAGCTTCAAGTTCTTTGGGGCTGAATGGTTTGATAACATAATCATCAGCACCGAGTTCAAGACCGGTAATTCTCTCTGATACGTCACCCAAAGCTGTAAGAATAATAATAGGTACATCAGAAGTACGTCTGACTTCTCTGGTAACACCATAGCCATCTACTTTTGGCATCATTACATCAAGAACAATTAAGTCAGGATTATATTTATTGAAAGCAGCGATAGCTTCTTCCCCGTCAGCAGCGGTAATAATATCATAACCAATCATCTTAAGGCGGGTTTCTAAGATTCTTCTAATGCTGGCTTCATCATCAGCAACCAATATTTTTTGGCGAGAGTCTTGTTGTTCACCTTGTATTTCATTATTTTCTGTCATATTGCGAACCCTTTTAATTGTCACACTTATGTAAATTATAATACAAAATCAAATATATTACAAAATATTTCTTTTGTATAGATATATTAATATCTATTTCAAAAATTTAATCCGATTTGTTTAGTCTTATAGAATTAAATATTTATTAAAATATACTCTTATTGAATTGATTTTTCAATACTTTTATTAAAGAATGTTGTTTATCGAGTTAGCAAGGCAAGGAAATTTTGTATGAAATGAAAGATTTATTATCCAAATACAAAAATCAAAATGAAATCTTTGCCTATATATCGCTGTTCATAGCGGTAATTCTTTATGGTACAACACTTACTGCAACTAAAGTCTGCTTAACTTTTTATTCTACGCCCGAACTTATGACTTTTAGAATGCTAATTTCTGCATTTTTGTTTTTACCATTCTTTTTCACAACATACAAAAACGTTAAAATTGAAAAATTGGACTTGAAATTTGTTTTATTGATGATGATTTGTGAACCTTGTTTGTATTTTTTATTTGAAACTAATGCTCTTAAATACACCTCGTCTGGTCAAGCGGGTATTGTAAGTGCTCTAGAGCCTATATTTATTGTTATCGGAGCAAGAATAATACTTAAAGAAAAGCTTCCGAAAATAGCCTATTACGGCTTGTTTATAGCGATAATCGGATCTGTGTTTTTAAGCTTGGCATCAGACGTAAACGAACAAGCTCCCAATCCGATTTTCGGTAATTTTTTAGAGCTTTGTGCAATTATATTGACGGATACAAGTATAATCACTACAAAATATTTAATGGACCGATATCCTCCATTTTACCTTGCAGGAATATCTGTTATGGGCGGTGCCGTATTTTTTGTTTTGCTAAACTGGATTCAAGGCGGCAGCTTTGCAATTATACCTAATATCAGTGCTATTATTGTACTTTATCTCGGCATATTGACAGTAATTGCCTATGCTTTATACAATTTTTCGATTTGCACTTTATCTGCAAGTAAAGCCTCTCCTTTTTTATTTTTGCTACCTGTAGCAGCGGTATTTTTCGGCTGGTTTTTCTTGGGAGAAACCTTCAACCTTTGGCAACTCGCAGCTTGCTCTTTTATTTTCGGAGGCATCTATATCAGCCAGCTTAAAGACAGAAAAAAGATTATAAAAATCGGTCGTTTTATTCAAAACCGAAAAAAAAGCATAAAAAAATAGCAGTAAAGAGTATTTACTGCTGAGAGTTTCGTTTTTATTTATATTGCAACTTCGAAACAAAATCGTCGCAATATCAGTTATTAATTGATTTTTTATTTTGTAAAGAAATTATTTGCATCATCGACAGCAATTTCCAAACCGTTAGTTGCAATAATTTTGTTGTTACCGTCGCCGACAGTTATATCAGCCTTGCCATCGGTATTAGCAAAAATGTTATTGTTTCCGTCGCCACTGTCAATGTTCAAGTTTTTGTTGCCTGAAATGACTGCTTTTAAGCCATCAATAGTTGTTTTATCTTTTAAGTAACTAACAAAATCCGTATATGCACCACCTGATATTGCAAAATCTAATGTTGAAATATAATCGTTACCAGAGCCGGTTTTGATGGTAATATCATCACCACTAACTACTACTGAATTGTCACCATCGCCTGCATCAATGTTCGTACCGTTTCCGATTGCTACAATTTGGTCTTTGCCATCGCCTGTTAGTATATTATTAATATTTCCGATGCTTAATATTGAATTGTCGCCATTTGTAGCAGCGATATTATTTTTATTACCGGTTACATTGATAATATTTTTTCCGTCTTCTGCTTCAATGTTGTTTGAATCACCTTTTGCAACAATTTGATTATTTCCGGCCATCACATCAACTGCATTTTCGTTGCCGGTTACTGATATTTTATTATCGCCGAAAGTTGTTTCAATATTATTTGAATTACCTGCCGCTATAACGGTATTGTTACCAATAGCTAAGTTTACTTTATTTTTGTCGCCGGTAACTGAAACTTTATTGTCGCCGGAAACGCCCAATATTGTATTTGAATTGCCGGCTGAAACTATTGTATTATCACCACTCGCAACAGAAACTTTGTTATTATCGCCTGTTGTTGAAATTTTATTATCGCCGGTTACAGCCGTAACTGTGTTTCCGTCACCTTGAGAAATAATTGTATTATTTCCGTTTGCGACAGTTACTTTATTATTATCACCTGTTGTAGCAATCTGATTATTTCCGCCGTTTGATTCAATTCGAGAGCCATTACCTTTAGAAACCAACAAATCATTGCCTTCACCGCTTAAAATAATTGATGAATCAGCATCCATTAGAACCGTATCATTTGCGGAACCACCTACAAATAAGTTGAATTCGCCTTTCTTTTCGTTAGTTTGAGAGGCGTACTTAACTGCATTTGTATTTGCGTTATTCATCATACTTAGTCTTGAAATCATAATGCACCTTACACGTTGTACACACATATATAAAAACAAAAAATATATACCGATTACATAAAGTTGCTATATTGTTACATTCGTTTACATTTTTAAATTCGAATTATCACTATTATCTATTGTGATATCAAAATGACATTTATCAACAACAAAATCAGGAGACTCATTCAATTTTTTCTCAATCTCTGAAAAAGTTAAAAATCCTTCTTGTGCTCCAAATTTAGAAACCGCAGCAGCAGCGTTTATTGAAGCATATTTGAGAGATTTTTCTATATTATTGTTAGTTTTCATTAATGAAGCTACAAAGGTTGAAGAAAAAGCATCTCCGGCTCCTAATGTACTTACAACATTTGCCGGAAATTCAGGACAACGATACAAGGTATTGCCGTCATAAGCATAAACTCCGTTTTTGCCATCTGTTATCATTACAATTTTCGGATGAGAAGCTTTGATAGACTTTAACATCGCCATTACATCAGGATGAACTAAATTTCTTGAAAATTTTTCCTCTTTTGTATCGGGACGAACTTTTATACCAGTAAGCATGGACGCTTCTTCTAAATTCATTGTTATGACCTCTGCCGTGCTTAAAACTTTTGCAAGTTTGTCAACTCCTTGTTTTATACTGCTTGTTCCGAGATTAATTGCGGTTTTGACGCCATTTTCTTCAGCAAAAACAGCTATCTCATCTAAAACCTCTCTTGAGTGCCCATTTAATGGTGCGATATAAAGCCATTTTGATTTTTTTATAGCATCAAAATTTATATCTTTAGTAGTAATTGTTGCATTTGGACCTCTATGTGCAAGAACGGTTCTATCGCCTTGAAAACTCGTTAATATAACTGAAAAGCCCGTAGTTGAATCATTACACATCTTAACATTTGAAGTATCTACTTTGAATTTAACTAAATTATCAACGACGGTTTTGCCTTGATTATCACTTCCGATTTTAATTATTGTAGATGTTTTTAACCCTAAGTTTGAGAAGTTTGTCGCCGTATTAACAGCTCCACCACCCGTTGAAGATTTAAAATTGTCAATTTCAATTTTGGCACCGTAAGGATAAGCCATAAACTCAGCTGAATCTTTCATAGATGTGACAGAAACGATTTTTGCAGCATCAGTTTCTATAAAAGCATCCATTGTTGCACTTCCGATTGTTATTACATCAAACATTTTTTATCCTTCATCTTATTAAATATATTCATTTTATTTCGCCCTCGGGTGAGCCGAATTGTACGCCTGTTTAAGACGTTCGGTAGTAACATGGGTATATATTTGGGTGTTGCTTATGCTACTGTGACCTAAAAGTTCTTGTACAACCCTCAAATCAGCTCCTTTTTCAAGAAGCTTTGTTGCAAAGCTATGTCTAAAGACATGAGGCGTAACATCTTTCGGTAACTTTATTTTTTCAACTACATCTTTTATTGCCAATCTTACACTTTGAGGTTGAAGTCTATATCCTGTCTTGTTTATAAATACAGGACTTTCCTCAGTAGGTTTTTCTTTGTTACCTTCTTTTTGCACCATATAACGTGCAGTTTTTATATATTTGTTTAAAAATTCCTTTGCCTTGTTAGAAACAAGAACGATTCTTTCTTTACCGCCTTTACCCAAAACTCTTATTTCGTTATTTTCTAAATTAAGGTCTTCAAAATTCAGTCCGCTTAATTCCGAAATACGCATGCCTGTAGCATATAGAAGCTCTAATATTGTCCGATTTCTATACCCGGAGGGCGTTTCAATCTTGATATTGTTTAGAATTTGGTCAATTTCTTCTTGGGTGAGGAATTTTGGCAACGGCTTACCTCTTTTTGGAGCGTGAATTCCCAGTGCGGGGTTTGCTTCAATAATTTTTTCACGATACAAGAAACGATAAAAAGTCCTTAGGGAAGCAATTTTTCTTGCCGTCGTTGTCTTTGTATAATTAAATTTTTGTATAAAAAGCAAAAATTCTTTAAAAGTTTTATAAGATACAGAAGTAACATCCTCCTCGTTTAACCAAACCAAAAAATCCAATACATCGGAATGGTATGCTTTTAGAGTATGTGGGGAAAAATTTCTTTCTACCTCAAGGTAGAGTGCAAAATCTTTTAAGTATTGAGTTGAATTTTTATTCATAATTCCCATCAAAGACAAGTGCCTAAACTGATTATACATCATTTTAGACACTTGTTAAAATAATAAATTAAATTTTAATTTAAATGAACTAGATTACGCTTTTATTTGCACCAAGTTTTTTGTTAGCCTCAGCTTCTGTCATTGGTCCGTTTTGTTCAAGTATTGAAGCAACTTTATGCAATTTTTCTTTGACCTGCCACTCACCTTTACCGGTAATTTCCATAGCGTCAGCCATTGCTCTTGCTGCGTTCAAGCCTTTTCCTTGGGTTAAATTTTTATGGTAAGCTTCTTCATAATTATCAGGAATTCTCAATGTCCAATTAACAGGATTGCCTCCGTTTTGGTCATTAAATCTACCGTCTACACCTACTGCATCAAAAGCTGTAAAGAAGTTATTTCTTGCGGTAAATAGTTCTGCCCATTTAGCTCTCATGAATTTTGCAGGGCTTGATTTTAATTCACCTTCATTGAAAATATGAAGATTTTTAGCCAAGACAGGAGCTTGCTCCCCTCTTTTGACATTAGCAATATCTTGTAGACCGATATCATCATGAGTACCTAACCCAAAGGTAAATTCGTTAGGTCGTAAACCCTCGTTAGTATAGAATTGAACAGAGCCCCAACCAGGATTTTGATAGATAGAATGGTGAATTTGAGTTCTGCCTTTTAACAAATTATCTTTATGATTTACCGGACCGCCAAGCATTTCATATGTGATATTTTCTTTGTTTGTACCATGTTTTTGAGCAGTTTTTTCTATCAAATTAAAGATTTTATCACCTTCATATCTGTCACGGTCTTTGCGAGGTGCCTGTCCTTCTTTTTGTTCGTAGATATATGGTTGAACAAGTTCCCACGCAGCATCGACTCTGGCACCATCATATTTAGTAAAGAAAGTGTCTAATTTGTGAGTCAACAATTTTTCAGATTCTGACGTTCTGCCTCCATTACCTATAGAATCAAAATCTATAGCTGGCAATCCCCAAGCATTGACGCTTCCACCTTCTCCTGAACAGCCGATATATTTGTCAGACATAAAAGCTGATTGGAACGCCCAATTTTCTCTAGGTGAAAACCCTACTAAGCAATCACCTGCAACTTTTATATTTTCAGAATTTAATGCTTGTTTTGTTTCTTGTTGTTGTTCATTTGCAACAAATTGAACGAAATTGTTATATCCGATTGTGTCTGAATATTCTTCTTCTAATTCAGAAATTCTATCGTTTACTTTGGCTTTAGGATATTTTCCTGAGAATAAATTTTTATCTAAATCGTCATCCCAATTTTTCCAGTAATCATTGCCATGTTTTTCACTCAATGCTTCATATAATGAATCTCTTTGAAGCCATTCAGTATCATCAGAGTTCATAAAATCATTATATTTAATCTTCAAATCTGAACTATCATCAAGTTTTTGGAAATTAGAATACGCTTTTCTTAATGCTTTTTCTTGAACGCCATCAACACCTAAAACTGAATCAAAATTGACATTATTTGTATTTTTTTCTTTTGCTGCAGCTTTAAATTCTTTTTGAGGCAAAATTGAATTAAATTCGGGTTGAGTTAGTTTTTCAAGATCGATTAAATGCGGTCCGACAGCAAAAACAGACCCTGAAAAAGGTGATTTGTTACCTTTTGAGATAGTTCCTTGAGGTAGATATTGAACGAAAGTTATACCTGTCATTTTTTTCATAAATTTTATAAAATCTTGACCTGATTTAGAAAAAGAAGTTCCTATACCTGTATTTTTGCCTTTTTCTTGAGGCAACGCTGTGTCAGGGGTAATCATATAAGTATCACCGGTTCCTAAAGATTTTCTTGCTTGCTTCATCAAGACTTGATATTCACGATTTTCTTCGGTAGTTAAAGCTCTTCCGAAAGACGGTTTTGTCACATTTGAATTAATACTTGAAACTTTCATTACAATTACACTCCTATAAACACATATTTTTGAACGTACATAAAGAAAAAAGTTGCTAATCGCAACGTAAAAACTTTACTTTGTGTAATAAATTTATAGCAGAGTTAGCTATGCAAGTCGAAAGTTTAAGTTTTATTAAGAAGGCGAAAACCATGGTCAATCCATGAACCACATGGGATTAGAGGTATTTTAATATATTCATCTATTTGTTGAGTATGCAATTTGTTGTCCATTATAAAATCTTACATTATAATAATTAAAGTGTTTAAGAGGCCATGACTTAGGGGAGAGTTTTTTAAACCTAATGAACAAATTAGTAGAAAATATTGAGCTGATTAAATCACAAATCGAACCTTATACACCAAAAATAGTGGCGGTAACAAAGTATTTTGACGAAAATGCGATTATCGAATATCACAAAGCAGGATTCAGAGATTTTGGGGAAAATCGAGTTCAAGACGCTTTAGCTAAAATGGAAAAGCTTCCAGCTGAAATATTGGCTGATAGCAGGTTCCATCTGATTGGTCATCTCCAATCAAGAAAAGTGAAATCTATCATCGGAAAATTCGACCTTATCCACTCCGTAGATTCACTCAAATTAGCTAAGATAATCGATGAAGAAGCTAAAAAACAAAAAATCGTTCAAAAAATTCTTTTGCAAGTAAACAATGCAAACGAAGAACAAAAATACGGGTTTTCGACAAATGATTTAAAAGCTTGTTTTAAAGAAATAACAGAACTAAAGAACATCAATGTACTTGGATTAATGAACATTGCACCTTTAACTCAAGACCAAAAATTGTTGCATTCTTTATTCGCAAATATCAAACATTTAAAGGATGAATTAGCATCTGAATTCAAGGTAGAATTAAATGAGATTTCGATGGGAATGAGCAATGATTTCAAAATCGCTTTGGAAGAAGGCTCGACAATCATCAGATTAGGTAGAATATTATTTAAATAAACATAATGGGGAGGAAATTAAATTGGCAGTATCAGACAAAATTAAATCAATCGTTGGATTTTTAACATCAGGATTTGAAAACAGAGATGACATCTTTGAAGACATGGAAGGCGAAGTCGCAGATTACCCTATCCAAGACAATTTGGCTATGGAACCTATGTACTCATCATCTTCTTCAAGAAACCAAGATTTAAAAGTTGTTAATCATCCGAACTTCCGTGGTTACGAAGTTATGGTTTGCGAACCACGCTCTTACGACGAATCAGTCGGAATTGTTAAACACTTAAAAGATAAAAAAACAATCATTCTTAACCTACACTTGCTTGACAAAGACCAAGCTATGCGTATCGTAGACTTCCTTTGCGGTGCTACTCACGCTCTAAGCGGCAACCAACAAAAAATAGGTGATACTGTTTTTATCTTTACTCCACAAAACGTTGCTCTTTCTGCTGAATCTCAAAAAAGCAAATTCATAAGAGACGCACTTTGGAACCAACCTCAATAGTTTGACTTATTGCCAATTAATTAATATAAAAGAGACCTTATTTTAAGGTCTCTTTTCGTGCTTTTAAACAGGATTAAAACTTATTTAAGCTTTCACCTATCTTGCGTTTAAAGATGTATTTATTCTGTCCCTGATTGAATTTGAATCCATCATTTCGTCTTCGTCAATCTCTATATTATTAACAATTTTGGAGCGTTTTTTTCTGAATAACATATCCGTAAAAGCTTCAATTCTTGTAACGAAACCAGCTTCTCCTGTTTGTTCATCAATTGACAAATTCAAAATAGGTTTTGATTGTTCTTTTGCATATCTTGATATTTTTTCAATCATTAAAGAATCAGGGCCACAACCAAAAGCATTGATAGTAATAACACCATCGATTTTTGATTCTTGAATATAATGAGCAGCAGCTCCTGATATTTCATATTCATTCGCCCAATAAACTTTTGAGTCTAAAGCTGCAATACCTTCTTGCATTTGCTCTTGAGAAAGTTGTTCTGCTGTATATGCTTTAACATCGAGTTTTTCCAGCTTATCAAATATCTTCATACTGACACGTTCATCGTACAAATTGTATCCATGAGCAATGACTGCAATACTTATAGGATATGATTTATTATTTTGTGAAATAATAACCTTATCTTCTAAAGCATATTTCAAAGCTCTTTTGTAAGGAACACCGGCTCTTGTCATAACATTAAAGTTATTATACATACGCCAGCCAGCTTTTGAAGCTTTTCTTATAATATTACTATCCGTTATGCCAAATGGAGCTACAGCTTCTGCTAAAAACTCATACAGACCTTGTTTTTTTTCTGATTTATCAAGAGTTGCTTCAATAAGCGTAAATTCACGTTTAATAACATTTCTGATTAAATCGGGTAACCCCCTTATTTTTGAACAGTTGTAAATTTTTGGAGCAATAGATTGAATAGAAGGACAAAATATCTTGTCCACACCTTTTTCTAACAAATTCAATATGTGTCCGGCATATACCTTAACTGGCAAACAAGTTTCCGAAACGACAAGTGCCGCTCCTGTAGACATTGTTTCTTTGGTTGTCCTGTCAGACAACACAATTTTTATACCTAAGTCGTTAAAAAATCCAAACCAAAACGGATAAAAATTATAAAAAGATAAGGCTCTTGGTATGCCGATTTCCATTAAATTCTCCTCACTAGACTTATATTGCTTACATACAATTTTATACTCACACTTATTATAATATAAAACATAAAATTTTTTGCCAATTAAGAGAAATACAGCTTAACAATATTGCAAAAGCACAAAGAAAAAATTGTAACACTTTCTTAACAAAAGATATAAAATATAATTAAATTATTAAAGATATTAATAATTTAAGACGATTAACATGATACAAACAAGGAGTATTTTATATCATGGGTATGTCAGCTTCACAAGCAAGATATTTAGAGCTAACAGCTAGAAGAAACAACAACGAATATCAAGCTCAACAAATTGCACAACAAAAATTAATGCTTGCAAATCAAACTGACGCTGTTGCAAACGCTTTTAGCAACAAAATGAGCAATCAACAATTGTTGTTTGTTAAAGTTGATGCAAATAATAACTCCAATGCTTCAACAAGATTGACCTACGATATAATCACAAGCACTGACCCTATTAACGGCTTAAGCATGAGACTTGTTGACCAAAACGGAAACATCGTTATCCCGCAAAAATACGCAGATACCTCAGAAAATGTTCAAAATGCTACTGATAAATACAATAAAGCTATAAACAATAAATGTTTCACCGGTTTCACCTATACAGAAGGTAAAGGCTTTTCCAATACTATTTACACAGGTCAAAACTTCATGAGCACTTATATGTCAGGACTTAACAATGATTATATGAGCAATCCAATCTTGGACAAAAACGGAGCTATTGTTGACCCTGATGAATTCCAAAAGAATATTGAAGAAATGGACGCACCTTCATTTTACGACTACTGGACAAAAAATGAATATTCTTTCCAAAATACTAACGTATTAAACAACGAAGAATTATACATTAATGATGACGCATCCGCTTCTGACGCATATAAATTCACAATGGAAACTATCAGAAATAATCAAGGCGAAAAATATATCATTGATGACAAATGTACCGATAACGACTACTTGGAAAAGAAAATCAGAAGTGGCGAATGGACTTTAGAAAAAGTTGATGCAGACTCTGATACAGGCTTTTCAAGTGTAACTTGGCAAGGTTTAGAATCTGTAAGCGATAGTTTATATACGGCTGATGATGCAGCTGCAGAAGCTGAATACGAAGAAAAAGCAGGTGTTTTAGCTCGTCAAGACAAAATGTTTGATATGAGATTGAAACAACTTGAAACTGAACATACCGCTTTACAAACCGAAATGGATTCTGTAAAAAAAGTTATCGAAAAGAACGTCGAAAGTTCATTTAAAACATTCGGTTAATATTAAATTAAAACTGAAAAGTCGGAATGATTTGACCTATTTGCTCACCTAAAAGGGTAGTAACATGTCTGTCGTTCTGGCTTTTTAGTGATGATGTTTCAACTTGCTCTCTAGTCAGCCAGCCTAATTGTAAGAGGGCTTCTGTTGTCGCAATAGCCCTTGCCTGCATATTCGCATCAGCTATTTTTACGACTATTGCCTGACCTAAATTCGGATTTACGACAACTATCAACCCGCCAGCTCCGACTTTTGCAATAAGAGTACCTTCTGACGCTTCAATTATTGAAGAATCCAGACGATTTTCGCCTCCGATTAAAAACGGTTCGTTTAAAAAAGCATCTTTAACAGCAACATATTTATCATCTAAGAATAAGTTCAAAAAGCCTTTTCCCAACTGCGATAGCGTTGTTGCGACAGTAGCAAGGCCGCACCCGTCCTTACTTATAACAAAATCATCATTTTGGACTTCACATAAAGAGAGGACCCTATTAATTATAGACCAATACAAAGGATGATTTTTATCCATATAATTTGATTTATTCCAACCCATTTTTTGGCATAAAGCAAGCATAGCAGAATGTTTCCCGGAGCAATTATTGTGAATTGGTTTAAAAAGAATATTTTCCTTTATCAATCTTGTTTGCTCTATTAAGCTCAATGGCAAATGTGCTGGACACAATAAATATGACTCATCTAGCCCTATTTTATTCAAAATATTTCTAACAACTTTTTGATGTTTTAAAGACCCTGTGTGCGAAGCACAACAAACTGCAATTTCTTCTCGTGTAAAAGAAAATGTTTTAGGAACATCCTCATCTATATGCAAAGCAAATTGCAAAGGCTTCATACAAGAACGCAGATAGAATTTAGCCCCATTATCGGAGCCTATTCTTTTTAGAACCTTTTTTTTATCTAGCAAAAGAATAAGACCTGAATGTTCCTGTTCAACAATAGCATTTCGTTGAAATTCAATTAATTTTTTATATTCGGGTTCCATATTATTTGCCTTGAATTACGTTTATAATTCCTTTAATTTTATGTTTCAAAAGAGTATTTTCTTTGGTTAATTTTTCCAATAAAGCCAAGTTTGAACCAGCAGTAATACCGGATACCGAATCTACGCGGGAGGCATTTCCTTTACCAAGCAAATCTGTATTAAAAATAAATCTTTTTTTAGATTCATCTTTTACATACAAGACATTTTTTGTATCTTCTTCGGTAACAAGCCCCAATTTTATCATAACAGAAGCCATACCCATTTTTTGCCCGTTTTCTTCAAGTTCTTTTTGTTTTCTCAAAGCTGAATCAAGTTGGTCAACATTAATTTTACCTATACGCTTAAAATACTCACCAAACCTTATTTTTCCTGAAAAATAAAGAAGCATAGCATTTGCAACTTTTGAAGAAGGTGGCGATACATACTCTTTTTCAACACATAGAATATTGAGCAAAGCAGTTTCTTCAAGAGTCCAATAATTATTTAGGGTAATCTCTAAACAATTAAGCCCCATAGCAGCCCCTTCTAAAAATTTATACACATTTGGCTCGTGAGAATCATTATGAGAAGATATTTCTTTTTTACCAACATAAGTTAACACAGGCGAATAGAATTGATATAAATCGCTTTTATCAACAGATTTTTGAGCTACTGAATATTTTTCAAGGTCTTGTTTTAAACACAAAAACAATGCTTCTTTTATCCACAATGGCAAATCGATAAATTTATCAAGGAAACTTACAAATAAATTTTTTTTCTCCATATCCTCTCCTAAAAAAGTATTTAATAATTGCTGAATGTATATTATAATATAATAGTAAAGTTTATGCAATTTGGTAACAAATCATTCATAAGTGGACAGAAAGAGTGGACAAAAATGGGCGTAGATGGACTTTCAATGGGAAATCTCGGAATACAAATAAAAAAGACATCAGCCCAAATGGCAAACGAAGCTGACAAAATAGCACTTCAATCCTTGGGAAATAATGCAATAGACGGAATTTCCAAAAAACAATCAACTATAACCGACCAACAGACCGAAACTTCAGAATTTGAAGGAGGCTCAGGAGGAAATGCACAATCTGACAACGACAGCAAATCTGAAACCGACGAAAAAGAAAACTATAACGAATACAAATTAGATGACTCAAAAGCATACACTGTGAAGCTAAACCCAATATCTCAACTGATTGAGCTTATCGACACAGAAAGCCATTCCGTTATAGAAACAATATCCCCAAATGATTTGATAAAATTAGTATACAAATTAAACTCAGCATCTGGTATACTTGTAAATAAGAAAATATAAATCAGGAGTCCTGAAAATGAATCCATATCTCAAACAATATCAAAAAAGTAATCTTGAAACGGCTACACCCGAAAGAATATTAATAATGCTATATGATGGAGCTATTCAATACCTGAATATCGCACGACTTGAAATGACTTCTGAAAAGAAGCTTAAAGATATCCCAAAAATACACAACAATATTATCGGAGCTCAAAAGATTATTTCCGAATTTCAAAGCACTTTGAACATGGAAATTGGCGGAGAAATGGCTCAAAACCTATATGATTTATACACATATTTGTATAACAGACTCGTCGATGCCAATATCAAAAAAGATGTTGATGCACTTGATGAAGTTCTAAAACATTTAAAAGGCCTCCGTGACACTTGGAACAAAGCTATTGAAATAGCAGCCAAAGAAAAACGTGAAAAGTCCGAAAATGACGACTCAGACGCAGTCCACTCTACAACGACAGAAACGGCATAAAATGGATTATAAACAAATAACTCTCTTATATGAAAAAATATATAACACCTCTGTTCAAGTTAAGACTTGCCTTGAAGAGGAAGATTTTGACACACTCGAAAACATTATCGAAATCCGAAACGGTCTATACAGTCAACTTGATAAAATAGCCGGATTATACAAAGATTTAGACTCATACCCTTCAGATTTAAAAAATTTGATTGAAAAAATAAAAATTCTTGAAAAAACAAATCTGGATAATTTGACAAAAATGCACGCAGAAACGAAACAAAAACTTTCTAACGAAAATAAAAAAGACAAAATTTTAAACACATATCAACCCCAAGCAAACAAATCAAGAATAGTAGATATACGAGAATAAAAGAGGCACTCCATGGAAGCAACTATAACAACAAGAGGCAAAAAAAGAGCAGCATTTTTGTCTATTGTTTCTAATACAACATTAATTATATTGAAATTTATAGCAGGCTATATTTCAGGCTCAATAAGTATTATATCAGAAGCCATTCACTCGTTAAGTGACTTGTTGGCTTCATTTTTGGCATTTTTCTCTGTTGTAAAATCAAGTGCTCCCCCGGACGCTGACCACCAATTCGGACACGGAAAATACGAAGATTTTTCAGGATTAATAGAAGGCACTTTGATAATCCTTGCATCTTTTTACATAGTATTCGAAGCTGTGAAAAAAATATTGAACCCGACTGAATTTGCTCTTGATACCAATATCGCAATTGCGGTAATGCTTTTTGCAGCTGTTTTGAACTTTTTTATAAGTATGTATATATTTCGAGTCGCAAAGAAAACCGATTCCATAGCTCTTTTTGCCGATGCAGAGCACCTTAGAACCGATGTTTATTCATCATTAGCCGTTTTTGCAGGATTGTTAATAATAAAAATCACAGGAATTGCTATTCTTGACCCAATCATTGCGATAATAGTTGCAGTTCTTATTTTAAACGCAGGTTTTAACATTTGCAAAAAAGCCTCTAACAACTTATTGGACGGAACTTTGCCCCTTGAAGAAAACAAGATAATTATGGATATTTTAGAAGATTACGCAATCAGCAGAAATGTCCATTTCAAAAATGTCAAAACGAGAAAATCAGGAATAAACAGAGAAGTCGAACTCACATTATTGGTTAACGCTGAAAAAACCATAAAAGAAGGTCACCATTATTGTGATGAAATCGAAAAAAATATCGAAGAAAAACTTGGAAATACCTCTTTTTTAATACATTTAGAGCCTTTTGTCGAAAATCATTGTATAAAATAACGAATTTTGTTGTATAATTATTGCAATGACACGGAATGAGTTGAGAGGCTACTAATGCAGTTATTTGAGATAAAAAATGATATAGCTAAAATTTTGTATTCCCCATCTGAAAACAACCTTTTACTTGCAGATTTTTTACTTATAGAAGATTCTAATCAAAGTCTTATTGCACAAATCATAAACATTGAATCAGCAGAAAAAGATGACTCAAACATTGCTACGATAAAGTTTTCTCTATCAATTAATAAAAATGCAAATCTTTCAACTTATAACGGCTATACACCGTCTAAAAACGCTAATATTATATATATCGAAGCCTCTGAAATAGCACAGTTAATCCAAAGCTCAAACGGAAATATGTATTGGGGCAATCTGGCTTCACATCCTGATACAGCTATAAATCTCGGTTTCAGCCTTCTTAAAGAACGCCCTTATATTCAATGTGACAAAATTGAAAATGCAGCTGTTCTAACAACAAATATATTATATGGTCTTTTAGAAAGCCACAAAAAGACTTTAGTCATTGACTTTGACGGAAGATACAAAAAGCTTGAAAATGCTAATATTTTATCTGTTTCTAAAGAATATAAATTGCCACTGAATTTTAAAGCATTTAACTATATTGCAGAAAACGACCTTTATGATTGCTCTACTGAAAATAAAGCCATTATTGAAGGTATATTGCTTGAGCTTCAAAGCTATGTAAGCACGCTTGAAGATGGATTTATACCGTTTGACTTATTCAAATCAGTTATTGACGAACAATGCAGGCAAAACCCGCTTCCTGAGCTTATAATCTTCAAAAATAAACTTATAAAATATCAACAAAAAGGGCTTTTTGCTCAATCAAAAGAACAATTTGACTTCATAAACAAAATCATTTCCAAAAACTCTATTACCGTAATTGATGCCTCTCAAATTGACAAAAAATGGCACAAATTCATTTTAGAGCTTATCGCTTCTCAAATTAACAAAAAATGCTATATGATTTTTGATGTCACAAACAAAAATTCTGACGAAGAAATTCTTTTTTCTATATACGAAAATGAGGCAATTCGCCCTATTCCTGTTTCATCTTTTAAATATGACAACATTTTTAAGCTAAAATCTTTGTGCAAAAACTTGATTTTATTTGCACCGATTGAAAAGACTAACGACTTTGAAATATATAATACATTCTTGAACAAATTAAACCAAAAAGAATTTATTATTTGGAGCGAAAACACTTTTTACATGCCACTTATATTAAAGCTTAAAGCATATAACAGAGCGGTTTTCAAAGATACCGTTACAGAAGCAATAAAGAACGACATTGACAAAATGTTGACAGTTGAAACACCGGAAGAACAAACAAATAAGATAGTGGAAAAACAACCTGAAGAAATTATCGACCTTGTTCCTGAGATAATGTCGGAAGAACCAGCTAATATTGTTGAAATAAAAGATGATGTTGAACTTAATCAAGAAGATGTTATACCAATTGAAGCACCATCTGAAAACCTTATAGAAGCAGAAGATACTGCCCTAGATGAAGAATTAGAGCCACAAAAAGAAATCTTGCCTCAATTACAAATAGCCGATGCCGAGCCGAATATAGAGCCTGAACCTGAAATTGATATTCACCAAGATGGTACTATAGAAATTGTAGAACAAACTGAACCTGTTGAAAATATTGAGGTTGAAAAAAACATCACAACAACTGACATAATTGAAGACGAATTAACAGAAGATGACCTGGATTTGTTAGAAGAACTTGATGAGGTAACTCCTCCTCAAAAAACAACACCTACTGAACAATTTCAAGAAAAATCCAACGAAACAGTTCAAACAGATGAAGCTATGGAACCTGAAATATCTGTTATTGTTGAAGATACAGAAAGCGAAATTCATCTTGAAGAACCCCATCAAACTCAAGAAATCATTGAATTTCAAAATGATGCCGTTTTACAAGAAGAAACAAAACAACCATCCATAGAGCCCCAAGCTATTAAAGAATCAACTGTCAAGGAAGCTCCCGAATCTGTCAAAACACCCGTTTCGACAGCTGAGCCTATAATAACAACACCTCCCGAGCCTGTCCCGATTAAAAAGACTCCGACGGTTCCTGTTATTGAAGCTAAAATTGAAGAATCAAACTCACAAGCTACTGAATTTCATGAAGGAAACTTCGTTTTCCACGCAAAATATGGAAAAGGTGTTGTTGAAAAAATAATAAAATACGGCAACAAAACTCTTTGCTCAATACAGTTTGAAAATGTCGGCAGAAGATTGCTAGACCCGAAACTTGCCGATATAAAACTTGCTTAGTAAATTATTTTTTAGATTTTAATTTAGAAAACATTCTTTCAATTGCTGTAGATTTATCATTTAGAATTTCTCTAACTTCTAATATTTTTTTTACTAATTCAGTTCTATCATGATTCGACGGGTTATAATCGAGCGTTGTTTTCAACATATCATAAGCCTTTTTCACCTTATGAATTGAACATAAAAAATCCGCATATTGAGTTGCAATAAATACATTTGCAGGCTCCAATCTTTTTGCAACGGAATAATTAGCAAGAGCCTCTTGGTTATTGCCGTCACATTGAGCACATTTTGCCATCTGATATTTGTATGAAACATTTAGCATGTCAAGATTAGAAGCTTCTTTATAATAAGAATACGCATCTTTATAATTTTGTTGAGCAAAATAACCTTTTGCAATAAATTCATAATATTCTATTTTTTGAGGTGCGATATTAATTGCAATTTGAGCCATTTCAATTGCAGAATTTATAACCGCAGTATCTTTAAAAACAAGTGCCTTGATATAGTATGCCTCATCAGAATTTTGGTCTAACCTTAATGCTTTTTCAACATACTTCAAGGCATTTTCATAGTCTAAAGACACATAATACGCTTTTGCACCGAGCAAATAAGCATATAAAAACTTTTTATCTTGACTGATTATCTTTGCACAAATTTCTTTAGTTTCATCATATAATTTTGCATTATAAAAATAAGTAGCTAATTCACTCATATATTCCAAGGAATCAGGTCTTAACTCAAGAGCCTTTTTTATAGTTTCAATAGCTTTTTCCCACCAATTTAATTTTTTGAATAGCAAGGATTTAACATAAAAAGCGAAATCATTTGTTTTAGTATTTTCAAGCACTTCATCTAAAAGTTTGTTTGCAGCAAGGACGTCCCCATCTTCTGATGCAATTAGGGCTTTTAAAACAAGTGCATCTATATGATGTGGATTTATAGACAACACATATTCGAGTTTTTGTTTTGCGTTAGAAATTTCACCCGATTGATAATTCAAATAAGCCAATGTATAGTTATAATGCAAATTATTAGGGCTTAATTTTACAGCTTTTTGATAAGCATCTTCCGCCTCAGCCAGAAAGCCCTTCAAGGAATAAGATGTGCCTAAATCATAAAAATATTGAGGATTATTTGATTCAATATTAGCGGCTATAGAAAAATAATTTATCGCCTTGTCATATCTGCCACAATTGAAATGTATTTGCCCCAAGAGGTGATACGTTTTTGAGCAAATTTTTTCTTCGAGAATACTCAACAAAAGTTCTTCTGGCTCTTTATATGATTTTTTTTCAACTAAAATTTCAGCCAATGAATATTTCGCATCGCTGTTATCATTGTTTAAAGAGATAGCTTTGCGGTAAAAGACTTCTGCCTCATCATTTTTACCCATTGCTCTATATGCCATCGCAACATAATTAAAAAGAGCATCAGAGTCTGCATTTTGAAAATCTGATTTTTCAAATTTATCGACAACTTCTTCATTTCTGCCTTCAAGACATAAAGAATGTAAAAGTTCCACAAGATATTTTAAATCATTATTTTTAAGATAAACAGATTCAATCAAATCTATAGCTTTTTGGATATTGCCTAGATGTTTATTAACAAGAGCCAATTCAAACTTAATATTCAAATTAAACGGATCCGCCTCGAGTGCTTGCTCGTAATATTCTATAGCTCTTTCAGGGTCATTCATTTTAAAATACAAATTAGCGATTTCACTCATAATTTCAGAGCTTTCATCATCAATAGATAGAGCTTTATAAAAGAGTTCTATAGCTTGCTTATAATTACCTTGAGATTTTACGTCAAAAGCTTTTTTAATATATTCAGTTACGGATAATTCGCTCATTTTGTACTCCATACCAACCTTAAAACTATTATATTTCTAATTAGCCGATTGGTAAAGCAAGTTACGCAAATTAATGTTACAATACTCTGTATTATGGAGAAGAAATTCAAAATTTCATCAGAATATAAGCCTCAAGGAGACCAGCCAAAAGCTATTGAAAAGCTTCTAAATGGGCTTAAATCGGGTAATGACGCTCAAACATTATTAGGAATTACAGGTTCAGGAAAAACCTTTACAGTTGCAAATGTTATTGAAAAAGTGCAGAAGCCGACACTTATTATAGCTCATAATAAAACTTTGGCAGCACAGCTATATAATGAATTCCGAGAGCTTTTCCCCGAGAACGCCGTTGAATATTTCATAAGCTACTACGACTATTATCAGCCTGAAGCATATATTCCACGAACTGACACGTATATTGAAAAAGAAGCAACAATTAATGACGAAATCGATAGACTCAGACACAACACAACAAGAAGCCTCTTTGAGCGAAATGATGTAATAGTTGTGGCTTCAGTCAGCTGCATATACGGCTTGGGGCTTCCTGAAAATTATTTTAAAGGTGCTATAACAATCCAAATAGGCGACGAGCTCGACAGAGATGAGTTTCTAAAAGGTTTGGTTGCAACTCAATATTCACGAAATGATGTTGAATTAGAACGTGCGACTTTTCGTCCAAGAGGCGATTTAATCGAGATTATGCCACCTTATGAAAAATTAATAACGAGAATTTCTCTCTTTGGAGATGAAGTTGAACGAATTACAAAAATAGACCCTGTTTCAGGGGAAATACTTGAAAACATGAATAAAACCGTGATTTTCCCTGCAGTGCATTACATTTCAGATGATGATGATGTCGACGCAACTCTCGGAATGATTAGACAAGAGATGAAAAATCAGGTTACAGAATTTGAATCTCAAAACAAACTAATAGAAGCTCAAAGGATTGAGCAACGTACAAAATACGACATGGAAATGATTAAAGAAATGGGGTATTGCTCAGGCATAGAAAATTACTCGAGAATACTCGAAAGAAGAGCCCCGGGCACTCCTCCTGCAACCCTTTTAGACTATTTTAAAGATGACTTTTTGCTTGTTATTGATGAATCACACGTGACAATTCCACAAATCAAAGCTATGTATAACGGCGACCAAGCAAGAAAAAACACCCTTGTCGACTACGGCTTTAGGCTACCCAGTGCAAAGGATAACAGACCTTTGAAGTTTGAAGAATTTTGGAAAAGAGTAGGACAAAAAATATTTATTTCCGCAACTCCCTCTGACTTTGAAAAATCGCACTCATCTCAACTTGTAGAGCAAATAATCCGCCCCACAGGACTGGTTGATCCGGAGATATTTATCCACCCGACAGAAAATCAAGTCGATGACCTCATTGCAGAAATCAACAAAATAATAGACAAAGGCGACAGGACTCTTGTCACAACCCTAACAAAAAGAATGGCTGAAGACCTCACCGACTATTTAACTCAACGAGGCTTAAAAGTCAGATATCTCCACAGTGAAATCGTTTCTATGGAAAGGGTCGAAATCCTTAGAGATTTAAGACTCGGAGTCTTTGATGTTCTAATTGGTGTAAACTTGCTTAGAGAAGGACTTGATATCCCTGAAGTTTCACTGGTTGCAATTATGGACGCAGACAAAGAAGGATTTTTAAGATCAGAAACAAGTCTTATCCAAACAATAGGACGTGCAGCAAGAAATGCCGACTCAAAAGTTCTTATGTACGCTGACAAAATAACTGATAGCATGAAAAAAGCACTAGACGAAACCAAAAGAAGACGAAAAATCCAACTTGAATACAACAAAATAAACAACATAACACCACAAACCATTAAAAAGCCGATAGAAAATAATCTCTTACAACTCGTTTCCAGCTATAGGAGCATTGAAGACATAGTTGCTGAAGAAATGGTTGAGATGAAAATATCGAAAAAAGACCTCCCTAAATTAATAACAAAAATCGAAAAAGACATGAAAAAAGCCGCCAATCTACTTGATTTCGAAAAAGCGGCTGAACTTCGTGACCAATTGAAAAAGCTTAGAGAATTATGTAATTAAAATCGCTTATCAACTTCATTTTTTGTCTTTTCTTCGTATTCCAACATAACAAACTCAAAATACATTTGGCAATAATATTGCAAGGAAATAACCAACAAATAAAAGCTTGCAGCTGTTATAAAGAAATTCATCACAATACCTGTTCCGAACAAGAGCCAAACAACATAACCTAATGGCAAAAGAATAATTGCAGATAAAATAACAAGGAACAAGGCAAGTAACATACTGTTCACGATAAAATCGCCACCGACTTTGAGCATTAACGGCAAGTTGAATGCGTTGAAAAATTTATAATCTCTCGCATAAAATAATGCTTGCATCATAACAAAAGAAAATAAAACAGAAAACGTAATAATCAAAATAATCCAATTTACAGATGGAATATAAATCAAAAAAGGCATTAACTTTGTAATACACCAATATGTTAAAAATGCAGTAGGTAAAATCGCAACAATACCAAGAGCACCATGCAAAATATCATTTATCGGAGTCATAAACCCAGGCATCAAAACGTGTTGCTCAGATAGCGTATTGTGAACAATTGAAAACAAGTACCCTATAAAATAGAATCCCGCAACCAGATTAAGCACAAGAGTCCCTGTTGGACTTAAAGAGCCGGTTTTATTGAGTTCAACCACGAAAAACAAAAGCAAAGACAGAATTGTGATTTTGTAATACGGATGGTCATCTCCTGAAATAGTTTTGATAGAATCAATTATTGAAGCCATTAATAAACATGCCCCCTTTCATATATTATCCCCTACATGATAGCAGATATAACACTTTTACAAGAAAAGTTTATAAAATATCCACTATTTAGTTGATACCCATATATGAAAAATATGAAATCATGTATATATACTAGAATTGGGGATGAATAGCATCTAATGAACAGAATGATTGCTTTTGTAGTTATAATTATTTCAGCTATGGTAATTCTTTCGCAATGCGGAAATTCAGATATCTGGAGATTGATATTCCAGCCAACGGCTCTATTAATCGTAATAGGAGGGACCCTTGTTGCGACTTTATTTAATTTTTCACCTGAAATAGTACACAACGCCCTCCAATCATCAGTTAATGTTTTACAAAAGAAGCCTGATAAAAGGTTAAAAATCATAAACGATATTATACAAATTGCTCATTATGCAAGACATAACACTCTATTTGACCTACGAGAAATAATAGACAATATTGATGATAATTTTTTAAGGAGAGGGCTCCAACTCGCAATAGATATTGAAAACCCTCAACTTTTATATGACATTCTCGGTGCGGAAATATCTTATGATGAAGAACAAGAACTTATCCACTCACGGGTTTTTGAAGCGATGGGAGGCTATGCCCCCACATTTGGAATTGTAGGTGCAGTTTTGGGCTTAATCCAAGCAATGAGCTACATTCAAGACCCTCAAGTATTGGGAAACGGCATTGCAACTGCGTTTGTTGCAACCTTATATGGCGTTGGTATCGCAAACTTAGTATTTTTACCTCTTGCAGGTTATATGAAACTAAAATTAAGAGAAGAAGTTATGTTCAAAGAAGCAATTCTTCAAGGCGTGATTTCCATAACAATGAAAGAAAGTCCCACAATTGTTGAAGAAAAATTAATAGCTTACCTAAAATACAACAACCGCAAAAGCTTAAGATACGTAGCAACGGAGCAAAAAGTCTGATGAGAAACGACTACTACTCAAATTCTAAAGACTATATAAACCGCTGGGTTATCTCTTACGCAGACTTTATCACAATGCTTTTGGCTCTTTTTATGGTTATGTGGGCTATAAACGGTATGGATTTAAACAAAGCAAAACAAGCACAAAAAGAAATGCAACAGGCTTTTTCTACAGCCCAAGTTCAACCAAATACATTAAATGCAACGGAACAAGATAAGATTATTGAAAAATTATCCGAAAATAATGATATAAAAAGTAAAACAAAGCTTCTAAAAGGAGAAAAAGGAGCTATAATAAGAATTAATGATAAAATGCTTTTTGCCCCAGGTTCTGCTATAATAAAACCCGAGGTGGTAAGCACTTTAGACAATATCGCAGACGAGCTTGTAAAACTGGATAACCAAATAATAATAGAAGGTCACACAGACTCCTCACCGATAAACAACACACAATTCCCCTCTAATTGGGAGTTATCAACCGCAAGGGCAACAAATATTATAAAATATTTGATAACACAAAAAGGACTCAGCCCCAAGAAACTCTCAGCAATAGGCTATGGCGAATATGAACCTATCGCACCTAATACAACAATTGAGGGCAAAGCAATGAACCGACGTGTTGATATTATAATACTTGATAAGAAGAAGTAATCATTGGAGATGATAAAATGGCAAAACCTAACGCACCCAAAGACATAGCACCTAAAAAACCGAATGAAGAAAACAAAGACAAAGGTGCCGGCACAAAAATATTAATCGTAAATGTTCTTACAACCGCTATTATCTGCGGACTATTTTTGGCTGCAAATTATTTTATACAAGACTCAATGTTCAAAAAAATATCAACAGACTCGACTCAAGAAACAACAACAGAAGCTGACCAAGAAGCTGCCGGTGAAGAAAGAGGAGTAATTGTTGACTTAGGCGATTTCACAATGAATTTGAGTGACCCTGATTCAAGAAGATACCTAAAAGTAAGTGTGGCTCTTGAATTAACAAAAACTCCTGCCGACTCAGAACCTGCGAAAAAAGGTGGCGGACACGGCGAAGGAGCAGCAGCTTCACCGCTTGAAGAAGAAATGGCACAATATAAACCAGCAATCAGAGATGCCATTATTTCATCTCTATCAAGTAAAACTTCTGCCGAGCTATCAACAACTGCCGGTAAAGAGCTCGCTAAAGATGAAATTATAGACGCAGTAGACTCTATATTCGGTGGCGAAAGAGAAGTTATAAGAGTAAGTTTCGGACAGTTCATAATGCAATAGGGAGTTCAACCTTTTGGCTGAAATAAACAACGATATACAAAAAAATAAAGACCAAGCTGCAGTGAAAGAAAATCCTGCATTTTCAAGCTATCAAAATTTCAATGATTTTGAAAGCTATATGGACAATGAAGATGAGGATTTCAACGAACATCAAAAAGGCTATAAACTGTATAATTTTAGACGCCCTGATAAATTTTCAAAAGAACACTTAAGAGGTCTGCAAGATATACACAGAGAATTTTCTCGTCAATTGTCACTATCAATGACAGGATACCTCAGAATACCTATAAATGTCGACGTCGTATCTGTGGACCAAATCACATACGATGAATTTGTCGCATCTATGCCAACACCTATGACGGTTGGTATTTTTGAGCTCGACCCTCTATTGGGGCAAATATTAATCGGATTCAGCTTTGAAGTTATTTCAAGTATTGTAGATAGAATGCTCGGCGGTATCGGTACTGTAGAAATTCAATCGAGAGAACTTACCGATGTTGAAGAAGCTTTAACAAAGAAAGTTCTTGAAAAAACCATCAATACATTTGCAGACTCATGGTCAAATATCATGCCTGCTGTAGCGACATTGATTGATGTAGAGAATTCATTTAGTCTTGTGCAAGTCGCAAGCCCCGGCGAAATTATTGCACTGATTACACTAGAGGTGCAAATCAGTGGACAATATTACGGACTTATGAATATTTGTTTGCCATATCCGCTTCTTGAAAGCATAATCGGTCAATTGAGTACTCAACATATATTCCAAACAAAAGGTATTATGGCAACTGCCGAAGAAAAACAAAACATGATTGACAAATTAAACACATCTAATGTCGATATTGAAGTTTTGTTCGGCAAAACAAAAATTTCACTAAAAGATTTTATGGCATTAAAAGAAGGAGATGTTGTCCTTTTAGAAAATAAAATCCAAGACGATTTAGTCGTAAAAGTCAATGGAGCAAAGAAATTTTTTGCAAGACCAGGTACAATGAAAAACAAACTCTGCGTAAAAGTTGAGGAACGATATAATGAAACATCAGATATTTTAAAAAGCTATTTATAGAAAGGTTATTATGCCGGATAACGATGATATTTTAAACAATGAGACTTCTATTCCAGAGGAAACTGTCCAACCAATTCAAGAAACACCTGTTCTTGAAGATTTTACTGAAGAAAGCACTAATGACGCTCAACCTGAAGAATTATACAAAGAGCCGGTCACTGTTCAACCCGTAAAATTTTCCTCCTTTGAAAACGAAATCCAAACAAGTGCAGAAGAAAACAGCAACCTTGATATCTTGATGGATATCAATCTTGAATTGACTGTAGAACTCGGCAGATGTGAGCTTCCTATAAAAAAGGTATTGGAACTGACCAAAGGTTCTATTATTGAACTAAACAAAATCGCAGGAGAATCCGTTGACCTTTACGCCAATGGAAAGCACATAGCAAACGGGGAAGTCGTTGTTATCGGCGATAATTTTGGACTTAGAATCAATACCATAACATCACCTGAAGAACGATTAAAAGGTAATGTATAAAATAATATACTAATAAAAAAGACGCCTTTCGCAATAGACGTCTTTTTTATTTATATAAATTTTTATTTTAACAGTTTTGATTTCTATCAGCTCTTACTCTGTCGATAATCTCAGAAACTTCTTTTTCGTCTAAGGTTTCTCGTTCTAAAAGTTCTTTAGCAACAGCTTCAAGCATATCTCTATTTTCTGTCAATAAACTGTGGGCAATATCATAACGCTCATCAATAATATGTTTAATTTCTTTGTCTAAATCAGCTGCAATTTCTTCCGAATAGTTTTTTGTATGACCGAAATCACGCCCCATAAAGACATTTTCTTGAGATTTGCCGTAAGCCATTGTACCCATTTTGTCAGACATTCCCCATATTGAAACCATTTTGCGAGCTAAGTCAGTCACCTTTTCAATATCAGAAGATGCACCTGTTGAGATTTTATCTCTACCATAGATTATTTCTTCCGCAACTCTACCACCTAAAGTCATAGTGATTTGGTCAAGCAACTTTGCTTTTGTAACATGGACTTTGTTATCTTCCGGCAAATTCCAAGTGACGCCTAAGGCAAATCCACGAGGAATAATAGTTACTTTGTGCAATTTATCAGCATTTTCCAAGAAGAAGTGAAGAAGTGCATGACCGACTTCATGGTAAGAAGTAGCTTCTTTGTCCTCATCTGTCATTACTTTGCTTTTCTTTTCGATACCAACTATTACACGGTCAATTGAAGAATCAATTTCATCCATTCCGATTTTTGTTTTATCTTTACGAGCGGTTAAAAGAGCTGACTCATTTAACAAGTTTTGCAAATCAGCACCTGTGAATCCAGGGGTTCTTTTAGCCAATACTTTTAAGTCGACGGTATCATCAAGTTGCTTACCTTTAGAGTGAACTTTCAATATTTCTTCTCTACCTTTAACGTCAGGAGCACTAACCATAATTTGTCTGTCGAAACGGCCCGGTCTAAGCAAGGCACTATCCAAAATATCAGGACGATTTGTCGCCGCAATAACAATTATATTTACATTTTCATCAAAACCATCCATTTCAACAAGCAATTGATTCAATGTTTGTTCTCTTTCATCGTGCCCACCACCAAGACCGGCACCACGTTGACGACCTACTGCATCAATTTCATCTATAAAAATAATACAAGGGTGATGTTTTTTTGCTTGTTCAAATAAATCACGAACTCTTGAAGCACCGACACCGACGAACATTTCAACGAAATCAGAACCGCTTATTGAAAAGAAGGGAACTCCAGCTTCCCCAGCAACTGCCTTTGCCATCAAAGTTTTACCGGTTCCGGGAGGTCCGACAAGCAGAACACCTTTAGGGATTTTTGCACCGAGTTTCATATATTTTTCGCCGTTTTTCAAGAAATCTACAATTTCTTCAAGTTCTTGTTTTTCCTCATCTATACCTGCAACATCATTAAAAGTAATTTTAACTTTGCTATCGAGCATAAGTTTTGCTTTACTTTTACCAAAGGACATTGCTTGAGAGCCACCCGCCTGAAGCGTTTTAGCCATAACAACAAAAATGCCGATAATAAGCAACAAAGGAAGAGCAGTGCCTAAAAAGCCTAAAAACGATGAAGAATCACTTGGTTTTTTAATACTTACATTTACATTATGATTTTCAAGCAAAGGGTATAAATTATCATCATTCAAAGGAATCATGACTTTGTATTGCAAAGTCGCAGCAGGTTGAAGCTTGTTGCCTTGAGCGTTTGGAATAGTATCGTTGATTGGCTTTGCAACAAGCATATCACGTTCTATCTCTGTAGATTTTATTTCATTTGCCTTAACTTTTTTCAAGAAGTCAGTATAAGACAAGTCTTTGGTCGTAGTTGTTGAGCCTGTAAAGAGCATCGAAACAAGTGATAACGCTAATAGGACTATTACAATCCAAATACCGACTGATTGGCTTTTATTCATAAATTTTTCCTTATAATAAACTGATTACGGCTATTATAGCATTAAAATTAAGTTATGTTAATAATAAATTCAAGAGTTAGTGTGATTTTGCAAAATAGAAAGCCAAATCCTCAAAAACAGTTTGGTCTTTCACGTAGGAATTGAGCATTTTTTTTGAATCTTGAATTTTTTGGATATCATTCATTATTTTTGAAAAGAGCTGTTTGTTATCTATATTTGACTTAATTATTTGAACAAGATAATACTCAATGCAATCAAGTATATATTGAGGCTTGTAGCCATTAGAGTTTTGATATTCCAGCATTCTCTTAGAAAATCTCAACGAATTATCGACAGGAAAATTAGGATAGTCAGCAAACCAATCCAACAAAAACTCTGTTTCGAATTTTTCTTTTTTGAAGCTGGGAACAAAGAAAGATTGAGAGCGAGAAATGATGGTTGAAATCAAATCTTCTTTGTCCGCCGTTAAGAAAATAAAAGTCACATTTTCTGGAGGCTCCTCAATTGATTTCAATAATGAATTTGCTGCAACATCTTGAAAACATGCTTTAGTAATACCTGATGGATACCACTTCATGCCTTCAGTTTCAGAGTCGGGTAATGAAAGATTTAATGCTTTAAATTCATTGATATGTGTTTTTTCCTCGTCAGAAAGTTCTTTATATTCTGCATCACAAAAGATAAAAACCCTGTGATACGGAGATGTATTCATCAACAAATCCATCACTTGTTCAACTTGCTCTGAAGATATTACTGTTTTTGAAGAGTCTGTTTTGTTGTTTATTTTAGAAACAGTAGTCACCGCAGGATGCTTATTGTCCCTTATCCAAGAGCAATTTACGCACGAGCAATCATCAGTTTTATCTCCTGTACAATTTAATTGTTTAGCAAGCGATAACGCCATATAATATTGTGACAAAACATCCATTCCGTAAAAAATAATAGAATTTGCAACGGACTTGTTATTTTCTGATAAAGCCATTTCAAAAAAATTTGCCAAATAAGAGTATCTTTTTTTTAAAAATTCATTCATAATCACTCCAATAAAGCCAATTCCATCGCCACCATTGCATCTGTTGTCTGACCTGATTTTATCTTATATTCAGCTTGAGTTAAATTGCTTTTTATATCAACCAATCTTTTTAACGATACATGCGAAAGTTTTTCGACAGTTTTTTTGACAACGAACTCATGCAACTTTAATTGGGCTCCAATTTCAGCAGGGGAAGCTTTTTTTGAATAATTTTTTATGAAAACAAATCTTTGGATATTAGATTGCAAAACAGCCAAAATTTCCAAATAGTGACGCCTATCGGTTAAAGAATGGAATTGACGCAAAATTTCATTTTTGTTGCCTTCGACAATTAAATCCGCAAGTGCAAATATATCATCAGACGAGATACAATTGTTTTTTATATCATTTTGCGAAGGTTTTTTGTTTGGATATATCGCAATTTTCAGTTTCTCGAGCTCTGAATCAATCAACCGCAAATTGGCACCCAATTGATTAACAATATATTGAGCCGATTGAGCATCAATCGATAATTCTTTTTCCTTTGCAAGATTTTGGATTGCCGAAGGAAGCTCCTTTTGATAAGTTCTATATTGAGGAAATTCTTTAACTTGAGCATATTTTGAGATTATTTTGTAGAGTTTTTTTCTTGAATCAACTTTTTTATTTTCATCTCTTTTTATTTTGCAGACCAAAATAACATTAACAGCCTCAGGCAAATTTTTAACAGCTTCTTCAAAAACAGCAATTTGTTTATCATCAACAGCCGTCTTTGTTCCTATTAAAAACTTTTCCATATTAATTGCAATAACCATATTGCCAAACATCAAAGGAGTAGTTTGGCAACATTCAACGACATCAATAAATTGAGGGTCATCTAAAACCTTGTAATTCATTGAAATAAAAGAAGAATCAAGAAGCTTTGATTTCAGCTTCTCGATTTCTTTTTCAATATAAAAATCTTCTTGTCCCCAATATAGAAATAAAGACATAATTTGATTTTAGCTTTCAATTAATAAACTTGCACCAATAACACCTGCGGTATTTCCGAGTTCTGCATGAACTACTTCAACAGATGAGCCTTGTATTGGCATAGCTCTGGTTTTAATAGTTCTGATAATAGGTTCAAAGAGTAAATCGCCTGCGTCTGCGACGCCACCGCCGATAACGATTTTTTCAGGATTCAAAAGATTTACGACACTTGTCAAACCTATACCGATGTATTCACCGATTATATTGTAAATTCTTTTCGCTACTACATCGCCTTGTTTTGCAGCTTCAGCAACTATGTAAGGTGTAATATCAGGATTAGCAAGCTCTCTGTATTTTGTAGATTTTCCGCCAATGATATATTCTTCCGCCATCGCAACAATTGAAGGACCGGAAGCAAAAGCTTCTAAACAACCTGTATCACCGCAACCGCAAATAGGTCCGTCGTGCATTTGGAGTTTAATATGTCCGATTTCACCTGCTGCATTATTCGCACCTCTTACGAGTTTTCCGTTGATAATCAAGCCTGAACCAATACCTGTTCCGACTGTAATACAGATTAAATTGTGACAGCCTTTACCTGCACCGAAATTGAGCTCACCCAAAGCAGCACATCTTACGTCATTGTCCACTCTGGTTTCAATCCCGAATTCTTCTTTAATAATTGAAGCAATCGGCACATTAACCCATCCGGGAATATTAGGAGCAATCCTTACAATTCCGTTATCGCAATCAATTTGCCCCGGGAAGCCAAAGCCAATACCCTCGATAAGGTCTTTTGATGTTTTGGTTTCTTTCATCAAATCATAAATAGCTTGCTTTATATTGCTTATTGTATATTCGTAGCCCATCTCCGCTCTTGTTGGGACTGAATTTGAATAAACAATCGCACCTTTTTTATCAACCAATGCAATCTTTACGTTTGTCCCACCTACATCTACGCCGATTTTATACTTTTTGACGATTACCATCTAAAGACTCCTCATACAGAATATTACTTGATTAAATAATATCATAAAAAAGTTTTTTCTCAAAAACAATATACATTATCAAAAATGTATTGTATCATAATGGAATATGAGCATAAAAGAAACAAAAATAAGATTAAATAAATTTATCGCCTCAACAGGATTTTGTTCAAGGCGAAAAGCTGATGAATACATCGAAGCCGGAAAAGTCCGAGTAAACGATAAAGTCATTAGAGAAATGGGCTATACTGTAGGCAGAAAAGATAGGGTTTATGTCGAAAATAAACTTATAAAACCCCAAAATCTGACCTATATCCGTTATTATAAGCCGGCTGGATATATAACGACCATGGACGATGAAAAAGGTAGAAAAACTATTTATGACATTTTACCGGAAGAAGTCCAAAACTTAAAGCCAATAGGACGTTTGGACAAAGATTCAACAGGACTTTTACTCCTTACAAATGATGGCGATTTAATCAACGAAATGGCACATCCTTCTATACACATCCCTAAAATTTATCGAGTTTGTGCAGAAGGCAGAGTTAACACAAACGACCTTGACGTTATGGCAAAAGGTATCGAAATTGAAGAAAGCAAAACTGCTTATGCTGATGCCCGAATTGTTGAAATGGAAGGCAAAAATACAGTTCTGCAGATTGTTCTCTATCAAGGACTAAACAGACAAATCCGTAAAATGCTAGATTACTTGGGACACAAAGTTATTTCGCTAAAACGTGTTTCACATGGACCTATTGATATCTTAGGATTAAAAAAAGGTCAATTCAAATATTTAAAACCTAAACAAATATCTGATTTAAAAAAATATATTAACAAATTAAAAAAGAACGCTGACTCTTAACTTTGTTTTTGATAAAATAATCTCGGAAAAGAGAAGAGTTATGCTATTAGAATTTATATACTCAAAAATACATAGAGCAACTGTGACCGACGCAAATCTTAATTATGTCGGTTCCATAACTATTGATGCTGAACTTTTGAACGCAGCAAATCTTTCAGAAGGTCAAAAAGTCGAAATATTGGACATCAATAACGGCGAAAGATTTCAAACATATATTATTGCAGGTAAAAAAGGACAACGTGATATTTGCCTAAACGGAGCGGCTGCAAGAAAAGTCGCAATCGGCGACAAAGTTATTATCGTTGCCTATGCGGCTATGACTCCTGAGGAAGCTAAAACTTTCAAGCCGACAATTGTACACGTTGACGAAAATAATAATATTAAAGCCTAAAACTAAAAATCTATGTCAGCTTCAACATCGAGTGTTTCCATTCTATCATCGGGAGCACTTTTAAAAAGTTCAATTTTTTCAAGAGCTAAATCCAAATCCACTTTTAAAAGCTCATTTTCTTTTAAATGAAGCGTTTTAATAAACTCATCAGGCAAAATAACACAATATTCACCATCTTTTTTTAACAATTTTGTTTTCATCTAAGCCTCCGTATATTTTGTTTTTTATTATTCTCAAAAAACAAAAAAACAAAAAGCTACACATCGGCTATAAACTTTAATAATAAGACTTTTAGGACAAATATGACTTTGAGTGGATTAAAAATATCAAAACCCCATTGAAAACAAAGCTCCATAACACCTCCACATATATATGTTTGAGCTAATAGCCAACTACTACATATTCATACCTATAAAAGTCAAAACTAAAATATAAATTACTCAATACTACGTTTACCATTTGCCAAAAAGCATTCGTGAGATATTTCATTCAAATGTAGCTGAGATAAACTTTCATAGTTTATAATAGCGGCATTTGTACGAATTATATCACTTTTTATACTACTTTAAATAGAAGCAATTAACCGTCAATATGAATTGCCGAAAATCTGTATGCTTCAAATGTCTTGGAAAAATAATCGGGTCGCAAACCGGCTTTCTGTTTTAAAGAATTTAAAAACATAACTTTTTCAGGTAATTGTTCCCAAACAGATGGCAAATATACAGCCTGATGAGCCCCATCTTTTATTATTATTCCATCTTCAAAGGGTTTGATTTTTTGCAATAAATCTTGCTCCCCGGAAAATTCAATTTTCATTGGTGCTGATAATAAAGAAATAGAAATATCAAGATTGTCAAATTCATCTTCCGTCAAAGGAGCAAACCTAGGGTCTTGAAAAGCAGCAGCTGAAGCATTGTTTATTAAATCAGCAATTAGCGGTCTATGTGCAATAATAGAGCCGATACATCCCCTTAAACTGCCATCTGTTTTCAACGTAACAAATGACGCACCGAGCTCATCAAATACTGGCGGAATAACTTTTAGCTCAACTTGAGCGTCCAATTTTTTGTTGTTCAATCCCATTGCAATACTTTTGTAACAAACAGAAATCGCAAAAGGTGAAAAATATTCTTTTATAAATTCTGATTTTGTCATTTCTTGAAGCATCCACGCACCATAACCAACGACTCTATCTTTATCCGCAGTAACAGCAGCAGAGTTTGTCAACCCTATTCTGATGAAAGAGTATTGATTTGCTTTTGCAAAATCAACCGCCGCACATAACCCTGTTGAGCCACATGCCTGCTCAGATTGAAAACCTGATAAATCCTGTTGCTCAATCATTTCCGCCGTTATTTTATCAATTTTCTTTGCTTCTACATCTGTATGAAAATGACTCAAGTCAGTTGATATAACAAAGGCATTTTCTTCATCTTTATAATATTTTTTTATAATGTTTGATATCTTCTCAACTTGATTACCGGAAGCCAATACAGGAATAATCCGAACATCCTCATACAGATATTGAATAAAAGGTATTTGAACTTCAATTGCGTGCTCTTTTTCAAAAGGAATATCTGAAACTTGAGCACCAAAATGCTTTACTATATCTGCAACTATATCTTTATTTACAGGAATTGTACCCAATGGTGTTTTAAAAAAATCATAAGAACACAATGTAACTTCATCAATCGGAACATAATGAACGGGTGAAATTATAAAAATATTTTTTATAGTTTTTTTCAAACATTGATAACCTTTTGCCGCCAAAGCTCCTGAAAATACATACCCCGCATGAGGAACTATAATAGCTCTTGACTCTACATCATATACCTTTTCATGAGAAAAAATAGTTTTTAATTGAGATAAAAGTTCTTTTTTATCCTCAAAATAGAATGTCCCCATTGCAGAAGATTGTTTAATTTTTTCCATAATAAATCACCGATTAAACCAATTACAAAATACATAATTAGCATTATAATATATTTTATGAAATACGAAAATAGCCTTACTTCTAATAAAGTTCAATGCACTCTTTGTCCCAGAAATTGCACACTTGGTGATGGACAAAGAGGATTTTGCTATGTCAGACAAAACATAAACGGCAAAATCAAACTTACAACCTACGGCTACACAACAGGACTCGCAATAGACCCGGTTGAAAAAAAGCCGCTTTACCATTTCTACCCCGGAAGCAAAGTATTATCTTTCGGCACAATTGGTTGCAATTTGGGCTGCAAATTTTGCCAAAATTACACAACAACAAAAGCAAAAATCGACCCGACCCTTCTTCAAAAAGCCTCCCCCATTGAAATTGCAACAATGGCAAAAAAATATGGTTGCAAAAGCGTAGCATTTACATATAACGACCCCGTGATATTTTTTGAATACGCAATTGATACAGCTAAAGAATGCAAGAAACTCGGAATAAAAACAATAGCCGTAACTGCAGGCTATATAAACCCCGAACCTAGAGAAAAATTTTTCAAATATATAGATGCTGTAAATATTGACCTCAAGGCATTTTCAAACGATTTCTATAAAAGAAATTCATTGGTCACGTTCCCACCCATTCTTGATACAATAAAATACGTAAACAAAAAAACAAACTGTCACCTTGAACTTACAACCCTTATTATTGAAGGGGAAAATGACTCAGAAACTGAATTGAAAAACGAATTTAACTGGATAAAAAATGAACTCGGAGAAAATATTCCGCTTCACCTTAGTGCGTTTTTCCCTTGCTACAAATTTGAAAATCATAAACCAACTTCACCACAAAGACTTATTAAATCATATAATTTTGCCAAAGAAGCTGGCTTAAACTACGTATATACAGGCAATCTTCATCACGAAAAAACATCAACTACTTATTGCAAAAACTGTAAAAAAGAACTTATAATCCGTAATCAATATATAATAAAAAGCTACAATCTCGATTATGACGGCAAATGCAAATTCTGTGGGACTAAATGCGACGGTTTATTTTAAAAAAGAGCGGAACATATCCGCCCTTTAATATTTATTTATTATTTAAAAACTTCTGAACTTTGGTTTCCATCGACTCAACCTTCATTTTCCATTCCCCTTGAGAATTTTTCCCGATGATAAAATACGCCGGCAAACTATAATCACTTGCCGAAGCCTTTCGCATTGCAGTAACCTTGTAATCTACACCATCTTTTGTAACTTTTATATCAGAATATGAATTACTGTATTTTACGATTTTACCAACTTTCATACCTAAACTTGCCTCTTTTTTGTATTTTGCAAAAGGGACATTTACAGCCTGCTTTGTTCCATCTGGCTTTATTACAATACGGATAATTTTCGGATTAGGTACAAAAAAGCTAAAGAAATTTGAAGAATAGCTGTTGCCCGCTTGAACATACTTATTGAAAAACTGCAAAACAGAAGCTGATTCATCATTAGCAATAGCAAAAGACATAAAAGTACCAATAATTAATGCAAAAAGTAATAATAATATTTTTTTCATTAAAGCCCCCTAATAGCCATATAAACATTATCTTTTATAAACTCTTTTTTGAAAGACTTAGCCATTTTAACATATAAAGAGACAGCCTTCAAGACTGCCTCTTTTCGTGTTTATTTGAAATTTAAATTACTCAATGGTAAAATCAGGAGCTCCGAACATACCTTCAATTTCTTCTAAGATAGCAGAAGGTTTGCGAGCATTGTTCTTTTGAGCAGCTCTTCTTTGAGCTTCTTTATCCTTTTCTTCTGACGCATTTGTCAAATGGTAATAACCTGTACCTGCAGGTATTAATCTACCGATGATAACGTTTTCTTTCAATCCTCTTAAAAGATCACGTTTGCCATCAACAGCAGCCTCAGTCAAGATTCTTGTTGTTTCTTGGAAAGAAGCAGCAGAGATGAAACTTTCAGTATTCAAACTTGCTTTTGTTATACCAAGCAATACAGCTTCGTATGTAGCAGGTTGACCTTCAGCTTCAATAGCCAACTTATTTTCTTCTTCAACAATTTTCAAATCAAGGAATTCGCCTGGGAGCAATTTTGTATCACCTGATTCAACAATTTTGACTTTCTTAGTCATTTGCTTAACGATAACTTCGACATGCTTATCAGCGATTTCAACGCCTTGAGAACGATATACACGTTGAACTTCATCAACCAAATATTGTTGAGCAGCTGACGCTCCGTTCAATCTGATGACATCATGAGGGTTCAACGGACCACTTGTTAAAGGTTGTCCGGCTGTAACCTCTTGCCCGTTAGCAACGATGATTGTAGAATCGATAGAAAATTTAATTTCGTATTTTCCATTGTCATTTACAATAAACAATCTAGGAACATCATCTTCGATTTCAATATGTGCGACACCGTCGATTTCAGCAAGAATAGCACAATCTTTAGGCTTTCTACCTTCAAGCAATTCTTCAACTCTCGGAAGACCTTGAACGATATCACCAGTTTTTTGTCTTTCAAATACCAATGTAGCCAAGAAATCACCACGTAGAACCAATGAACCATTGTTTACTTGAAGCATAGTTCCGGGGCTAATCAAATATGGGCGGCCTGTTCTTATTGTGACTGACGCCTTATCAACAGCAACAACCATACCTGAAATATCAGATTGTTCACCAGATTCAGAAAGTACAGAATCCATTTTGATAAATTGTCCGACTTCAACAATCGGTTTAGTTTTTGTTGAAATTGTTTCTTCATAGTTGTCAGAGATTAGAAGCAATCTTCTAAGGTCTTGAGCTGCACCCTTAATGCTTGCAACACCATCATTTACAGCCAAAACTTGAGTTTTAGCAACAGGAGTTTTTGCATCAATTATTTGTCCGTCTTGAACCAACAATTCAGTTTGCATTGAAGCTTTGGTCTTAGATGAACCTTCGATTTCTCTTCTTACAATCAATGTTTCAAGAACAACAACTTTTAAGTTATTATCCTCATCCAATTCAACCATACCTTTTAAGTGACTCAAGAAGCCTTGCATTTGAAGGACCAAGCTTGTTCTTGTAAGAACTGCACCATCCAAGTTTCTTACTCTTGCACCATCTTTGAATTGCAATTGAGTAACTGGAACAATGTCAATTGATTCATCAGTTGTGTTGAAATCAATAGAAACATCTTTTGGTTGAACATCAAATTTTTGAACAGGTCTTACTAAAATTTGGATAGGTTTATTTGAAATTTCTTCTTCATCAATAGTAGAAACATCAATATCTTCATCTAGATCATCAATTTCCATATTGTCATTATCTGAATCCAAAATAGTCACAATTGATAACTCTTTCGCTTTAACTTTAGGAGCGATTTGAGTACCGGCTTCAACAATCTCACCTTCATCGACTTTTAAATCGTTGATGTTTGACAATGTATAAACTTCGCCTGGTCTGATTACAACTTCGTGAATAATGTCATTGAATTCTTTTATTTCAACAATACCGTCAATGTGAGAATATAAATCCTTAACAATTTCGGTACCGGCTGTTACAAAAGTACCGGATTCAACCATTTTCAAAGCTGAATCTTTATTCAACTGATGTATTTCATCAGGAATAAAAATTACTTCGCCGGGTTTTGTTACGATTTGATTTTCATCAACTTCAACGCCGTTGTATCTAATTTCACCACTTGAAGCAACACTGTTTTCTTCATCGACAAGTTCTGCAATAATCATACCGTTTTCCACTGTTGTATCAACTGGAGATTTAACGATATATTTTTCGCCTGTAGCTTCAACTGTCCATAATTGTTCTTTTTTTGTATTTTCAAATACTGCGTTAGATGGCGTGATTGAAGCAATGACAATAGTTAATTCTTTACCTTTAACTATTTTTTTGATTTTTTTGCCTTCGAATTTAATTTCTTCAACAATTAAATTATCACCAACTCTAACTTCACCACCGTGTTCAGAAACGGTCATAATTTCGGCTAATTTTTCACCTGTTTTAATTTTTTGAGAATCTTCAACCAAGATTTTAGCACCACCCGGAAGATTATAAACGTCGCCGCCTAAAACCCAAATTATACCATTTTTATTGGCAGTTCTTGAAATATTACCTTGACGATCTTTCTTTTCATCTGCGATGAAGTCTTGGAATACAACTTCACCACCCAAATCAGTCGTAATATCTTTTGTAGCTTTTTCTGTTAAACGACTACCGTCACCTTGACTTGTAGGTTCAAAATCAGCTAACTTATCACCTTTTTTAACATTAAGTCCTTTGCTGATATGCAAAATAGCACCTGCAGGAATGTGGTATTTATAAGTCTTTTTAGCACCTTTCAATTCAATATCAGATTCTTGAAGACAAACTTGTACATCATCACCATGACGTGTTCTCAATTCTTTAAAAGCAATTTTAGATGTAATTTCACCATCTTCATCAGCAATAATTTGCTTCATAGCACCTGAGCCTTTGAATACACCGCCGGTGTGGAAAGTTCTCATTGTAAGTTGAGTTCCGGGTTCACCGATTGATTGAGCAGCGATAATACCAATTGCTTCACCGACATCAACCATTTTTTGAGTTGTAAGAGCCCAACCGTAACATTTTTGACAAATTCCATATTCAAGCTCACAAGTTAAAGGTGAACGAACTAATAATTCTTTAAGATTTAAAGGCTCGACTTTTTTAACATCCATACGATCTAAGGTTGTACCTTTAGCAACAATAACATTACCTTCAGCATCTTTTATGTCTTCAGCAATTGTTCTACCTAAAAGTCTGTCTGTTAAAGGAGCAACTATTTTTTCACCGTCTGAAATAGCTGACATTTTGATAGCTCTATCTGTACCACAGTCTATATCTCTAATGATAACATCTTGAGCAACGTCGACTAAACGTCTTGTTAAATATCCTGAATCGGCTGTTTTCAACGCTGTATCTACAAGACCTTTACGAGCTCCGTATGAAGAAATGATATATTCAGTAACCGATAACCCTTCTTTAAAGTTTGATTTAATAGGTAAGTCGATGATTTGACCTTGTGCATCAGCCATCAAACCTCTCATACCAACCAATTGTGATACTTGAGATAAGTTACCTCTCGCTCCGGAGAACGCCATCATATATACAGGGTTCAATCTATCAAAGTTTTCAACTACACTTTCAGTCAACTTAGCTGTTGTTTCAGACCAAGTATCGATGACCTTTGTATATCTTTCAACTTCAGTAATCTCACCTTTTAAATATCTGTGTGTTGATTTTTCAATTTCTTTTTCAGCTTGAGCAAGCAAATCTTTTTTTACAGCAGGAACAGATAAGTCAGTAATAGTAATAGTTGTACCCGCTTTTGTAGCAAATCTGTATCCCAAGTTCTTCAAACTGTTTGCCAAGTCAGCAGTTTTGGCACCGCCGAACTCAAGATATACTTGAGCAAGCAAGTTCTTCAACGAACCTTTATTCATCTGCTTGTTAATGAAGTCAAATGATTTCTTTTTGTGAATTAATGTATCCATGTTATATTCTCACCTTTAATTTTTATAAAATGTACCTTCCCTCTGTAGTAGCCTACAGGACGACGAAATGCAGGGGTAACCCTGCTTCGTCTTATGATGAAAGAACTGCTTTTCTAACAGTTTCGTTAAAGATAATTCTACCAACAGTAGTTGTAAGTCTTTTGCCTTTATCATCACGAACTGTAATTTTTTCGTGAAGAGTAATGACACCAGCCTCTAACGCAGCAATTGCGTCTTCAAAGCTGTAGAAGAATCTGTTTCCCGGTCCTTCATCTTCTTTTAGAATGGTTAGATAATACATACCTAAGACCATATCTTGAGAAGGTGTAATGATTGGCTTACCTGTAGCAGGTGCTAAAATGTTATTGGTTGCGAGCATTAGCATTCTTGCTTCAGTTTGAGCTTCAATTGATAAAGGAACGTGAACCGCCATTTGGTCACCGTCGAAGTCGGCGTTGAACGCAGTACATACGAGCGGGTGAAGTTGAATAGCTCTACCTTCAACCAATTTAGGTTCAAATGCTTGAATACCCAATCTGTGAAGTGTAGGAGCACGGTTTAGCATAACCGGATGTCCATCAATTACTTCTTCTAAAATATCCCAAACCACAGGTTCTGATCTTTCGATTTTCTTCTTAGCGGATTTGATATTTTGAACAAGTCCTCTTTCGATTAATTTATTAACAACGAAAGGTTTAAACAATTCTATAGCCATTTCTTTAGGCAAACCACATTGGTTAAGTTGCAAGCTAGGACCGACAACGATTACTGAACGACCTGAATAGTCAACACGTTTACCAAGTAAGTTTTGACGGAAACGACCTTGTTTACCTTCAATGATATTTGATAATGATTTCAACGGTCTGTTGTTTGGTCCAACGACAGTTCTACCACGTCTTCCGTTGTCAATTAGAGCATCAACGGCTTCTTGAAGCATACGTTTTTCGTTTCTAACAATAATTTCAGGAGCACCCATTTCGAGCAATCTCAACAAACGGTTGTTTCTGTTGATAACACGTCTATATAAATCATTCAAATCTGATGTTGCAAATCTGCCACCGTCTAATTGAACCATAGGTCTTAAATCAGGAGGTGTAACAGGAAGTACATCCATTATCATCCAAGTTGGAGATGTATTACTTGCAATTAAAGATTCTACAAGTCTTAATCTCTTAATTAATTTTGCTTTTCTTTGAACAGAACCACCAGCACTGTCAAGTTCAGCTTTTATGTTTTCTAACAATTCAGGCATTGTAATTTCAGAAAGCAAATCTTTAATAGCTTCAGCACCAATGCCTACTTTTAAAGCACTTTCTTCATTTTCCAACATAAAGTCTTCATATTCTTCTTCAGAAAGAAGTTGAAGCTTCTTAAATCCTGAATCAGCTGGTTCAATTACAACATAATTGTTGAAATAAATAACTTGTTCAAGGTCTTTCAAAGACATATCCAAAAGCAAACCAAGGTAAGATGGAATACCTTTTAAGAACCAAATATGAGATACAGGAGCCGCTAATTTGATATGCCCCATTCTGTGACGACGAACCTTTGAATCAGTAACTTCTACGCCACAACGTTCACAAATGATACCTTTATGTCTTACTCTTTTATATTTACCGCAATAGCATTCCCAGTCCTTTGTAGGTCCAAAAATTCTTTCGCAGAACAAACCGTCTCTTTCCGGTTTTAATGTTCTATAGTTGATTGTTTCAGGTTTTGATACTTCACCATACGACCATTTCAGAATACGCTCAGGAGAAGCGATACTGATTCGTATATAGTCAAAATAATCTATACTTGTAGACAATTTTTATCTCCTTTATATAATTTTAGTTCTTATTCTTTAAATGAGCTTGGGGTTTCAAAGAAATTGATGTTTAAAAGCTCTGAATCCACATCAGAAAGTGTTCTCTTAGGAGCTGACTTTCTAAGGTCATCAGTATCAGACATCAAATCTACTTCTTCGCCGCCTTTTTTAGCAACGGTAATATCTAAACCGATACTTTGTAATTCTCTTACAAGTACTTTGAATGATTCAGGAATACCCGGTCTTGGAATATTGTCACCTTTAACAATCGCTTCATAAGCTCTTGAACGTCCGTTGACATCATCAGATTTAATTGTAAGCATTTCTTGAAGCGTATAAGCTGCACCGTAAGCTTCAAGAGCCCAAACTTCCATTTCACCGAATCTTTGACCACCGAATTGAGCTTTACCACCCAATGGTTGTTGTGTAACAAGTGAGTATGGACCTGTTGATCTTGCGTGAATTTTGTCATCAACTAAGTGGACAAGTTTCAAGAAGTATGTAAGACCTACAGCAACCGGTTGGTCAAAAGGTTCGCCGGTTCTACCGTCATAAAGTCTTACTTTACCATCTTCTCTTACCCAATCACAACCTGAATCTTTGATACCTCTCATCAATTCAGCTCTTGTTGCAATTTCTGATTGATTGTCACCGTACATTTCATCGAACGGAGGTGCTTCATAATGTTCTTTTGTTAAGTATGCAGCCAAACCTAATAAACATTCATAAGTTTGACCGACATTCATACGTGAAGGAACACCAAGTGGGTTCAATACGATATCAACAGGTGTACCATCTGGTAAGAAAGGCATATCTTCTTGAGGAAGAATTCTTGAAACAATACCTTTGTTTCCGTGACGTCCTGCAAGTTTATCACCGACTGAAACCTTACGTTTTTGAGCGATATAAACTCTTATAACTGTATTAGCTCCTGGTGGAAGTTCATCGCCTTTTTCTCTGTCAAATACTTTAACATCGACTACACGGCCACCTTCACCATGAGGAACTCTCAAAGAATTATCTTTAACATCTCTTGCTTTTTCAGCGAAAATTGCTCTTAACAATTTTTCTTCAGGAGGATGTTCAGATTCACCTTTTGGAGTAACTTTACCGACTAAAATGTCATCAGCATAAACTCTTGCACCGATTCTGACAATACCGCGTTCATCCAAGTGTCTCAAAGACTCTTCTGAAACATTCGGAACTTCACGAGTAATTTCTTCCGGTCCGAGTTTAGTTTGACGAGCATCTATTTCTAATTTTTCAATGTGGACAGATGTAAATACATCGTCTTTGACGCATCTTTGGCTAAGCAAAATAGCATCTTCAAAGTTATATCCTTCCCACGGCATATACGCTACTAAAACGTTTTTACCGAGAGAAAGTTCACCGCTACATGTAGAAGCACCGTCTGCTAGGACGTCACCTGCTTTAACCACATCACCATCTCTAACGATTGGTTTTTGGTTAATACATGTATCTTGGTTACTTCTTAAATATTTCATTAATTGGTATCTGTGAGTTTTGCCTGCGTTATCCTTAACCCAAACTTCATCACCGACAACTCTTTCAACCACGCCGTCAACTTCAGTACAAACGACCATGCCTGAGTCTTTAGCCGCTCTTCTTTCAAGACCAGTTGCAACAACAGAACGTTGAGTAATCAATAACGGAACAGCTTGACGTTGCATGTTAGACCCCATCAACGCACGATTCGCATCATCGTGTTCAATGAACGGAATGATTGACGTAGCAACTGAAATGATTTGAATAGGAGAAACACCGACATAGTCAACACGGTTAGATTCACCCATTGTAAATTCACTACGGTAACGGACAGGAACATAATCTTCTTTAATAGTTCTGTCTTTGTTTAGTTTAATATCAGCAGGAGCAACACGGAAGTTTTCTTCTTCATCCGCACTCATATAAGTAACTTCATCAGTAACTCTTCCTTCTCTTACAGCGAAATAAGGAGTTTCAATAAAGCCATAATCATTAACTTTTGCGTGAGTAGCTAAAGAACCAATCAAACCTGCGTTCGGACCTTCAGGAGTTTCAACCGGACAAATACGTCCATAGTGTGAAGGGTGAATATCACGAACTGCAAATCCAGCTCTTTCTCTAACCAAACCACCAGGTCCAAGAGCAGAAATACGACGTTTGTGAGTCAATTCTGCAAGCGGATTTGTTTGGTCCATAAATTGAGACAATTGAGAAGATCCAAAGAACTCTTTCAATGCCGCAACTAAAGGTTTTGTATTTAATAAGTTCAATGGAGTCAATGTTTCAGAATTTTGAAGAGTCATTCTTTCTTTAACGATTCTTTCAATTCTTGATAAACCAACTCTGAATTGATTTTGGAGCAACTCACCAACTGAACGAATACGACGATTACCCAAGTGGTCAATATCATCAACTGAGCCTTCATCGTAAGTTAAGTTTACTAAATATTCGATTGAAGCAACTAAATCTTGTACCGTCAAGGTTCTCATTGTTTCAGGAACATTCAAATTCAATTTTTTGTTTAATTTGTAACGACCGACTCTGCCGATATCGTATTTCTTTTCATCAAAGAAACGAGCTTCTAAAATAGAACGACCGCCTGCAGCAGAAGCTGGGTCACCCGGGCGAAGTTTTTTATAAACTTCAATCAAAGCATCATCAGTTGTTTCAGCTGTATCTTTTTCAAGTGTCTTTTTCAAAAACTCAAAGTGGGTAAACAATGTTTCCATTTCAGGAACAGTAATACCGATAGCCTTCAACAATGTTGTAGCTAAGATTTTTCTGTTTTTATCAATTTTAACGTGAATAACGTCATTAGCATCAGTTTCAATTTTTAACCATGCACCTCTGTTAGGAATCAAGGTTGCATTGAACAAACGTTTACCTGTAGGAGAAATATCTCTCTTGAAGTAAACCCCTGGTGAACGTACGATTTGAGAAACGATAACACGTTCTGCACCGTTTACGATAAAAGTACCTTTATCAGTCATCGTCGGGATATCACCGATATAGACTTCTTGTTCTTTGATTTCACCTGTGTCACGATTTACTAAACGAGCCATAACTCTTAGCTGTTTTGCATAGGTAGCGTCATGGATTCTAGCTTCTTCGATAGAATATTTCGGATTATCGAAGGTATAATTAGGAAGGAAATGCAATTCCAATCTTCCTGTATAATCTTTAATCGGAGAATAAGAAAGAAACTCCTCTTTCAAACCTTCTTTAAGGAACCATTCAAAAGATTTTTTTTGAATTTCAATTAAGTCCGGCAAGTCATCCAATCTAGTTCTGGGCATGCCCATTGGAGTAACTCTTTCAGAATATTTTGTTGTCGACATTCATTCACCTCGCTGTATGTGGTGTACTACGTAATATAATTAACTTTAAATATATTCAATTTATAATTTTTACTATATCGTTATTTTTGTTTCGATTGTGCCTCTAAACCTTTTGTAGACAGGCTTAAAAGCCTTTTATAATCATAATCTTAACCATATATATCCGTTATACAATAATATTCGCTAAATACCATGAGTCAAGAAAAAAACCGATTAGCAATGAGCTGTCTAAACATTTGTTAACATATTCCTTGCTATCGAAAGAAATTCGGCGATAATCCACGAATTATAAGCAACCTATTGTCAAGGGCAGTTGTTTTTTTATTCCTTACTTAATAATCTTGTTATGATTATTATTTTGACATATAATATAATTTATAATTATGAAAAAACCAAAATTAAGCTTAAGTACGCAGAATAAATTTATATTGTTGGGGCTCGTAATGAGCACCCTCCTGATTGTTATGGTCGCCATTTTTGCAATATCCAATATTCAGAAAAAACTTGATGCAAGTTACAGAGAATTTGCCCAGATTGTTACAAAAACTCTTTCCATTGAAAGCCTTGAGGTCGCTAAAGATGTTGATAATTCTGAAAAAATAGATACTTTAAGAGCTCATACAGCTTCAATAATTTCAAGCGACCAAGACATTTCCTTCATTGAGTTTAAAGACAAAGAAAACAATATAATTTATTCAACAAAAAACGATTACCCTCAAAAAGCTAAACAAACAAAAATATCTATAAGTTCTCCTTTGGTTTTGGTTAATGAAAACGGTTCTGAAGTTGTTGGCTCTGTAAGTGTAGGACTCGCAGGTAAGGGTATAAAAGCAATCTCTAAAGCCACAAGAAACTCCCTCTTTGGCATATTTTCAATCGCTTGGGTTTTATTTTCCATCGTAATATTAATTAACACTTTGTTGATAACACGAGAATTAGGAATCCTTCATCACGGCGTAAAACAGATTTCAACGGGTCAATTCGGCTATAAGCTTGAAACAAAAGGAGTTAGCGGAGAAGTTAAAGAATTAATCACTGCTTTCAACGATATGTCGAGCCGTTTGCACCTTTATGAAGAACAAAATATCGACCAACTTACACTCGAAAGAAACAAGCTGGAAGCTGTTTTGATGAGTATTGTCAACGGTGTTGTTGTTTGTGACAACTTTGACAATGTGGTATTGGTGAACAGTGCCGCTTTAAAAATGCTTGCGATTGAAGATTCTCAAATATTAAATACAAAAATTCAAATGTACTGTGACAGCAACGGAGAAATGTGTTTCCAAGAAAAAATCGAACAATTTAAAGATACTCCTCTAGATATTATGGAAAACAAGCCTCTCGAATTCAATATAGAAGTCGATAAAAATGTAATAAAGGCGATAATATCCCCTATGTTCTCCAAAAACCAAGACTACGTCGGATATATTATTGTACTTATTGATGTCACAAAAGAAGTCGAAATCAATAAACTTAAAAATAATTTCATCTCTAACGTATCCCACGAGCTTAGAACTCCTGTTACAGTACTAAGAACCTATATCGACACTTTATATTCTCATGGAGATGAGTTTGATAAAGAAACACAAAAAGAATTTATGGAAACCATAAATAAAGAAGCAACAAGGCTTCAAAAAATGGTTAACGAAATATTGGATTTTTCAAGACTGGAATCTCCTAACATTAACGTTCCTAAAGAATATGCTGACATTGTCCCGCTTATTGAACAAGTAATCAGCTCTATGAAAGTTTTGGCTTCTGAAAAAGGAATAACGTTCTCAATTATAAAAGAACCTGATTTGCCAAAGCTTCCAATAAACACTGAAAGTATTGAAAGAGCATTTAAGAACTTGGTGTCAAACGCAATCAAATACTCACCTGATAACAGCAAAGTCAAAATAAGAGCAGAAATAGCAAGAGACCCTAGCTTTGTTGAAATAACAGTAGAAGACCAAGGGATAGGTATTCCCGAAGAACACCAAAAGAAAATATTTGAACGTTTTTATAGAGTTGAAAATGCAACTCACACAATTAAAGGAACGGGCCTTGGTTTACATCTTGTAAAAATAACTATCGAAAAACATCATCACGGCAAAGTCTTTGTAAAAAGCACGCCGGGCGTGGGGTCTACATTCGGGATAAGACTACCGATAAAAATGACGGAAGAAGACAAAGAGCTTTCAGAGCAAAATAAAGAAAATAAAGAGCAGTCTTTATAAAATCTTAATTTGACGAGGGGCAACTGATTTTATTAGTATTAATATGTATAATAGAATTAGTACCAATATAAACAGAGGAAAAAGGAAAACAAAATGCATAATATAGCAGTAATAGGATGTGGTTTATGGGGAAGGAATATAGTCAGAAATTTCTATAATTTAAACGCCCTTAACACGGTCTGCGACCTGGACCCTGACAACATCGCAAAAGTGAGAGAGCAATATCCTGAGGTCAATACAACAAATAATTTTCAAGATGTATTCAACAATCCTGAAATACAAGGCGTAATTGTTGTTACACCAAGTCATACTCATTATAAAATAGTAAAAGCCGCTTTAGAAGCAGGCAAAAATGTATATGTTGAAAAACCCATTTCAACAGTCGCAGAAGAAGCAAGAAAGCTGACAGAACTAGCAGATTCAAAAGGTCTTGTACTAATGGTCGGACATTTACTTTTGTATCATCCTGCAGTAAACCGTTTGAGAATGCTTATCAAAGAAGGTGCTTTAGGAAAAATCAGATACATTCAAAGCGACCGTTTAAATATTAACCACTTTAAAAATGACAGAAGCGTAATGTGGGATTTAGCTCCTCATGACGTTTCTATGACAAGCTATATTATCGACAAAGAACCATTGAGAGTAATCAGTGCAGTCGGGGCTTCTTCTGACGGCAACGAGATTATGGATATTACGCACGTAACTATTGAATACGAAGACGGCATTATAGGACACATTTCAGATAGCTGGATTCACCCTCAAAAAAGAGTAAATCTGCTTGTCCGAGGAACAAAAGCAAGTGCGATGTTTGATGACACATTGCCTGAGCATAAATTACAAATATTTGACAATTCTGCTCCTGGAGCCGTCAAAACAGAAACCTTGGATTATTTAGAAATTGAACCTTTAAAACTTGAATGCCAACACTTCTTAAATTGCATTGAACAAGGTAAAAAAGCAAGAAGCGACGGAGAAAACGGCTTCAATGTAACAAAGGTTCTTGAAGAAGCTGAAAAAATTATGCTTGGAGAACGCAGAAAAAATCTTGATGAATTTGATTTTGCACTTTCAAGAAGTAAGAGATAAAGGAGAAATTTATAATGGCAAACTTTTTGACTATATTAAGAATACTATTAGCATTCGGAACTTTAGCACTATTATTTACAGGTTCACCATCTTGGTATTTCAGTGCTTTTTGGCTTACGTTCTTCGTAATAATTTTAGACGGACTTGACGGCTATGTAGCAAGAGCTCGTCACGAAGAAACAAAACTAGGTTCTGTTCTTGATATTTTAGGCGACAGAATAGTTGAAAATGCTTACTGGGTAACGTTTGCCGCTTTAGGTTGGATTGGAGCTTGGCTTCCAATCGTAGTTTTATCAAGAGGCATTATTACAGACGGAATAAGAAGCTTAGCATTTGCAGAAGGCTACACAGCATTTGGCGACAAAACAATGATGACAAACCCTATCGGCAAATTCATCACAGCATCAAGATTTGCAAGAGCAGCTTATGGCGGAGCAAAAGCAATAGCATTTGTTATGATGATTATCGCCCATGTTCCTAATATGTATATGTATAAACCAATGTCCATCGGTCAATTTATATGGTACTCACAACACCAAGGATTGCTAATAACTATTGCCAATGTATTTGCTTATATTGCAGTTACTTTCTGCGTATTGAGAGGTATCCCTGTTATTTTGGAAAGCAAACGTTTCTTTACACAAGAAAAGCAAGAAAATGAGCAATAACGAAATTAAAAAAAGTTTTAACATTGTATTGGTTGAACCTGAAATACCTCAAAACACAGGAAATATAGTGCGTCTTTGTGCTTGCACGGGAGCAAAATTATTTCTTGTCGGGAAATTGGGATTTTCAATTACTGATAAATATTTAAAAAGAGCAGGTTTAGACTACTGGGATAGTGCAGTTGTAGCTCAATTTAATCATATAGAAGATTTAAAACAAAAATATCCTGATTCTCGTTTTTTCTATTTAACGACTAAGACAACACAAAAATATACCGATATAAATTTTCAAGAAGGTGATTTTCTTGTTTTCGGGCCCGAAACAAGAGGACTTGACGAGGAACTATTAAATGCAAACAAAGAAAGTTGCTTAACTATTCCAATGAAAGAAAATCAAAGAAGCTTAAACCTTTCAAATTCCGTTGCAATAGTTGTTTATGAAGCAATAAGGCAAACAAATGGATAAAACCATAGATTTAAAAAGAGCAAAAATACTCTTACCAAAAAGAAAAAAAGACTCCAACAAAGGAACTTTCGGAAAAATATTAAATATCGCCGGTTCAAGATGCTATCAAGGAGCGGCTTATCTGTCTTCAATTTCTGCGTTAAGAACAGGTGCTGGATATGTCACATTGGCTTGCCCTGACTGCATTGTGAACAATATTGCCTCACTTGCTCCGGAGCTTACATTTATGCCTTTAAGCTGCAAACCTGACAAAACTCTTTCAAGTATATCAGCTCAACTTGTTGCGGAAAAAGCACTGAAATATGATGCTGTAAGCTTGGGGTGCGGATTAACGCAAACAAATAGTACCGTTAGATTTTTAAAGAAGTTTTTAGACTACTGTTCACCTCTTACAAAATTAATTCTTGACGCTGACGGGATAAACTGTTTTGCAAAATTACTAGCATCAAAAGACGGCGAAAACATTAAATTACCTGAATTCACAATAATGACGCCTCACCCAATGGAACTTTCAAGATTGTTGAAGGTAAGCGTTGAAACAATACAAAAAGACAGGGCAAAATATGCACAAGAAGCTTCTGAAAAATTCAATTGCACCATTGTGCTAAAAGGTCACAAAACAATAATCGCAGACAAAGATTCTATTTATATAAACCATACAGGCAATTCCGCTCTAGCAAAAGCCGGTACGGGTGATGTTTTGACCGGGATAATATCAGCATTTGTTGTCCAAAATATGTATTTAGCTGATGCAGCAAGGCTCGGAGTCTATATACATGGGCTTTCGGGCGATATTTTGTCAAACAATTTGACTGAATACTCGGTTTTAGCAACTGACTTGATAAAAGCAATACCAATTTCTTTAAAAAATATTTTGAATTCTTAAAAACAATGATTGAAACATTAAATAAAAACTGTTAATATAAAGCCTATGGATGACAGAATTGAAGAGCTCCAAAATATTGTAAAAAACGACCCGACAAACTTTCAAGCAATGAGAGAACTTGCCGTTGCACTGCTTGATATAGGTGAAAATGAAGAAGCACTTAAAAATCTTTTTTATTTAGTCGGTATATTTCCCGAAGATGCACGGCTTCATTACAACATAGGGATTATATGGGAAAAACTCAAATATGTAGATAAAGCCATCGACTCATATTTGAATGCACTTAATGTAAACCCTAATGAACCTGATTTTCAATACAATTTGGCTTGTGCATACATTCAAAAAAAAGAATACGATAAAGCTTTAGACTTGTTTGAAAAGGTATTAGAAGCTATTGAAAACGATTCAAATACACTGTTTAATATCGGATACATTTATTCAAAAAAGAATGACACAAATAAAGCAATCGAATATCTTGAAAAGGCTGTAGAATTAAACGAAAAAGACACGATTGCCCGTTTTTACCTCTCTTTCGAGTACAAACGAAACGGAGAAATCGAAAAAGCAATTGAAGGTTATCAAAAAGTAATCGAGGACACGCCTGATTACAGCTGGGCTTATTTTAATCTTGCCGCTATATATTGGGAACGTGGAGAAGAAGAAGAAGCTGTTGACGCTTTACAAAAGACAATAGAAATCAACCCGAAAGATATCGACGCAATGACTCTTTATGCTCAAATTTTAGCCTCAAAAGGTGAGCATATCCCTGCAATGGAAACCTTGCAAAAAGCTCTTGAAGTAAATCCGACTAACGGAAATACATGTTATTATTTGGCTGAAATATTTAACAAACTTGAAGATGACACTTCTTACGAAAAATATCTTAAACTTACACTTCAAAATCATACAAACCTATCAATACCTGCAAAATATGTAAAAAAAGAAATTGAAACATTACACAAAAAAATGCAGGCAAAAAGAGATTTATAACAGTTATATACTGAATTAGATGGTGTGGATTGCACCACTTGGCATTTTCCGTAACGCCATACATAGTTTTAAAATAAAAAATAGAGCCGTTGCGATGCTGAATACATTCAGTCCAACAAAAATTTTTAAGAATGTAAAGGAAAAGTGAAAATCATGCCTGATTGTGCTATGATTTTGTTTAAGATTATAGGAGATTTTAAACCCATGATTAGCACAGATGATGTAAAACACGTTGCTAAACTTGCACGATTAGAACTTACAGCTGCAGAAGTTGCTGAGTTTTCAAAGCAACTCGGTGATATATTAAAATACGTTGAGCAAATGAATGAAGTTGACACAACAAATGTTGAGCCAATGACAACAGCTATTCCGATAGTAAACGTAATGAGAGAAGATGTCGTCAAATATGAACAAACAAGAGAAGAATTGATGGCAAATGCACCAGTTGAAGAAGATGGATTTTTCAAGGTTCCGAAAATCAACTAAATAACGCTAAAATAGAATAACTAGAGACAGAGGGTATTATGACGAAATATGTATTTGTTACAGGTGGTGTTGTGTCATCACTGGGAAAAGGGATAGTCGCAGCATCGTTAGGAAGACTGTTAAAAGCGAGGGGTTACTCGGTAGTAATCCAAAAATTTGACCCCTATATAAACGTCGACCCCGGAACAATGAGCCCTTTCCAACACGGAGAAGTTTTCGTCACAGATGATGGAGCTGAAACCGATTTAGACTTGGGACACTACGAAAGATTTACTGATACAAATTTAGGTCATATCAACAACGTAACCTCAGGTAGTATTTATCAAACCGTTATTAAAAAAGAAAGACGAGGAGATTACCTCGGTGCAACTGTTCAAACTATTCCCCACATTACAAACGAGATTAAAGCAAGAATAAAAAAAGCAACAACTCAATTTAAACCTGATTTCTTGATTACAGAAATCGGAGGCACAATCGGTGACATTGAGGGCTTGCCATTCATTGAAGCTATCAGACAATTCCGCTCTGAAGCTGGTATAGGAAACAGCATTTCAATCCACGTTACACTGCTTCCTTATCTTCCGACCTCAGGCGAGCTAAAGACAAAACCATCTCAACACAGTGTTGCTACACTAAGAAGCTACGGCATTCAGCCTGAAATCTTGGTTTGCAGAACCTCTAAACCTATTCCGAAGAAAGAAAAGGAAAAATTGGCTTTGTTCTGCTCTGTTCCGAATGATGCTGTTATTGAATGTCGAGATATGAAAAGTATCTACGAAGTTCCTTTAGCAATGGAAGAACAAAATCTTGCAGGGGTTGTAATGCAAAGATTACTAATGGACGACAAGAAAAAGACTCCTGATTTGAAATCATGGATAGAGCTTGTCGATAAAATCAAAAACCCTAAAAAAACAATTAAAATCGCTATAGCTGGTAAATATACAAAACTTTCAGACGCTTATATTTCTGTCGTTGAATCCTTAAAACACGCAGGCTATAAACATAATGCCCAAATTGATATAAGATGGATTGCATCTGATGAATGCACCGATATGGATAAAACAAAGGAAATGCTCAAAGACGTTGACGGATTAGTAATCCCCGGAGGCTTTGGAATAAGAGGCATTGAAGGTAAACTCAATGCAATCAGATACGCAAGAGAAAATAATCTTCCTTTCTTAGGTTTATGCCTCGGAATGCAATGTGCAGTAATTGAATATGCTCGAAATGTAGTTGGACTAAAAAATGCTAATAGTATGGAATTTGATGAAAATACCCCATACCCTGTAATCGACCTTATGTTGGAGCAAAAAAACGTCGAAGGATACGGCGGAACAATGCGACTCGGCCAATTCGAATGTAAAATCAAAAAAAGCACAAAAGCATCTGATGCCTACGGAGCTACAAAGATTATGGAACGTCATCGCCACAGATATGAAGTCAATAACGAATATCGTGACAAAATCGCAGAAGCTGGTTTGGTATTCTCAGGAATGTCCCCTGACGGAATGCTATGCGAAATGATAGAGCTTCCTAAAAATGATTGGTTCGTAGCTTGCCAATTCCACCCTGAGTTTAAATCACGTCCGGAAAGACCGCACCCATTATTCGCAGGACTAATAGATGCTGCTGCAAAAAGAGTTGAAATCAAATAATAAACACAAAATAGTTTAAAGCACTAAAAAGCCCCAATCGGGGCTTTTTAGTATATAATGCAGTTTTTACCGAAGCTCTTCGCCTTCACCAGACCCACCATCTGAATCAGACCAATCACAACTAGAATCATCAGTATTGCCTTTAATCAAGCATTTTGCGGGTCCATGGGGTTTGAAATAATTATCTGCTTTTCCGCCCCATTCCACTTCAAAATAATAACCTCCGTCTTTGGGATCATCAGGGGATTTTGTTGACAAATTTGGTTTTTTATCACCGTTTACATCTACAGAAACGATATCTCCATATTCATTTATTGTAAAAGCCATACCGTCTGCAGTATAAAAAGTAAGATCACCGCTATCCCCATCACCACTGACTGTGCAGGCTTTACTGTTTGATGGAGTTGTAGATGACACTATATTCATTCTTTTTGAATAGAAATTTTCAAAAATGCAGTCAGCATCATTACCGCAATCATCAGCAACATCTTCTACTCTTTTGCCCGTCAAAGCATAATGGGTTTGTACCGCTTGTGATAATACAGAATACGCCTTTTTTACACCTGTTTTATATTCTTCTTTATTTGTATTATTGAGCAGTGCAGGTATCGTCAACGCAGCTATAACACCGATAATCACAAGTGTTATTAACACTTCCGCTAATGTAAATGCTTTTTTCATAATTAACCTTTCATAATTTAAAGAACAATAACATCATATTTTATGAAATTTTCAAATAAAATATTCTTATGATATTTAACAAGAAAGAAATGATAAACTTATCCCCTATTCCATTCACAAGAACAAGAAAAATCATATAAAGCCCAAGCTTCAGATTGAGGCATATCGTCAGCGACATACCTTTCAGGCTTCATAAAAATAACATCTTGTGGCTCATCTTGAGAATTTGCAGCTATATTAGGCCCCTTGCTTCCATTTACATCAACCCAAATTCCTTGAGTAGATATCCCCCATAGCATGCCGTCAGTAGTGCTGAAACCTTCCAGTGAATAATCAGAACTCCCCTGAGCTTTAGATGCATCGAATTCAAGACTAACATCTCTATCTGAAACCTGCATCATTGACTCTAATTCCGATGTCCTTTCATCTGGTGTCATATCCATTAAATCATCAAAAGTAACACCATCTTTGGCATAAGCCATTGAAGTAGCGTTTGAAATTGTAGATAAAGCTTTTAGAGCAGCAGTTTTATATTCTTGTTGTTGCGTATTTTGTAACAATGCAGGTATCGTCAACGCAGCTATAACACCGATTATAACTAATGTAATCAATACTTCCGCTAATGTAAATGCTTTTTTCATTTTACCTACTTCATATAAGAATTTAAATTATCAATATTTTTAATTATATTTTTCGGTTTTATTATAATACTGATTATAAAAATGAAAAATAGCCAATTGGCTATTTTTTAAAACTTTTTATATGCACTAATGATTACCCGATTAGTTATCCTCGACGGTTTTTATATCAACCTCAATTTTACAACGGATATTTTTATAAGCTGCACTAAAACATCAAACCTAATACATTTTTTCAATATTTTTAGATTTTTTACGCCAGTCTTTTATGACCTTAACCTGCAAATCAAGATATACTTTTTTTCCTGCAGATTCTTCAATTTCGACTCTTGCTTCTGAGCCGATTTTTTTAAGCATAGAACCTTTTTTGCCGATTATTATACCTTTTTGACTATCGTGTTCAACAATTATTTGTGCAAAAATGCGGTCTATTTTTGGTTTTTCTTCGTATTTATCAATAATTACGGCAACTGAATGAGGGATTTCGTCGTGAGTATTCAAAAGAATTTTTTCCCTGATTAACTCCCGAGCTATATTTCTCATAGTTTCATCAGTAAGCTCGTCAGAGTCATAAATTGGAGCACCTTCCGGAAGCTTGCGAACAATATTATCAATTAGGGTATCAAAATTGCGACCGGTTAACGCTGAAACTTTAACACAAGGGTAATTTTCATTGAATAAAGTTTTATAAGAGAGCAAAATTTCTTCCCTCTTCAAAGCATCTTTGATTAAATCCATTTTGTTCAACACAATTATCAAGGGGGTTTTTAAGTCTTTAAGCAAATTATCAACAATCCACCTGTCACCACGCCCGGCAGGAGTAGAGCCATCAACAACAAACAAAAGCATATCAACGTCAGGCAAAGTTTGTTTAGCCTCGTCAACAAGGCATTCGCCGAGTTTATCTAAAGGTTTGTGTACTCCAGGTGTATCAACGAAAACGATTTGAGCATCATCATTAGTCAAAATACCTTTAATTCTGCGACGTGTTGTTTGAGCTTTCGAAGTCGCAATAGCAATTTTTTGACCGACCATTCGGTTTAAAATTGTTGATTTACCAACATTCGGTCGTCCGACAATTGCAACAAAACCTGATTTATAATTTTTCATTTTCTTCGTTTTCTTCTTTTTCTAAAGCATCAATAAATGGGGTATTTTTGTGCATTATAACACGAGAAATTCTTCTTCCGTCCAGTTCGATAACTTTATATGTAATATTTCTATCTTCAACAATATTGCCGATTTCAGGTTCTTTACCAAGCAGCCCGAAAACGTATCCGCCAAGTGTTTGGAAATCTTCATTAGGGATATCAAGGTCAAATCTTTCATTCATATCATCAATATCGATTTGGCTTGATACATTCATTGTTTTGTCATCAATTTTTATAATTTCAGAAACAGGAGCTTCATCAAATTCATCGTATATTTCGCCGACAATTTCCTCTAATATATCTTCAACAGTTACTATACCGGCGATACCACCATGTTCATCAACGACTGCAGCGATTTGAGTTTTAGAAGAAGTAAAATCACTCAATAAATCACTGATAAATTTATTTTCGGGAATAATAGGTATTTCACGAGCGAGTTCTTTGATGGCAAAATCATCAGCAGCATTATCTCTAACCGCTTTCAAAACATCTTTTGCATTGACAACGCCAATGATATTATCGACATTGTCTTCGTATATCGGAATACGAGTATGCCCAGAGTCAATAATAATATCCATTAACTCAAGCAAAGAAGATTCTGCGTCGACAAAAACTATCTTAGGACGAGGCACCATAACTTCTTTGACAACTGTTTGGGAGAAAGAATAGAAATTAGAAAGCATTTTAGCTTCATGGTTATCAATTAGGGAGATATCTTCACCTTCTTGGATAATTTTATCAAACTTATCTTCCCAATTTTCTTCAGCGTCATCAGCTTGAATTTCAATGGCAACATGGGATATATTTTTTACATTATTTCTAATTTTACGTTCGAGCATATCAGCGATATCATCTGCATCTTTAACCTGAATTTCAGGATCAACTTCAATTGTCATATTAACAATCAATCCAGAAGTGCCCATATCCATAGTTTTAAGTTCATGCACGCAAGCTATTCCGTGCATAGTGCTTGCGACTCTTCTTATGACATCTTCAATTTGAGGTTCAGCGGATTGTCCTGTTAAAAAATTAACATTATTTTTAAGCATATAAATTGCTAAGAAAAACAAAATGCAACCGATTAAAATAGAAGCTATAGCATCTGGTAAAAACACAAATTCATCAGGTAATAAAAACTTCGAAACAGAAAGCCCGATAAAAGCGATTATTACGCCTAAAAGAGCTGAGGAATCTTCATACCAAACAAATTTTGTTGTAGGACTTTTGATATGTTTAATCTGCTTCACAGAATTCATGTAATCTTTAATTTTATTGTTTGTGATATCGACATTAGCTTCAACGAGAACTGCATTCATCGCACTATTAACAGCCCAAGCTTCAAAACACATGCTTACGAGCAAAGTCAAAGCCATAAGCGGGTAATTTTTCAACAAATCAGCGGGGTTATGAAGGCTTGAATTCAAAATTTTATCAACACCACTTCCAATAGCGATTGCAGTACCTGCAAGCATCAAAATTGAAGCAAAAAGAGCCCATATATTAGCCTCCAAACCATACCCGAAGGGATGCATTTCGTCAGCAGGTTTTGAGCCACGTTTGAGTCCAATCATCAAACAAATACTGTTGAATGAATCGACAAACGAGTGGGCCGCTTCAGATAACAAAGCGGAACTTCCTGAAAAAAGCCAACAGACTAATTTAATTGTAGCAATGCCGATATTTGCGATAAAAGCTCTTATAATAGCTAATTGTTTAGAACGTACGGCCGGACAAAAGTCCTTGTTATCATTACCCTGCGGAACGGAAAGAGTTTCCGAGCTGCTACTGTCTGATGTCATTATTATTTATTTTCACCTTAATTTGTATAATACTAAATGGTACAATCATTATAGATTAAAAGATTACAAAAGTCTACTTGCAAGCCAAAAAGCGTGCTATGAAAGAATTTTTACAAAACTTTTGCACATAATATCTTTGTAGTAAAATCAAATAAGAGAATATTTAGCAAATTGAATTAAAGAGGAAATAAGAAATGGCAACCCCACTCACAGGAAATGAAATCAGAAGAGCATTTTTAGACTTTTTCAAGGAGAAGCACCAATCTACGGAGGTCAAAAGCTCGAGCCTTGTTCCTGATAACCCGACAGTATTATTGACAACAGCGGGAATGCTCCAATTTTTGCCGTATTATTTAGGGCTTGAAAAAGCACCGTTTGACCCTGCAAGAGCTTGTTCATGTCAAAAATGTGCAAGAGCAGGCGGCAAAGACTCTGATATTGAAAATGTGGGAAGAACCCCAAGGCATCATACTTTTTTCGAAATGTTAGGTAACTTTAGCTTCGGTGATTATTATAAAAATGAAGTTATTCCTTGGAGCTGGGATTTTGTCACAAATTATTTAAAATTAGACCCGGAAAGACTCTGGATAACCATATTTGAAACCGACGATGAAGCATTTGATATTTGGCACAATAAAGTCGGAATCCCTGCTGACAGAATAATCCGCAAAGGTAAAAAAGACAATTTCTGGGGACCTCCCGGTGCTACAGGTTCTTGCGGTCCATGCTCAGAAATCCACTATGACCTAGGCGAAGACCTAAAGTGTAGTGATGATTGCTCAATTGCCACCTGCGAATGCGACAGATGGGTTGAAATTTGGAATCTCGTTTTTACAGAACTTTTCCAAGATGAAGAAGGTAATCAATCGCCTTTAGACAAAAAAAATGTAGATACAGGAATGGGCTTAGAACGTATAACAATGGTAGTTCAAGGCAAACGTTCAACTTTTGAAACAGATCTTTTGAAACCGATTTTAGACCAAGTTTCTCAAATGACAGGTGTTCCTTATAAACAAAGTGAAAAAACTGATATTTCTTTGAGAATAATCACTGACCACGCTCGTTGCGTTTCATTTATGATTTCTGACGGCGTTGTACCGGGGAATGAAGGTAGAAGCTACGTTTTAAGAATGATAATGAGAAGAGCTCTAAGACACGGAAAAATACTAGGACTAGAACTCCCGTTCTTGAACAATCTCGTTGATACAATCGTAGACTTATACAAAGAAGCATATCCTGAACTTGAAAAAAACAGAGATAAAATTAAAAAAACAATTAAACAAGAAGAAGAAAGATTTAACAAAACTCTTGATAGAGGCTACAAATTAATAAATGAATTGATTGAAAAGAACGAAAATATTGACGGCGAAAGTGCCTTCAAGCTATATGATACCTTCGGTTTCCCATTAGAACTTACTGTTGAAATAGCTGAAGAAAAAGGCTTGAAAGTCGATGTTGAAGGTTTTCAAAAAGCTATGCAAGAACAAAAAGAAAGAGCAAAAGCAGCTACTCAAAAAATCAGCCTTACTGATGATTTGGTCTATGTTGCAATCGAAAATGAACACGGCTCAACTGAATTTACTGGCTATGATGAACTTCAATCAGAAGCTAAAATTATTGCAAAAGTCGATGTCGATAATAATTTTGTCGATGTAATTTTAGACAAAACTCCATTTTACGGCGAATGTGGCGGTCAAGTAGGTGATACAGGCTTTATCGAAAATGACTCATTTAAAGCCGAAGTTTTGAATACATTCAGAGTTAATAAATTATTCGTCCACAGGGTTCAAATAATTAACGGGGAACTAAAAACAGGTGAAACAGTTTCCGCAAAAGTTGATGCTCAAAGACGTAAAAATATCGCAATCCACCATACAAATGCCCACTTGCTCCAAGCAGCCTTGATAAAGGTTTTAGGCGAAGAGGTAAAACAAGCAGGTTCTTATGTAGATGAAACAAAAACTCGTTTTGACTTTTCTTTCTCAAGAGCAATGACCGCTGATGAAATACAAAAAGTTGAAAAAATCATGAACAATTGGATATCAGAAGGTCACTCACAACACACGGACATTATGGATATTGAAGAAGCTAAAAAGACAGGTGCAATGGCATTATTCGGCGAAAAATACGACCAAAAAGTAAGAGTTGTAAAAGTCGGCAATATATCATCTGAACTTTGCGGCGGAACTCATATTAAAAACACAGAAGATATCAGATTAACAAAAATTGTATCAGAAGGTGCAGTCGCAGCAGGTACAAGAAGAATTGAAGCGATTTGTGCAGACAGTGCATTTCAATTCTTAAACGAAAAAGCATCTGAAATCGACGCACTTGCACACAAATTTAAAGCACTTCCATCTGAAGTAAACGAAAGAGTCAAAAAACTTGTCGAAGAAAACAAACTTCTACAAAATGAGCTTTCTAAACTAAAAGCTGACATGGCAAAACAAAAATTCCAATCTTTTGTCTCAAAAGCAGAAGACATAAAAGGCGGAAAACTCTTTATCAGCAAGCTTGACGGACTTGATATGCAAGCTGTAAAAACAGGGGTTGAACTTCTCGGTTCAAAACTTGGCAATAGCATAATTGTATTGGTTTCAGTAATATCTTCTGACCAAATATTAATTATGGTAAAAGTCGACGATGACTTTGTAAAACACGGAATTAACGCCGGAAAAATAGTAGGCGAAATAGCTCAAGCTACAGGCGGGAAAGGTGGAGGACGTCCAAACTTTGCACAAGGAGCAGGCAAATCCACAGAAGGTGTCGATGAAATCCTTGCAAAAATAAAATCCGACATTAGCAATTCACTTTAAAATAAGAACCTATAAACCTGAGATATAAAATGAAAAGATATTTAATATTTATAGCCCTAATAATTTCATGTCCAATAGCAAATGCCCAAAGCTATTGGGACAATTATATCCCCAAACCTATTACAGAAGGCTCTTCAGAGCCATTAACGGTGATGCAAATAAATGATAAAATTAATCAATATAAAACTCAATCTATAAACGCAGAACCAGAACCCACTATTGAAATTCAATACAAAGGTAATCGTAAAAAAAATATGCGAATAAGGGCTCACGCAGTTCCATTATCAGATGCACCGTTTGAAATAAAGAATGAAATATTGGAAAAACAAGTAACTCAAATGAGAATGGAAATTAACCTTTTGGAATCAAGATTAAGAAACCTTGAATTAAACAAGTAAACCTAAAAATGAACTTTCCCACTCACCTATCGTTCTATATATTATGAAAGGCTAAAATCATAATGAACGAAAATTGCGACAAATACGAAGCATACTTTACCTTTGCCAGCGAAGAAGATTACAAAAAGCACCTCATTGAATGCAACGCTTGCAAAGATGAATTTAATTTGCAAACTAAAATTTCATCATTAGTAAAAGAAGTAGCAGATGAGTACAAAAAGCGAGAACGCAAAAAGCTAAATACCTACAAAATGGCTTCTTGCTTGGCTATACTACTAATCACATTCTCTTGTTTAGCGACATTCACTTATTTAAACTATACGCAAAATAATAATTATGATAATTATCAAGAAACAAATCTTCTATACTCAATAGGTGCAAATATCGATGAATACGGGCTTATACAAAATTAGTCAGGATTAATGTGAAAGAAATAATAGAAAATTATAAGAACGGAATAAAACTCATAATTAAAAATATGACCGGTAAATACAACGAAGATATTGAGCAAGAAGTATATATCAAAACTTGGACCCACTTGGACAAATACAAAGAAACAGGGAAATTCAAAAGTTGGATAAATACAATTACGGCTAATACTTGTCGGGATTATCTAAAATCTTCTGTATTCAAAAAATCCCAACAAACAGACTCCTCAGAAGATAATTTGCACAAACTTTCAGACAATGCGATTTCTTTTGACGAAAAAATCATAGCCAAACAACGCCAAGAAGAGATTATAAAAGCTATTAACTCGCTAAAACCGAATTTCAAAGAAGTTATAGTAATGTATGAAATCTATAACCTAGATTACGAAGAAATATCAAAAAGAATTAAAAAGCCAGTAGGCACAGTGAAATCGAGGCTTTTCAATGCAAGAAAAGAACTCGGTGTAATACTAAAAGATTTATTATAAAAAATCAGGAAGGAGTCTAAATGAAAAAGACTACACTATGTCAAATTGCACTTGCTATCGCATTAGTAGGGACATTTGCAGGAATTTCAGAAGCAGCTCAATGTCAAGGAAATCCACGACCCAACCCGCCAATGAATGACAGAATGGGACCACCTCCAATGAGAGCCAATCTTACGCCCGAGCAAAAAGCAAAAATGAAAAAAGAACATGCAAAACAAAAAGCAAAATTCGACTCAAGGCTGAACTTAACAGCAGAACAAAAAGCAAAAATCGAACAAAATCGTATCGAGTCACAAAAGAAAATTAAACCTCTAATCGACCAAATGAAAGCGAAACGTGAAGCTATTCATAAAATTCAAGAATCGAATATGTCTTTGGCTGAAAAGGACAAGAAAATAGCCCCATTAAAAGAAGATATAAAAAATTTAAGGAAAGAAGCTCATCAATACAGAGAAGAAAACCGTAAAGCATTTGAAAGCGTGCTAACGGACAAACAGAAAAAAGAACTTGCTAAAATGAAAAAAGAACACGAAAACAAAATGCAAAAAAACATGAAAAATCACAAACCGCCAATGAGTCATACCCCATACGACAAATAAGCTATTAGTAAAAAGCTCCTTGAAAATCGAGGAGCTTTTAATTTATTTTATCTGTAATTTTGGAATTGTAAAGGAATATCATATTTTTCTTCATTTTCACGCAAGATTTGAATTACAGCCTGCAAGTCATCTCTATTTTTGCCGCTGACTCTAACCTGATCAGCCTGAATAGAGGCTTGCACTTTAAGTTTTGAATCCTTGATATCAGCAACAATTTTTTTAGCAAGCTCAGTCGTTAAGCCTTTTTTAAGATTAAAAATTTGTCTGACATTTCCCCCTAGAGCGTTTTCAACCCCTTGCGGGTCTAAGATTTTGATAGAAATATTTCTTTTAGCGAGTTTAGATTGCAGAATATCTAAAATATTTCTAAGTTTCATATCATCAGAAGTAGTAATAGTAACTGATTTATCACCATCTAGAATCACATCAGAATTTGTATTTTTAAGATCAAATCTTGAAATGATATCTCTTTTGGTTTGGTCAACTGCATTCAAAAGTTCTTGTTTATCGAACTCTGAAACAACATCGAAACTAGCATCTTTAGCCATATAATTCTCCTAATCTTTATTGCTAATAAAATAATCTACACAATTATAACAGATATTTCATATTTTTAAAAACACGCTTGACATATTATAGACATTTGTCTATAATAAAAATATGCTAACAGAGAAACAAAAAAAATTCTTCGAAAAATTAAAAGAAATGTACGGAAAAGAAGCTCTCCCCAGCTTCGAAATTATCGCCAATGATTTTGGATTTAAACATAAAAATTCCGTATGGCAGTATTTTAATAAACTAAAAGAAGCAGAATTAATATATGAAAGAAATAACAGATTTTATATATCTAAAGAAAGCTTCGGAGCAATTTTATTTACCCACGCTGTCAAAGCAGGCTTCGCAACAGTTGCAGAAGATACTATAGAAAAAAGAGTATCTTTAGATGAAAGTTTTGCTATCAACAAGCCTTCGACATTCTTATTTACAGTATCAGGCGACTCAATGATAGACCTGGGCATTTTTGAAGGCGACAAAGTAATTGTCACAAAAACCTCTGAAGCAAAAAATGGAGATATAGTCCTTGCCTATATAGATGACGGCTATACGCTCAAAACTTATCGAAAAAAAGAGAACAAAGTATGGCTCCAACCTGCAAATGAAAAATACCCGAACTTGTACCCCAAAGAACAACTGATGATTTTCGGAGTGGCACAAGGTATCGTCAGAAAACTTTAACAAATTTCCTTCCTAAACCGAAAAAGTGTACACGTCTAATCGGTTTAAATATGCGGATACCCCACTATCCGCATACCCTTTTTAATATGTAATATCCCCTCTTACAAGTCAAACAAAGTAGAACGGATTATGCGAAAAGAAAAACAAATAGCACTCGTTGATTGCAACAACTTTTTTGTAGGTTGCGAACAAATAATGAACCCATCATTATATGGAAAACCTGTGTGCGTAATGAGCAACAACGACGGGTGTATAGTTTCTCGTTCAAATGAAGCTAAAAAACTCGGAATAAAAATGGGTATGCCATATTTTATGGCAAAAAAAGAATTTCCGACAGCCACCTATATTACGGGGCGTTTGGGACTTTATCATGCCATATCACAAAGAATAAGAATGTTGCTTTTTGACTTTTCTCCGTCTGTAGAGATATATTCAATCGACGAAGCTTTCTTGGATTTGACTGACATCGACAAAATTTTCAATTTAAGTTACGAAGAACTCATAAAAAAAATAAGGGACACAATTAAAGAACAAACGGGAATTCAGGTTTCAGTAGGGCTTGCACCAAGTAAAACCTTGGCAAAAATCGCAACTGCCAAAGCAAAAAAGGGCGATTTCGTTTATAGAATAAAAAAGGAAGATATTCAAAAAGAATTAATTGAATATCCGGTAGAATCCGTGTGGGGAATTGGAAAAAATCTAACCTCTACCTTCAAAAGTTTCGGAATTTTTACAGCATTTGATATAACAAAAAAAGATGATGATTTTCACAAAAAACATTTGGGTAAAAAAGGGCTTGAGCTAAAATACGAGCTTTTGGGTGAAAGCGTAATTCAAAAAATAGACAACGATGAAAAGCCAAAATCCATACAAAAGACATCTTCTTTCAAAAAATGCACAAATGACAAAGAATATATTAAAAACGAACTTTTGACGCACTTGCATAATGTTTGTGCAAAACTTCGACGACTTAACTTGGGAGCGAAAGAACTTTGCGTAATGCTAAGGAGCAAGGATTTCAGAGTTTACGTAGAAAGAGTGGAGCTAGGCAGATTTGAAGATAGCGAGTATGCCTTAGCTACAGTCATCGACAGACTTTTTGAACGACTTTATTTTGAGCACGTTTTATACCGTTCTTCAGGGATTTTTGTTAACAAGCTCAAAGAGAACGTGGCAAACCAGCTTGAATTTTTCAGAGATGAAAATAGAGAAAAAGCAAAAAAGATATCAGAAGTTTGGGATAAAATAGAAACTAAGTACGGACGGAATGTCTTCAGCGTTGGCAGACTACCTGTAAACGAAAAAAAAGAGCCTCACTAAGAGGCTCCTAAATAAACACGTAATATATTTTTAATCAGCATTGTCATAAACAATGCAATTTCCGTTTAGGGTAGTAGCTCCGTATTTTTCTTCAAATTGAGCCAATTTTTCACGAGCAGATTTATTCATAAACGTAACGCCTGAATCTTGGTCAACGTTGTCGACAGCATCATTTAACATAAATTTTGGCAAGCCGTAGAATAAATTTTCAGGAGAATCAGCACCGTGAGTTGATGTTTCTTTAGCCATCAATCTGAAAGTTTCAGGGATAGTAACATCTTTGCCGAGGTCGTCCCAGAAAGCAGCCCCTCCCCCTTTCTTTTCAAGAAGTGAAGTATAGCATTTCATAGGTTCGCCATTTTCGTCCTTAAATTCACCTTTTTGACAAGCTTCAACGAGCGGTGTAATAAAGTTTTTAGCCAAACCGAGTTCTTTAGGTGATTGCATAAGCTCCACACCCATATTTTTCAATTTAGAAAGTGCTTGAGGCCCGATGATATAAATACCGGGGTTTGCCATATATTTGTCTTTTCCTTGAACTTTGGCTGGAGCTGCGGCTTCTAAAGTTTTTGGTTTTTCGACAAAGGATTTTATCTCCAAGGTGCCGTTATCACGAGGAACAGCTTGCATAAGCCCGAAGTCTTTAGCTCTTGACTCAGCAGCTTCATAGTAAGGAATCAAGATAGCGGCATCGGCATTTTTCTTGTAAGCCTCGTAAGCCCTTGTTATATCAGCGTTGGTAATAGTGTCTGCGTTGAGAATAATCAAAGGGGCATCTGTTTTTGTAGTGTCTAAAGCTAATGCCTTTGCGATACAGCCACCATCTCCGAGGTTAGTTTCTTGCAAATTTTGTTTAACATTGTCACCTTTTAGTGTGCCTTTACCGGACAGATACTCAAAAGCATCTTCTTGAGAATTATCTAAGTAGCCTGATTTTGCCATTTGGTCTAAAGCATTACACATTAGTGTATAATTAGGGTCGGTCGGGAGCTTAGCTGCAGGCTTGCAATCAGCGTAGTCAAACAATCTTGTACCATAACCGCCTGCCAAGACCATAAAAGTAGGACGGTCATTTTGAACAAGGTCAATCGCATCACCTCGTTCTACATTTGAGTGAACTCCACTTTTTCTGTAAGATTCAGAAGCATCATAGACTCTATCTTCTTTGTTAAAAACAACGACTTGAGAATCTCCACGCCCTTGGAACGAAATATTTTTAGAATCAGAACCTGTTTTTGCTTTACCTGCATTAATTATAGAAAATCCATTTTCATTTTCGACGTTTGCCCCCGGCAGAACTTGAATTTTTATGCCAATTTCTTTGTCAACGATTTCAGCAACGGGAGCAAATTTACCTGTTTTCAATCTAACTTGAGGTAAATTGTCGTTGAGCATAGATTTTGAAATTTTAATAGATGACTTATCAGAACCTTCTTGTGTAATTATATAGTTGCGAATAGCTTCTTCAGGATTAGTTTCCGCATCGATTTGAAGCCCTTTATTTTGCCCGCCCATGCCTGTAGATTCAAGCGAATCAGATTTTTCGACATCAAAGATATTTGGGATATAAGCTTGGAAATCCTCAACTACTGCACCAAGAGAAGCAGCACTACCGAAGCTGATATTAGCAAGGGCATTTTGTCTTATTGCCATATTAGCTTTTGGCGAATTAATAATTGTTTGAGATTGCGTGACAGGGTTTTTAGCCACATCATTAGCTTTTCTTTGAAGCTTAGAAGCGGACGCTGAAGTTGAATAAGCACTAATACTTTGAATCATTTTTCTCTCCTTAATAAATATAAACGCAGAAATTAATACATAACTTACCGATTTTGGTGTACAAGACGCCTCGCGGAGGGTGCAGAAAACACCGCAAGAATCTTCACACTTTATGGATGCTCTATTATCAAACCACCAAAAAATATTTTTTGACACCTAATTTAACAAAATTTTACATAGAAAAAAGCTATGAATTTAGGGGTTCATAGCTATAGATTAGGGATATGTGTATCGTCGTCTTCTAAGGAGTATAGATGTATTTTAGCAATGATGGGGTGGACATAAATCATACAAAATTATGAATAATTTTTTTTTCTTTAGCATTTTTTCGTATAAAAGAAGTATGGAAGTTTTTGAAAATAGGGTTTCAAAAAACGACTCCCGAACATGGCTAGCCTAGAAGATGAGGCAATTTTTATTTAGTGTTGTATAATAATATTTATAAATAAAAATAGGATAAGATAATGAAACAACAAGTATTGGTAAATCAAGCTCAAGCCTTGATGGATAACGACAATTTTGAACAAGCATATGAAATGTTAAAAAAAGGCTATGAAGCTGAAAATAATAACGCTGACTTAGTTGAAAAGCTTGCACTTGCAGCAAAAACACTGGGCAAGGAAGAAGAATCAATCGAATATTGGGAAAAACTTGTTGAATTATCTCCTGAAAATTTCATGGCATACAATGAGCTCCAAGACTTGTATTTCAATACAGATAAACACAAATATTATTTAACAAGAGCAAAAATCAAAGTTTTCCAAGGTAATATGGGGCAAGCTATAACAGACTACAAAAAAGCAATAGACTCAACAACTGACGAAAACGACATAATCAATACAAGATTATTACTGGCAAAGGCATTTGAATTTGTAAAAAAAGAGGGAAATGCGATAGATGAATATTTTAAAATATTAGACCATAAAGAAGATTTGGCAGTATTTTATAAACTTGCCGATTTGTATAACGAAACAGGCGACCCTCATTCAGCGATAAACGTCTTGGACAGGGCGATTGAAGCATACCCTGACAACACTGAAATAAAAGAATTTATGGCAAAATTGCTGATAAATACAAATCAATTAGATACTGCATTAAAATTTGTGCAATCGGACCTGAATAAGGTAAAGATATATTTAATGCTTGACGATAACGAAAAAGCCTATGAAATTCTCAAAAACTCAGACCACTCAGATGCACAATATAACTTGTTAATGGCGGAATATTATTTTAACAAAAAAGATTTTGCAGCCTGCAAAGGAGAAATTGAAGCCTTTAAAACGAAAGAGCCTAATAGCCCTCTTGTATATCAAATGAGTGCATTAATTGATGAAGAGCAAGACAATATGGCACACGCTCATTATAATTGGGGACGCTATTATCTAATGAAAGAAGATAGAGCGATGGCACAAAATGAATTTTTAATCGCCCACAATATCGACCCTAAAAATCTTGATGTAATCAATGCAATCGTAAAAATATATGAGGCGAACGGTGAAACTCATGCTTTGCTTGAATTTTATGAAAAAATTCTTGAAATCGACCCCAAGAATGAAGCTGCACTTGAGAATCTTGCCAAATTTTATAAAGACATGTGCGAATTTTCAAACGCAATAAACTACTATGAAAAACTTTATGAACAAAACAACAAAAACTATAAAATATTAAAAGACTTGGCATATTGCTACGAAAAATCAAAAAACAACTATTTAGCAAAAGAATATTATAATAAATACTTGGCAAAAGCACCATTAACACCTGAAAACGAAGCACTAAAGGCTAAAATAAACAAAATGTCAGAAGAAACAATGCAAGAAGATGACGGATTTCTAAACAAATTATTTAGCTTTTTTTCAAAATAGCTTTAAGTTTTTTCTTTATAAGAGATAATATTGTCAGGTATAGAAGAAAAAAGGAAACGAAATGTCTGATAGAGTATTATTGTGCATAATGGACGGATGGGGAATCAATAAAAACAGCTGTCCAAAAGATGCAACCCAAAAAGCAAAAACCCCAAATTTTGACAGATTAAAAAAAGAAGAAAAATATACAGAAATATATGCTGACGGAGAACACGTGGGATTGCCTGACGGACAAATGGGGAATTCAGAAGTAGGACACTTAAATTTAGGTGCCGGAAGAATTGTTTACCAAGAGCTTACAAGAATAAACAAATCAATAAGAGAAGGTGATTTTTTCAAGAATACCGTTCTTTTGGATGCTATAAAGCATGCTAAAGAAAACAATTCCGGATTGCATTATATGGGTTTAGTTTCAACAGGAGGCGTTCACAGCTCACTTGACCACTTGATGGCTTTGATAGAACTTGCACATAAAGAAGGTTTAAAGAAAGTCTATATTCACGCATTTTTAGATGGACGTGACACACCTCCACAAAGTGCCGTTGAATACATTGAACAAGTTGAAAACAAATTGTCTGAATATGGCTTGCCAAAAGTTGCGACCGTATCAGGCAGATATTGGGCAATGGATAGAGATAACCGTTGGGACAGAGTCGAAAAAGCATATAATTGTTTACTCTTTGGAGAAGGACAAAAGGCAGGAACTGCAGTTGAGGGTATAGAAGCATCTTATGCTATAGGCGAAAATGATGAGTTTGTAAAACCGACAGTAATAACAGGGGAAGACAGCAGAATAGAAGATAATGACGCTGTTGTATTTTTCAACTTCCGACCGGATAGAGCAAGAGAAATTTCAAAAGCAATAACCTTCTTAGAATTTGACGGATTTGAAAGAAAAGCAGTAAGAAAGAACTTGTTCTATTGTTCATTCACTCAATACGACGCAACTTTCACATTCCCTGTTGCATTTGAGCCACAAAAACTAACAAATATTTTGGGCGAGGTTCTTGATAAAAATGGTGTTCATCAATTCAGAACGGCAGAAACCGAAAAATATGCACACGTTACATTTTTCTTTAACGGAGGAGTTGAAACTCCAAACAAACTCGAAACGAGAAAGCTTGTAGCGTCACCGAAAGTTCCAACGTACGACATGCAACCCGAGATGAGTGCTCCTGAAGTATGTGAGAATGTATTAAAAGCACTTGATGACGAGCAATACAAATTCATCTTGGTAAACTTTGCAAACCCTGATATGGTTGGACATACAGGCGTAATGGAGGCTGCCGTAAAAGCAGTTGAAACAGTTGATTCTTGCGTCGGCAAAATTGCCACAAAAGCAAAAGAAAAAGGGGTAACAATGCTTTTGACAGCAGACCATGGTAACGCTGAATGTATGGAAGACCCTGTTGAACACACACCATATACAGCTCATACGACAAATCCTGTACCGTTTTTAATTATAAACGGCAAAGGTGTTAAACTTAAAGACAGCGGGGCACTTTGCGATGTTGCACCTACTATATTAGAAATATTAAAAATCAGCCAACCTGAAGAAATGACAGGTAAGAGCTTGTTAAAATAGACAAAAAATAACATATATAAAGAAAAGACCCGCAATGGGTCTTTTTTTTATTGTTTATCATAAAGAGTTTTTAAAAGAATGTTAGCATCATTTTCACGGTTCAAATGCCTGTAGCAAGCAGCAAGACGGAGTGTATATTCAAGTGGAAGTTCAGGATTTATAGCAATAGCTTTTTCAATATTTTGAGCAACATCTTTGTACCTGTCTTTGGTTGTAGAATATATCCAAAACGCATTTGACACTTTAAGATAGGCTTCTTGAGAAACAGGGGTTCTTTTTATAAAATTTTTAAAAGAAGATTTTGCTTGGTCTTCGGCACCCATTTTAAGAACGATGACACCGATTTTATAATATGTATCAGCCCTTGATTTATCTGATATTCTTGCGTAAGTATAATATTTTGTGCACTGATAGATACTTTTTATGGACGCAGTTTTTAAGGCATCATCGCAGTAGGCATCGGAAATAGTGAGCATATTTTCAATTTGATTTTTGTCATTGATATTAATTTTTCCGAAATAGGATTTGGCTAGTTTTCTGTCACCATTTTTAAGATTAATAACCCCTTTTATAGTATTACAATTTTGATTATTCGGATATTTCAACAAGACTTTAGAGGCATAAATATTAGCTAAATCATATTTTTTTTCGTTGAAATATATTTGAGCTTTTAGTCTGTTTGCGTCAGTATTTTCAGGCATAATAGCCAAGATTTTGTCGCAAAGAGCTAGCAATTGAGACTCATCATTTGTAGCGGACTTAATATTTAAAGAGAAAGAGGCAGAATAGAAAGAGTCCAAATAAGCTTCATCAATATGATTAGCTGGAACGCTTGCAAAGCAAGAAGAGCCGAGAGTAACGACTAAAAGTGAAGTAAAAAAAGCATTTTTTATATTCATATAAGAACTCCTCTGCTACAAAATAGCACTTTTTCTTGCATTCGTCAAAAGGAATTTATTCTTGTGTTTGTAACGATTTTATCCTGTTTACTTCTTTTTTCAGCTCTTCAAAGTGTTTTTGTTCAGCTTCGAGTTTTTTCCGCTGCTCATCTTCTATTCTTATAGTTTCAGCATTAAAATCCGCAAACTTTGGACTTAGCTGAAAATACACAGGTTCATTATGGTTTTTTATAAATAATCTTTTCTTTTTATACACCGATAAAAATCCATTCGGATAGACATAGTCAAAATGTATTTGATCTTCTGAACATCCCATTAAAGAAACTCTCAAGGTAATTTCTTTTTCTTCAACTCCCTCAGGAAATGGTGGGGGAGGGTTTTCTTTTATTACTTTTTTTACATATTTGTCGAGCTCATCATCATGTGCACCATTATATCTATGCTCTCTTATTTTTATATTACCATTTCTATATATGGTTACATCGTACTCGCTTCCCCAATCTATTGAGCCGACCCAATTAAATTTTCTTTCATCAAAGTTTTTGTGGAGCATTTTTCCATATGAAAAAAAATAATCAAACCACAACGGACAATCTTTCTCGTCAAAGTTGACGATATTATCCCACCCCGGTAGCCTTTCTGCGAAAGCTTGCGAAGCCAATAAAATAAAACAAAATACAGCTGTTAAAAATTTTTTCATATCCAAATTATATGTTTTTACATTTTTTATGTCAATTATGCCCTGTGTCTAAAATAACCTCTAACCTCTGTTCCATCAGCCCTTACATACCCATCGACATAGATAAGGTCACCGGAGAAAGCTTGCATTCTGGCAAAATCATCGGGAACAATATTATTATTTTGCAATCTTGACATAAGCTCACTTTCATATGTATCAAAAAGACCTGCGTCAGAGATATCTTTGACATCGCTATGAGTAAACTGAACATTCAATATTTTGTCCATGAAACGTGGATTAATTTCTTTATATTCATTTTTTAATATTGCATTTTGACAATTGCCCATATTTTTTAGAGCATGAGCTTTTTTGTAGCCAAAAGGTGAAGTAGCCATCATTTTATGCCAGTTGTTCTCGACTATGTATGTAGTTCCAACATCAGGATTTTTAAGCTTTGATACAGGGTCTAAAGGGTCACGATAGTTAGTCACGAGAGATGTATTCAAATTTTTATGTTCTGAATCTGCAACATTTTGAAGTAAATTGAAAGAAGGCATAAAAGCGTTAAAGGTAACAGACTGAACATCACAAACTAAAGAACTGACAATACTTTCGGTTCCGCCCTCAGAGTGTCCGGCGGAAATAAGATTAGAGACAAAAGGAACTTTCTCTTTTATATATTGTAAATATTTTATAGCCTCTTTCATTTGCTTACTTGGCTTTTCCAACACACCCATTTTCAAATTTGCACCTTGGTCTTTAATATTTTTAGGGTCAGTACCTGCAAAACAACTAACGAAATCTTTCCCATTTTGAAAAGTTGCAGCTTTAAAATTCGACTCCCTAATGTATCTTGTATCTCGTAAAACCCACCCATCAGGCAAATTGACCTTTTTGCCTTGAGCAACATCGGACGTAATAAGACACAACGACTTATAATCCTCTGCTTTTTGATGTTTCTGTTTTTCTAAATCTGAATAACTTATCATTTATTTTTCCTTTCTAAAATATTGCACGCCAAGCTCGCCACCTAAAGCCTTTATTAGTGGTAAGTTTGAGTAATGGCAAACTTTAAATATAATCTATATTCCAATTATTAACTATTTTTGAAAATTTGTATATCCGTAAAAATACCTACGTAATTTTACGTAGAAAGTAGACTTAAAGCATTGTCAAAATTGAGTTCAGAACCATCTGCAACAATTGTTAAGGTTGTAACGATTTTATCCTGTTTACTTCTTTTTTCAGCTCTTCAAAGTGTTTTTGTTCAGCTTGATACTCGGGAGTACCTTCTTTTATAGAATCGAGTTTTTCAAATTGTTTTTCAGCTTGTCTAATAGCTTCTTTTTCTTCAACCTCTTTTTTATGAGTCTTTTTATATTCTTCGTACGCTTTCATATTTTCTGCATATTTTTTTTGTGCATCTGCAAATTTTAGTCCGTAATGATTATATGGAGCTATGGTCCTATTTTTTGTGAATAATCTCTTCTTTTTATATACAGATAAATCACCTTCAGGATAGACATAATCAAACTCGATTTCATCAAATGAACATCCCATTAAAGAAACTCTCAAGGTTATTTCTTGTTCTTCAACTCCCTCAGGAAATGGTGGGGGAGGGTTTTCTTTTATTACTTTTTTTACATATTTGTCGAGCATATCATCATGTGCACCATTGTATCTATGCTCTTTAATTTTTATACTGCCATCTCTATATATGGTTACATAATAAGTTTCGCCCCAATCTATTGAGCCAACCCAATTAAATTTTCTTTCATCAAAGTTTTTGTGGAGCATTTTTCCATATGAAAAAAAATAATCAAACCACAACGGACAATCTTTCTCGTCAAAGTTGACGATATTATCCCACCCCGGCAGCCTTTCTGCGAAAGCTTGCGAAGTCAATAAAATAAAACAAAAAATAGCGATTAAAAATTTTTTCATATCCGCATTATAAATTTTTACTTAAAGCCTGTCAATTAATGCTTTCAAGCAAAGTTCCTTTGTGCTATCCTGTTGTCACGAATAAAAATAAAAAGGTGGTTAAAAACAGATGAATTTAACAAAAATTGAAGATTTGCCTACTACCTATGAGGCAAAGCAAACAGAAGAATCTATATACAAATTTTGGGAAGAAAATGAATGTTTCAAAGCGGACGCAAAATCCCCCAAAACCCCGTTTTCAATAGTTATCCCGCCACCAAACGTGACAGGCGTCTTGCACATGGGTCACGCACTTGATGAAACCTTGCAAGATATTTTAGTTCGTTATCACAGAATGTCAAATTTCGAAACTCTCTGGCTCCCCGGCACCGACCACGCAGGAATTGCAACCCAAAACGTTGTTGAAAAACAACTGCGAAAAGAAGGCAAAAGCCGTTTCGATTTAGGCAGAGAAAAATTCTTAGAAAAAACTTGGGAATGGGCTAATGAACATAAATCCGCAATTCTTGACCAATGCAAAAGATTAGGAGCTTCTTTTGACCGTTCAAGAGAACGTTTTACCTTTGACGAGGGCTGTTCTCAAGCTGTAAAAGAAGTATTTATAAGACTTTATGAAAAAGGCTTGATTTATAAAGGTGCCTACATTGTAAACTGGTGCCCACGTTGCCAAAGTGCAATCTCTGACGTTGAAACAGAATACGAAACAGAACAAGGTCACTTGTGGGAAATCAGTTATCCGCTAAAAGATGAGCAAGGTGCGATAGTCGTTGCGACAACTCGCCCCGAAACCATTTACGGTGATGTAGCGATTGCCGTCAATCCAACCGATTATAAATATAAAGACTTAATCGGAAAAACAGTTTGTATTCCACTAACAGGAAGAGAAATTCCGATTATAGCTGATGAATACGTTGAAAAAGGATTTGGAACAGGTGCTCTAAAAATCACCCCCGCTCACGACCCTAACGATTTTGAAGTCGGAAAAAGACACGGATTTAAACCAATCTGGGTCATTGACGAACAAGGAAAAATGAAAAACTGTGCCGAAGTTCACCCCGATGTTCAAGGCTTAGACAGATACGAAGCAAGAGAAAAAACTATCGGCTTGTTAAAATTGAATAATTCTTTGGTAAGAATTAAAGACCATGAACACAATGTCGGCAAATGCCAAAGATGTAACACAACAATTGAACCACTACTTTCAGAACAATGGTTCGTGAAAATGGAACCACTTGCAAAAGCTGCAATTGAAGCTATTGATAAAGGTGAAATAAAATTCATTCCGGAACGTTGGACAAAAAATTATTTAGGCTGGATGACCAATATCAGAGATTGGTGCATCTCACGTCAACTTTGGTGGGGACATCAAATTCCTGCTTATTACAACAACGAAACAGGAGAAATGATTGTTGCCAAAGAAAATCCTGACCCAACTAAATATACCCAAGATTCTGACGTCTTAGATACTTGGTTTTCATCAGGTTTATGGCCTTTTTCAACTATGGGTTGGCCAAATACAGATGCGGAAGATTTCAAAAAATTCTACCCGACAACAACGCTTGTAACAGGTTTTGACATTATTTTCTTCTGGGTCGCAAGAATGATTACTATGGGCTATGAATTTACAGGAAAAGCCCCATTCTCAACAGTTTATATCCACGGGCTTATCCGTGATGAGCAAGGTCAAAAAATGTCTAAATCAAAAGGCAACACAATTGACCCTGTCGAGATTATTGACAAATACGGTTGCGACGCTTTGCGTTTCACCCTTACATCTTTGTGCACTTATGGCGGCCAAGATATTAAAATCAGTGACGAAAAATTTGAATACGGAAGAAATTTCGCAAACAAAATATGGAATGCTTCAAGATTTGTTTTGATGAACCTTGATGGCGTTGATAACAATCCGATTGACAAAAGCAATCTCACTTTGGCTGATAAATGGATTTTAAATAAATTAAACAACACAGCAAAAGAAATCAACGAAGATATCAAAACCTACAGAATAGGTGAATGTGCCCACGTTCTATATGATTTCTTCTGGAATTCATACTGCGATTGGTATGTTGAAATTGCAAAAGTTCAATTACAAAACGAAAATACAAAATTGAATACACAAAGAGTTTTAATGTATGTTTTAGACCAAACATTAAGACTGCTTCACCCGATTATGCCTCATATTACAGAAGCTATTTGGCAACTTTTGCCACTTGAAAATGAAGCGAAAAGTATTATGCGTTCAGATTTTCCTGTTTATAAAGAGGACTTATCTTTTAATGATGAAAACACTCAAATGGAGCTTGTCATTGAAACCATTAAATCCCTAAGAAACACAAGACAAAGCTTCAATATCCCAGTTTCAACAAAAGTTGATATCGAGGTTGTCGCTAAAGAAAAAGATGAACAAATTTTCAAAAAAGTTGAAGCATACATTCACCGTTTGGCAAAAGTTGAAAATATCTCTTACAAAAAAGAGAAAGAAGTCACCTTAAACCAATCCGCAACTGCCGTTGTCGGTGACTCAAAATTAATTATTCCTCTAGCAGGTTTAATCGACTTAAACGCTGAAATAGCAAGACAAGACAAGAAACTTCAAAAACTTTTAAATGAAAAGAAAAGTCTTGAAGGTAGATTGAAAAACGAAAAATTCACATCTTCTGCCCCTAAAGACGTTATCGAAAAAACTCAAGCAAGAGTGGATGAAATATCGATTCAACAAAAGGCGATTGAAGATTTAATTGATTCGCTAAAAGGTTAAACTCAAGCAATATTAACAAAAGAGCCTCAAGAGGCTCTTTTGTTTTAATTTTGTTAACCTGACAGACACTAGGTGATATGGTTCTCATATCTAATAAGCACAAACCTTTTGACCAAATCCATTAAAAAAACCAACCTTTTATAATACATTAAAACCATCTAAAAGCCAATGAGAATAATAGGTTAAAGCTTATTTGTCATAAATTTTTATTTTTAGATATCGCCCAAACCGCAACAATGACAATGATTTCAGAAAAAGTCCAACAAAGCATCTGACAAAAAACCATATAAAACAGTCATAGAGAAGCATTAGAGCGTACAAATGATTTTTAATCTTTTACAAGCAAAACAATGCTTTGAGTCGAAACCGCTCTTTTTTCACCTACAGCGTCAACACCTTCCATTGTTTTTGCTTTAATAGAAATTTGATTTTTATCGACCCCTAAAACGACTGCCAACTTTTCTTGTATCAAAGGGATATAAGGCTTCATTTTAGGAGCTTGAGCCATAATAGTATTATCAAGATTATTGATTAAATAGCCTTCTTTTTTAACGAGCCCATAAGCCTCTTTTAAAAGCAAAATGCTGTCCGCTCCTTTGTATTTTGGGTCATTATCAGGAAAATGAGTACCTATATCACCTAAAGCCAAAGCACCAAAAAGTGCATCGATAATCGAATGGCACAATGCGTCAGCGTCAGAATGTCCAAATAAGCCCTTTTCGTATGGAATTTCAATTCCGCCGAGGATAAATTTTCGACCTTCGACTAATTTATGTAAATCAAAGCCCTGCCCTATTCTATACTGCATTTTAGCTCCTTAATGTCGCAAAATTTTTCTATTGCAAAACAAACTCCATCTTCGTCGACAGATTTTGTTATAAAATTTGCCACTTTTTTCAATTCATCAGTTGCATTTTCCATCGCAACTTTTATTCCGGCAGCTTTTAACATTTCAATATCGTTATCTTGATCTCCTGCAACCATAATTTCGTCTTGATTTATACCCCACATTTTAGCCAAAAATCTTACCCCATTTCCCTTTGTTGCCAATGGATTTGACACTTCGCAAAAATTCGGAGTAGAACGGATAATATAAAGTTCTTCTTTATATTTATCTTGAAAATATTTAACAAGCTCAATAGTTTTTTGCTCATCATAATCAATCGCCAAAATCTTGTTCAAATTAGAATAATCAAGATTATCAAGAGTATCAATCAAATTATAACTTATGTTTTTATCGCTAACATAATCTTTGACCTCATCAGAGTCTTTCTCAACAAATAGTTCATCATTAACATAGGTATTAATATGAATATTTTCTTTTCTCAAATATTCAATCACTTCTTTAGCACATTTTTCGTTCAGTAGCTTATTCCATAAGACTTTTCCGTCCGAATCAATTATCAAGCCGCCCTGATAAGAAATCACAGGTTCATCTGTCCCTAAATCCTCTGCGACATGTTTAGCTGAGCAGTGCATTCTGCCAGTAGCAATAACAACTTTCACGCCATTTTCTCTCAAAATTTTAACGTGGTGTTTCAATTTTTCTGAAATCGGGCTTACTCTGGTTTTTATTGTGCCGTCAATATCAACAACAAGCATTTTTATCATAATTTATAAGCTTTCATCACTGCACAAATTGTTTTGGCATCAGTAATTTCACCATTTTTAATCATTTCAAATACTTTATTTTTCTCGATTGCTTCAAATTTTAATATTTCGCCTTCGTCAAGATTTTGCTCTGTCTGAGTTAGGTCTTTAGCAAAAAACAAATACAACTTTTCAGAACTAAAACCGGGGCTTGTATGAACAAAGCCTAGAGATTGCCAATTTTTCGCTTTATGCCCTGTTTCCTCTTCAAGTTCTCTTTTTGCTGCGTCCAAAATATCTTCATTTTTTTTGTCGAGTTTCCCAGCCGGAAGCTCCCACAATGTAAGCCCAACAGGATAACGAAACTGTTTAACCATAAGGATTTTATCATCTTTTTCAGCTAGAATGACAACTCCACCATTATGCTTTACGACTTCTCTATCTCTTAAAAGCCCGTTGCTAATCAAAACTTCATCTTTTACAACTGTAATTATTTTACCTTTAAAAATCGTAGTTGATTTTAATTTTTTTTCTTCAAAATTATCCATACAAAAATTATACCTGTTTTAAAAATTTTTATCCACATTTATATTATAATATTTATATGAAAAATATAATAGGATTTTGGGGCTATCCGCACCCTAATGTTATAAAAAGATATAAAGACGCTTACCCTCAAGCTGATTGGGTAGATTTGGACATAGATTTTTCCTATCCTGACACAAAAATTTTGCCCGAATCCTATTGCAAAATAATTAAAAACATAATCAACAACGCACTATACTTAAAAAACTCGATAATAACAATCCTAGCACCTATAGGAAAAGACAAATGTGACAGCGGTTGGTTTGCCGCACAATTGTTAAAAGATATGGGGTTTGATGTTGTAGAAACAATTTTCGAAGATTTGTCACCGAAAAATGAGATAAAAATCTCCACTTCAAACCTCCCATTACGGAAAAAAATTGAAATTATCACTGCAAATATTGTCGATAAAAAAGACATATCAACTTCATATATAACGCCTACATTCGGGTTTTGGGGCGTTCCGCCGAATGATTTATCAATTTTAGAGCTATTTCCAGACTCAACTCACCTATACGGCTGGACTCGTTGCGTTGAAGCAGGTACCCCCGCTGATATTGAACTCGAAATGTTTGTTCAATCAGAAGTTCCGACCGTTTTTTACGCTCAAGCTTTTTGTGCAAAAGCTCAACTCGCTAAATACTTAGCGGACAAATATAACGGGCTTTTTGTCGACATTGATGATTGTGCTACAAATTCTACAAAAGCTAAAATTGAAGCTTTTTTGAGGTTAAGATGATAAATATAGTTCTCGACGCAGGTACAACTTGGTCAAAAATAATTGAAACAAATAACTCGGACAAAATGAGCCGCTATAAATCTTGCCTTGTAAAAGAAGAAAACGGAAAAAAATATTATATAATCCCATCTTCTAAACTACCTGATATTGATTTCAAATTCGACAAAGCAACAGGGCACATGACACAAAATCTTATCCCCTCAGATAAAGACTACGAAAATGAAATTATTGCATTGGTTCAAGGTTTTAGAAAAAAAGTAAAAGAAGACGCAATAATTCTCGACCTCGGCAGTCGTGATTCAAAGTGGGTAAAATACACTGACGGCAAGTTCAAAGACCTTGACTGGAATAGTGCCTGCTCCAGTAGCACAGGGGCAACAATCGAAATGCTATTGAAATTCTACAATCTTTCATCTAAAGACCTATCTTTTGTGAACGAAAAATACGTAATTACCTGCGGAATATTCGGATTAGAAAAAATTATGGACGACATAGCAAAAGGTGGCTCACCTAAAATTGCAGTCTCAAAATTTGTTCACGGAATAGCCCATAACGCTTGGAATTTCGCTAAAAAACCCGAGAAACTTTATCTTTCAGGCGGTTTTTGCAAAAATCAATGTTTTATCAATTCTCTGTCAAAATACACAGAAATTGTTACCCTCGGCAGATTTCTCCTAGCAGAAGGGCTTTTGGATTAATAAAAATAAAAACTACATTTCGTTATAAGCAGAATATTCTTTGGATTCTTCCATCCAATCAGCTTCTTCGACTCTTAAAGCGTGGTTCCAAAATTTTTCTATTGCATAAGTATCACGTTCTTCTTTATGCAAAACGTGAACAATTACATCGCCATAATCAACCAAATTCCAACGGTGTTTGAGGTCATTTTCTTCACCGATAGGGAGTCTGCCAAAAAACTTTTTAACTCCATCGTGGACACTATTTGTCAAAGCTTTTACCTGAGTTGTGGTATCTGCTGAACAAATAACAAAATAATCAGCCAAAACTGATACATTTGATATATTCAAAATTGAAATATCTTTACCTTTTTTATCGTCAATCAATCTGGCAACAACGCTGGCTAATTTGTATGATGTAATTTCTTCCAAGTTAAAATCTCCACTTACGGCTACATTACAAGCCAATGTTTTAACTATTTAAACACCGACCGGTTTTCACAAGTGATTATATCATGAAAAAAGCATAATCTGAATTTTAAATATAATTTTTCAAATTCTTATTCAGCATTGCATTTCTGCATAATTTTTTAAGTTTGCTCATAGCACGATTTTCAATCTGACGAATTCTTTCTCTAGAAACACCATATCTTGCACCGATTTCTTCCAAAGTTTTTTTCTGCCCGTTGTCGTCAAGACCATATCTCATAATTAAGACATCACGCTCTTTCGGGCTTAATTGATTAAGAATTTTTCTTATATCAGAAAACAAATTGTCTTGTGTAACTTTTGAATCAGGCGACAAAGAATTTTCGTCAACGATAAAGTCAGCAAGTTTTGTTGACTCATCTTTTTGGTTAGCAGGTGATTCAATACTCACAGTACCTTGAGCTGATTCAATCAATGCAGCAAGTTTATTAACAGACATTCCGACCTTGTATGCGATTTCTTCTTTACTTGGGGCATGCCCGTAGTCCATAGTCAAATCAAGTGAAACTTTTTTAATTTTACTCAAAGTTTCAATCATATGAACAGGAAGCCTTATAAGTCTTGACTTATCGGCAATGGCACGGGTAATAGCCTGTTGAATCCACCACGTTGAATAAGTCGAAAATTTGAATCCTTTTGTATAATCAAATTTTTCAGCAGCTCTCATCAAGCCCAAATTGCCTTCTTGAATTAAATCCAAAAATGACAAGCCACGTCCGATATATTTTTTTGCAATACTAACGACAAGACGCAAATTAGCATTAATCAATGCATCTTTAGCTGCTTCAGAATTTTCTTCTTTAATTTGCCTTGCGATTTCCAATTCTTGCTCAACCGTCAACAACGGAATCTTGCCTATTTGTTGTAAGTATATTTTTACAGAATCATCTGCAGCAACAGAACTCGCAGTTTCTGCAACTTTAGGCTCTTCAACAGAGGCAATTATGTCTTCATCTTGAGGAGTTGCCTCAGTAGCAGGTGCTTCTGCTTCTGTTTCAGTTTCATCTTGATTATTTGAATATTTATCAATCTTGTTTGCCATTAAATCCTCCAAGGACAAAAATATTATACTATAATATTCCTTTTTGGGCTATTTGCTTAACAGCCTCGTACATGATTATAGATGCGGCATTTGCAACATTTAACGAATCAAAGTCATTGTACATAGGAATTTTTACCTTGAAATCAGCTTGTTTCAATACGCTTTGAGATATACCCGACTTTTCAGAGCCCATTACTATCGCAAAATTCATATTGGTATAATCGATTTCAAAATAATTATCTGCAGATACTGCATCAGATGCAATTATCCAGAAGTCGTTATCCTTTAACTTCATAACTGCGGACGAAAGACTATTAACCATTATTATATCTATGTGATTAATTGCTCCTGCTGACGATTTTTCAACCGTAGAATTAACAATCGAGTTGCGTCTTGAGGGCATAACAATTGCGTCATAACCAGCACAAACAGCCGTTCTGACGATAGAACCAAAATTGTGAGGGTCCTCTACTCCATCAAGAATTACTATCCTGCGGTTTTTGCCCCCCTTTTCAAGAAAATCATCTATCTCCATATACTCTATCGGGGAAACATAAGCTACAACTCCTTGATGAGAAACATCTGAAAACTGTTGAAATTTTTCTTTCGGTACAAACTGAAACACAATACCCTGCTCTTTTGCCAAGTCAACTATCTTATTTAATTTCGCATCAGCGTGCATTCCTTTTGAAAAAAGAATTTTGTTAACATTGCGTTTACCTTGAGATAAAAGCTCCAATACGCTGTTCTTGCCGTATATATAATCACTCATGTTCGATTTCCCTCAACCATTTCACCTATTTTTCTGCAAATATTAAGAATCTTTTCAAAAATCCTATATTATTATATTATAATATAATGAAAGAATAACAATATAATAATTACGTAATTAATGGGTTAAGTATGGACGATCTTTTAACAAAATTTGGTTTTAATTCAAGCACAGTGGTCGGTGTGTCAATTTCATCTAACAATTTAGTTGAAATGATATGCATTGACAAAAATAACCACTCTATTTCACAATATGCGGCTCGCGAATTGAAATACAATAACGCTATTAGAGAAATAGTAGACTATGAAGAATTATATGCGGACCTTGTTGAAATGTTTAGAGAATTGGGACTAAATCCCAAAAGCTGTAAAGTTATTTTAAACATGCCTAATGTCCATTTTGGATTTATTCACCTACCTCTTATTTTGCCTGATGACCAAGTCTCTAGTGCTATTATTTCCGAGGTTGAACAACTATATTTATTTAAAAGAAATGACCCCATAGTCAGCTGGAACACTGTTGACCAAAGTGCTGAACAAGATAAAAGATATATTGTATATTCGGCAATTCAAGAAGACACTATCCAAAACGTCAAAGAAGTTTTCGATAGATTAGGCTCAAAGCTTATAGTTATTGAAAACTCTCACTCATCTATGATTAAAGGTGTCCAATACAGCAAAATCCTTGACGCTGAAATGTCTACAGGTGCACAACTTAACATGCTCTTAATTACAGCCAACAGTTATGCTATTTTCTGTATGAACGGCAACCAACTTATTGACTACTACGAAGAACCTCTTGCTATTAAATCTTTCACCGGCGATGAGGTCTATTTAGCGATTGCATCTGCTGCAAGTAGCACACTTGAACATTACCCGACAAGAAATCTGTTGATTGTCAGCGAAACAAACGACGTTAGTGCAGAATTGCTATCTACTAAAATTAATTTCGAAGGTGATGTAAAATATCTCGATAGAAATAAATACACAGACAAATCCTTTATAAATATTGATTTTGCAGTTTTGCAAACGTACACACCTCTTATAACTCTTGAAGCTGTCGGTACTGCCGCTTATAACTACGAACCTTACCCTATCAAATTTAACTTCTTAGAAGATGCCGGCGTCCTTGATACAGTCACTCCTTTAACCATCAATTTATTCGGAAAAGATATCGATATCGACAGAAAAGCTATCGGCTTAATTTTCGGGGCAGCTGCTGCGGTTATAATTATTTTCTTTGTATTAATAGCTTTGCTCTTTAACACCCTCGACAGTAATATTAAAAAAGACCTGACCGAATTAACTCAACAAGAAACACAACTCAAAGATAAAGTCGGACAAAGCGGTATGAACGCAAATAAAGCTGACATTTTCACTGTTTCTCAACAAATTTTTAACGAAAATAAACACGAATTTACACTCTACAACGCATTATCAACTGACATTCCAAAAGATGCTTGGGTTGAATATTTCGCAACAAACTCAGACGGCGAAGTTACTATACAAGGTAAATCAGCAGGAAGCGACTCTATTTATACTTTCTTTAGAGGACTTAAAAATGCAAATCCTGATGTCTATATTTCTCAGTTGCAAACTGATTTAAACAGCAATGCCGCTGTTCCTGATATCACTGCAACTAACGGATTATATACTTTTGAAATTAAAAGTTCTAAAAATAAACCTAATTCTTCAACAAGTCCTGTCACTCCATCTACTCAACAAGATTCGAACAATAAAGACGGACAACCTAACAATGCTGAAAAATTAGGTATTCCAAACTCAGCAGCAGCTCCAGATTTGCCACCGGTACCTGCACCAAACGACTCCGTATCTCATAAAGCAGCCAAAACAATGATGGCACCTATGAACTCTGCAAATAAAGTTAAAAGAGATACTCAAAACAAAGTTGACTCTTCAAGAAGACAAAACAAAGAATTTATGAATGGCAGATAGTAAAGGACTAATCAGTGAATAACGTAAGGGAATTAATATTAGGTGCTATAGTTTTATTATTGCTTGTAATTTTCGGAATAAAACAAGTTTCGGGCATTATCGGCGATTTTAGAAATGACTTGTCAGCTAAAAATGAAAAAGTTACTTCTATTACAGATTTGACCACTCAAGTTAAATCTATAGAAGAAGCTAATACCAAAATGAGCAAACAACAAGAAGCTTTGCGTCCATTCTTTAAACAATCATCAGCACCTGATGACTCAATTGCCTCTTTTGGCGGAATGTTTGAAGATATTGTTGATTTTATCAAAGTTGACGGGCTTTTATTACGTTCTATCGAATACGTTATAAACCCTGAACAAGATTTAATTTATAAAAACTTTTCAAACACTCATAATGTCTGCGAAATTAGAATTAGCTTGATTGGTACTTATTCTCAAATTCAAAACTTCTTTAAAGATGTTTATATGTACCCTTATTTCGTTAATGTATCAAACATAACTATTATACCTTATGAAGCTAACAAAAAATATCTGGTGGCAAGAGTTTCTATCAATTTATATTCTGTGAAGAATAATCCTACAAAAGCAAAAGCACAAGGGGCAACCCCCACTGACGGTGCTGCTAATCCAACACCTGCAGGAATGCCTGCAGATGGAGTCCAACCTCCTAATATGCCCGGTAGTCCGGCTGAACCAATGAGTGGTGAAACACATTAAATATAATAACTATAAAAAAACGAGGTTTGAAACAACAAACCTCGTTTTTTTAATTCTTAATGTGCAATCTATTTTATTTGGAATGGACATTTCTTACAATTTGCTTTTGGGTGCAAAACCAAATTATCCTCCAAATCATACATCTTTACAATCTTTGTAGTCAACTCTGAGCCGCAAATAGGACATCTCAATTCATCGGTTTCTCCCCCCAAAATTGCTCTACGCATAAACTCAACCAATTCCATATCGGTATCAAAACTTGAGTCTATAACTTTTTCATATTTTTTAATATCCATTGGCAACAACTTCAAGCCTTTTGCAAGCTGCTGACGGTGTGTAGATGGCAAAAAAAGTTCCTTGCCTGATTCAATATCTTCAATAACAGACAAAGGAAGGTTGGACTTCTTAGACAACCCTGTCTGTGAAAGTCCAACTTTTTCTCTTTGTTTTGAAATATACTGTGCGAGAGAAATATCTTGCATAATTATTTTAAGCCTTTTTATCTACTTTTTCATGATACCAAGCTAAAGCCATACTTGCAAAGAAAATACTTGAATAAGTACCGATTGCAATTCCGAGCATCATAGCCAATACAAAATCTTTAGTTGTTACACCACCAAAGAAATACAAAGCAGCTAACGTAATCAATGTAGTTAATGAAGTATTGATACTTCTTGCTAAAGTTTGATTTACACTGGCATTAACGATTTCTCCATAAGTAGCTTTTTTAGCCAAGAATTTTGCGTTTTCTCTGACTCTGTCAAAAACAACAATGGTGTCATGGACGGAAAAGCCTATGACCGTAAGAATTGCCGTTATAAACAAAGCATCTATTTGAACTCCACATAGCAATCCCAAAATAGAGAAAGCACCTACAATAAACAACGCATCATGAACCAACGCCAAAATTGCGATTACGCCATATTCAATACGGAATCTAAAGCCCAAATAAGCGACTATAGCAGTAAAGGCCAAAAGCAACGCTACCATAGAATTTTTAAAGAGCTCGGCCCCTAAAGTCGGTCCGACTGAACTTACTTGTACCAATTTTGCTTTAGGGAAATCCTTCATCACAACTGATGAAACATTTGCCATTGCTTTATCATTTTTTTCTGAAGCGAATTGAGTTCTTACTGACAAAATATTATTGAACTCGTTATGCTTTGAGCCTACAGCAGAAGCCGTCAAGACTTGAATTACAGGGTTTTTAATTCCTGTTTTTTCTAACTTTGTTCTAATATCTGCCATTTTGGCATTATCGACTGCTTTGTCAACTGAATATTGAACAATTGTACCACCTGTAAAGTCAATACCGACTCTAAGTGGCATATGGGTCGGATAAGTCATCATTGAATATATCATTGCCACAATACCAGGTATGATTAACAATGCTGAAAGGGAAACCCAAACCCATCTATATTTGACAACATCTATTATTTTTTTTGAATTTAACAGCGTATTAGCCATTTTTATCTCCTTTAAATTGAATTTTCAAACCTAGTCCAAAATACCGAATCTTGCTTTTTCTTTTTTGGTTTCAGAAGCCTCATAAGCAGTATTAATATCGCTTTCTTTCAAGCCAAACCAACCGGGGTGTTTCAACTGTCCTGTACCGAACAACAAGTGCATAAAGTTTTTAGTAACTGTGATTGCACTGAACATACTCACCAAAACACCAATTAACAAGGTTAAAGCAAAACCTTTAACTATACTTGAACCTAGCATATACAAAATTACGCAAGTAATAATCGTTGTCATATTAGAGTCAAAAATACTTGTAAAAGCTCTGTCGAAACCTGTATTAATAGCTGTAAACAAGGTTCTACCAGACTTTAATTCTTCTTTTGTTCTTTCGAAAATCAAGATATTGGCATCGACCGCCATACCTATACTCAAGATAAAACCTGCAATACCTGCTAAAGTAAGAGTTACAGGAATAATCTTAAAGATAGCAAATACAATTATTGAATATATTATCAACGCAATATCGGCAATAAATCCAGGGACTCTATAGTACATAATCATGAAAATCATAACTGCACCAAGCCCAATCATGCCTGCCAATTTACTCTTTGCAATACTATCAGCACCAAGAGTAGGACCTACAGTATTTTCTTCAATGATTTTTGCAGGGATAGGAAGAGCACCTGCGTTCAAAAGGTCAACCATTTTTTTAGCTTCTTCATAAGCAAAACCAGCGGAACCGCCTGAAATTTGAGCTCTGCCGCCTAATATTCTTTCGTTTATAACAGGAGCTGATTGAAGTTCATTATTGAAGAATATAGCCATTTGTTTCCCAACGAGTTGAGTTGTCAAATCGCCGAATTTTTTTGTTCCTGCGTCATTAAACTCTAAGCTTACAACATATTGACCAGTTTGGTCTGTAGCAACAGCTGCTTTTCTCAAATCTTTACCTGTCAACCCCGTAGAAGCCCAACCTTCGTTTCCGCCTTGTACGGTAACTGGTTTTTTGAATTCTAATTCAGCCGTATCTCCAATAAATTCTTTAGCTTTAGCAGGATCTGAAATATCAGGAATTTCAATTAATAATCTTTTTTCTCCTGTTTGTTGAACTACAGTTTCAGAAACGCCCAAAGCATTAACTCTGTTTTCTATAGCAAACTTCAAGCTATCCATCATATCTTGTTTGATTTCAGGAATTGTAGCTGTAGTTTGAGCTTCCAGCACCAATCTGGAACCGCCAACCAAGTCAAGACCTAATTTTGTAGGCTTTATTGCAATGATTGTCAAACAAACTGCGACAAGTCCCATAATTGCCCAAAACAGAATTTTCTTATTTTTCATCATTATCCCCTGTTTTTTGTACTTTTACAGGGCTATTTTACCAAAAACAAGAATTTTAATCTAACCTAAGTGGCTATACTTTACAAAAAAACATTATTCATTTTTAGCTTGAAATATATTTGAACAAATAAAAACAAAAACCGCTTTCATGTTAAAATTCTATCGGAAACAGTTTTGTGGAAGAAAAAACAATGTTGCGAAGCTTTACGCCTATAATTTTGTTGACAATTTCTAATATATTTATGACATTTGCCTGGTACGGACATTTAAAACACAGAAGTTCTGCATTATGGATTGTAATCCTTGTTAGTTGGGGAATTGCATTTTTCGAATATTGTTTCCAAGTCCCTGCAAACAGAATAGGTAGAATGGTTTACGACACAGCACAACTAAAAACCATGCAAGAAGTCATAACGCTTGTTGTCTTTTGTATCTTTTCTGTTTTTTACCTCAAAGAGGAGCTCAAATGGAACTATATCGTAGGATTTCTCTTTATTATAGGTGCCGTATTTTTTGTTTTTAAAAAGTGGTAAGCAATTCTACATCGGACAGGTGCAACCATATTCCGAATCAAGACATTTTAACCCATCCAAAACAAAATTAGTTGGACAAGCAGGATATACATATTCTCCGATTTTGTTCCAGTTCGAATCTTGCTTATCTTTAACAATAAAACGATATCCGTCTTTTATGTCGGCATTGCCATTTAAACGATAAGAAGTTCTTGTATTCGGTCCTTTGTCACCATTTAGATCAACAAAAATCTCACTTGTATATTTATCAAATGAATATGCCATACCATCTGCAGTGTAAAAAGTCAAATCACCACCACCACTGTATGCAACAGGACTCAATGTAGAGGAAACTACATTCATCCTTTTAGCAAAAAATTCTTCATAAATACAATCTACATCATTCTCACAATTGTCTTGAGCCTCTTCATAACTCTCGCCTGTCAATGCATAGTGTTGCAAAAGAGCTTGGCTCAAGACAGAATATGATTTTTTAAGGGAGGTTATTGTTTCCTGCTTGTTTGTATTATTCAACAACGACGGAATTGTCATCGCTGCTATTACGCCAATTATAACCAGCGTAATCAAAACTTCTGCAAGTGTAAACGCTTTTCTATTTTTCATATCTCTATATTAATCCTTGTAAATATATAATACCCACTTTTTAAAGATTTTCCACGCTCTGTCAAAGATTGGAGTTATCATTCATTTTAAAATAACAAAACAATAAATCATTCAAAAAGCCCTATTATATCTTTGAATAAATAGTAGAATTATTATGTAAAGGTTATTTTGAAAAATTGTGCTTTTATTTAAAAAGTTTCACAATTTACACAGTAAGAGGGTTTTATGCTCCAAGAAGCAACAAAAATATTGAACTCAGCGTTCCACAACAGTTTTATCAAAAGATTAAGTCTATATCTTCACGATTGCGTCAGGGAAGAAGTCAAAAGCTCCACCTTCCGCAACCTAAAACAAGATAAAGACAACAAGTGGATATTTTTGAATAATTACGATTCTGTTATCGACAAAAATGACTCACAAGAATTGTCCCTTTTATCAGATGAAAAATTGTTCACAAACTTTGGCGAACCTTTACGGCTTGACGGCTCTGACAGCTATTTGACTGAACTTATGATTCAGACAGAAATGAGTCAAAAAGACAAATATTTGATTTACGGCTACTTGTTTTTAGTCGGCAAAAGTGGCAAAAACAAACGTCTAAACGAATTTCTAACTCCATTGTTATACATGCCCTGCAAACTTGAACGTGACGGAATGAACATAAATTGCACACTTCAAGATGAAGTTTTGTCGCTTAACACCGGAGCATTGACCGCCTTGATGAACAAAACTGATGACGAAGATGAAATGGAACATATGCTGGACGGTCTGCTTGAAGTTGTCCCTGAGCTACCTTTAAAAGAAGAAAGTTTACAAATTTTCTTGACCACTTTGAAGTCAATAATTCCTGATATAGAAATAAAATTAACTCACGAAGATGATGAATTCGAAAACAACGTATCAGCTTCAAACCCTGACGTTACAGTGAATTACGACAATCTCGATGATATAACAGGCGAAGATAGACCAAAAACAAAAGTCAAGATTGACAAAGTTTCAATAACAAATCAAAGTGCTATTATCTTGACAAAACGCCCTGACGTTACAGCGGGCGTCTTACACGAACTCACTCAAATATCAGAAAAACCAAGCGGTTTATTTAGAGAAACAGCACTAAACGTGATAAACGAGGAATACCTTATTACAAAAGGCAAAAACCTCGACAAACAGCTGAAGAAAGAAAAAGAACTTAAAGATTTTGCCGCTATTACGCCACTATCTTTGAGCGACTCTCAAGAAGCAGTTATAAAAAAAATCGAAGAAAATCCGCTTGTTGCAGTCTATGGACCTCCTGGAACAGGAAAATCACAAACCATTGTTAATCTTGTCGCACACTTAATTGCCACAGGAAAAACCGTCCTTGTAGCTTCCAGAATGGACAAAGCAACAGACGTAGTAGCTGACCGTCTAAACAAGCTTGGAGCACCCTATTTGGCTCTAAGAGCCGGACGCCCTAACTACCAAAAACAACTCTCTTTTGAGCTTCAAGATTTATTGTCAAACAAAGTTGACCTTGATTCGGGGTTTGAAAACGCTGTTCTTGTCGACGTATCTGATATGCACAAGCTTCTAAAAAGCATAAAAGATATTGAAGATAAATGTGAAAATATAATCAAGCTCGAACAAGAATGGCAAAATGCGATATCTGAAAGAGAAAATGAGGCAAAATTGCTCGGCAAACCCACTTTCATCACAAAAAATCTTAAACGTGATGAAATAATTGCTATTGATTCTGTTTTGAAAAATTTAGAAAAAAATCTCGAGAAAACAGGCTTTTTATCAAACATTTCAAATCAAATAAATTCGCATAAATTGAACAAAATATTAAAACCAATTTTGTTTCACGCCGATTATGAGAATATTGCTAAACTCAGAGATGAACTCAAACTTTCTGAATTGACCGCAAAAGCCCGCAATATAGAAGCTAAAATATTTAAAATCGGCAATCTCCATCAACTAATTTTGCAAATGAAAACATTAAAGAAAAAACAAAGAATTCTTGCCGTTGAAATCCTCAAAAACAAACGTAGAGAATCTCTTAAAGGTCTTTTGCGTGACCAAGTAAAACGCCAAAGATTGATAGTTCACACAAAAGCTTTAGTTGAAAAGAAAAGAAATCTGCAAAACAGACTTCTTGAAGATGAAGATTTTAGACCACTTTTGGAAGCTTTTCCTTGCTGGTGCGTTACTACCTACGCCGTTTCAGGTTCATTGCCGATGAAGCCGGGGCTTTTTGATGTAGCAATAATCGACGAAGCTTCTCAATGTGATATCGCAAGCTGTTTCCCGATACTTTACCGCTCAAAAAAAGCCGTAATCGTAGGTGACGACAAGCAACTTCCGCATCTATCCTTCTTGGAAAAAGCTAAAGAACAATCATTCTTGAGCCAATATGAAATACCTGACAAATATCAGTTAATGTGGCGTTTTAGAACAAATTCAATGTTTGATTTGGCAAACTATTACTCTATGAGTCCAGTCCTCTTAGATGAACATTTCAGGTGTTTAGAACCTATTATCGAGTTCAGCAACCGAGAATTCTACGGCGACAGAATGCGTATCATGACAAAAAACTTTGAGAAAAAAGATGTACTGGAACTTTGTCTTGTTCAAGATGGGAAAGTCGACTCCGACGCAACAAGAAACAGACCGGAAACCGAAGCCATCATTAAAAGGGTTCACGAAATAATTCTCGAAGATAAAAAAAATATCGAAGCCGGCAATGAGCCAACCACTATCGGTATAATTTCGCCATTCAGAGGACAAGTTGAACTCATAAAAAAAGCAATGGCTCAAGTTTTTTCTGACTCAATAATCCGTAAACACAAAATTGAAGTCGGTACAGCCCACACCTTCCAAGGTGATGAACGTGACATTATGGTACTATCTTGGGCAGTTGCAGACAACAGCTTCTCTCAAAGTTTGACATTCTTGCAAAAACCAAACCTTTTCAATGTTGCAATTACTCGTGCAAAAAACAAAACCATCTGTTTCTTATCAAAAAATCCTAAAGATTTGCCCCAAGGTCTTTTAAAGGATTACATTGAATATATTCAAGCCTATGAAGCCAAAAATAAGCTGGAAACAGCTCTTGACAATGAACTTGACGACAATATTTACAAAAATAATTTTGAAAAAGAAGTCGCAACTCAACTCAAAGAAGAAGGCTACAACGTTAAAGCAGGCTACAAAATGGCTGGTTTTAGCACAGATTTGTTAGTATTTGACCCTATGAAAAATATCCTTTTAGTAGAATGTGACGGGGTTGAAGATAACCCCAAAATGTATAACACTCAGATTAAAAAACACGTTATATTAGAGCGTTCGGGACTGAAAATCGAAAGAATATCTTTCAGAGAATGGAAACAAAGCAAAGACGCCTGCATCGAAAGAGTAAAACTCGCTTTAGCCGCTCAATAGTTTGCTCTACCAGCTGACATCTTGTCTCAAATAATCCATATTACCTTTCAAAATAACCCACGCAGTGCAAGGACCACCATCTGTTTTGCAACCTGTCATTGGAACGCCTATATCTTTAGGTGATCCAGCAGGCATAACTCCATATTTAGTCAGCTCAAAGTTAAACGTATCTTTTCCGAAAGTATTAGGACCTTTGTTACCATTGACGTCTATTACTATAAGTCCAAACACATTTTTTAGAGCAGGTGTACTTCCAAAATACTCATATGTAAAGTAAAGGTATAAACTAAACGACATGTTATCATTTAGCCGAACTTTGTAATAACTAGAACTTAAATTCAGACTACCATGATTATTACCATTTAGGTACTTATAAGTAACAGCAGGAAAGCAGTCACCATCTGATGTCATGCCACAATTTTTCTCAACATTGAGGTATTTAACAACAAGGTCACCATATGCTTTTGTGGATTCCGCATCAGAGGCATAATCAGTTGGATCAAAGCCATCTTGCGACATTACCATATTGTGGGCTTGCGATAAAGTGGAATAAGCCTTCTTTACAGCACTTACGCTTTCTTGCTCATTAGTTTTATTCAAAAGCGACGGTATTGTCATCGCTGCAATAACACCAATAATTACGAGCGTAATCAATACTTCTGCCAGAGTAAACGCCGATTTTGTTTTCATTATTTTTTGTTTCCTAAATCTCAGATTTATTAAAATATATTGCATGAAAATGCATTGATTCTGTACCGTTCTACAATAATTTCAAACTAAAGTCAAGTGAAAACTAATTCTTTTATACTTATTGAATGATTAAAAATAATTCATCAAAACTTTTTGGCGAACGCAGAATTAAAATGATTGAACATTGCAGACTTACAGGACTCAGTAAAATACGGTTCACAGATGTATCACGCAGAAATATCTATTTTTAGTCTAGATACAATAAATAAAATATGTAATGAATTGAACTGCAAGACTCAGGATTTATTTGAATTTATTCCTGATTAAAATTGTTTTTGGGTTAATTCTTTTTGTCAAAAAGATTAACATTATAGCAAGAAAAGATGCTAATCAAGATTGACATTTGAAAAGTAATTGTTAAGCAATGTAACAAGGGTATATAAAATGAATATAAAAAAGCAATATTTAAAGATAAAAATACTTTATTAAAGTACGAGAGATGAAAAAAGAGAGAACCACAAACCCACACCACGAGAGAGTTTCGAGAACGAGAGAAATTAACCACACGAGAGATTAGAGAAAACAAAAATTTAAAACCACGAATGAAATCGATTAAGTCTACAACATATTAGAGGGAGTAATAGAGAGACAAAAGCCAAAAAGCTTTTTAAAACAAATTTTTTAACCACACACACTCCACACTACTTACTAACCTTACACTTTACTTTTACACACACGAGGAATCAAAACAGATTCAAAACCCTTTCATTAGAAAGGGCTTTTTTTTGCCTTCTTTTCAAGGCTAGTTACGAGCCGTAGAAAATGGCGTCACGATAAACAAAAGAGCTTCTCTTGTGATAAGAACTTAGAATAGTGACCGGATTTTAGCAAGAGCCGAGTCGAGAGAAAGTGAGCGAGCTCGTCCCAGTGAACAATTTAATGAAGCAAAATGAAAGATTTTCAACTGCAAATAATCCAAGACGTGGTTATATTTAAACAAAGATAATCAACAGTAAATAAAAATCAAAACCTTTACAGCATGCTGAACTTGTTTCAACCCCCTAAAGGGCTTTTTGCCACAGTCAGCAAGGACAATTTCAAAAGAAAAAACGGATAATCAAACAATCATCCGTAATAATAAGTAATAAGTGAGAATTTATACTTTTTATTCATAATTTATTAGCATTTTGTAAATTATGCGAATATATTCAAAGGTTCTTTTTCAGATTTTTCTTCTTTGTTTGCTGCAGGTTGGTAGAATGAAAATGGGTTTGAACCTCTTTTATCTTTATTTAAGTTTTGAGCTCCAAAAAGTTGAGCTGCTTGAGGAACTGCAAATACGTTTTTTACGTTAGCATCTGTTGCTTCTGAAACAGGAAGTACAACTTTGCCTTCTACTTGTTTTGCTGTTTTAACTGAATCTTGTGCTGCTTGTGCATTCAAGTATTGAACGTTAGCGATGAAATTTTGGTTCAAGTTGATATCCAAACCTGCATTTCTAACTGCAACTTGAGTTGCTTTTTCGATGTTTGTTCTTGAATTATACAAGTCTAAGCCTAATTGAGCTCTGTTGAATTTTGTAAGATCAACTGAATCGAGATCAACGGTTTTAATGTTTTTATCTAAGATTTGGCTTGTGATATCTTTTACTGCATTTGTATCAATACCTTGGTTCTTAGAAGTCAAACCGTATGTATTATTCAAGCTATTGTAGTTGTTAATGTTAAGACTCATTTTCGCCATATCCCATTTATTACTTATTGTTGTTTGTACTTATTACTTACATTTATTATTTCGACATTATTGAATATCAACTTTAGGTTTTAAGACGATGTTGTTACATTTGTTTACAATGTGTTTTCTAATTTTAATTTGCTTAAACTTTCTTAATTTAACGCCCTAAACTCATACTTTGCTATCAAACTTCTACAACTAAAGTATAAATTTTTGTAAAAAGCATCAAAGTTTTATTTTTATTTGCCGATAATCTCAAAGTAAGGATTTTTTCCTAAAAAAAAACCTTTTGAAAAACACGAAAAAATGCCTTAAAATAAAGAGAAATTGAAATAGGAAGACCTATGACGGAAGAAAAATCAGAACAAAATGTATCACTGTTTTCACGCAGTGCCGATTTCATGGATGCTGACCCATTAGAAGAAATTTTTGCTTTGAATTTGGGCGACTTTTTATCAGAACATTTAATCTCTGATGATTTAGCTCAAAAAATAAGCAAAGGCGGTAGCGTCGATAAAATTGAAAGCCTTAAAAATCAATTACAAGAATTGACTTCTATTTATTCAATAGACAATACTTTGAAAATTTTAGGCTTTACCGATAAAGAAGATTATGTCATCTACAACTCAATCGCAAAAACTATAAAACAAATGCTTGAAGTTGATGCATGCCAAATTTTCTTGGCTAAAGAATATGCTAAAGGTCTTGATAAAGCTGATAACGACTTGGTCCTTGTCGGTTCATCTTTGAACTTCCGAGATGATATTTACTCACATAATATAGGCTACTCTCTTAACGATAAAAGCCTTGTGACAAAAGCGTTCACTGACCATGAAATAATTGAAACTTTTGGCTACGGAAAAGGCAAAGAATATACCCCTATCCTTAAATTAAAAGAAAACAAAGTTGACTACTGCGTTGCCGTTCCAATGTATAGCAACCTTGAAAATGTCGGCGTTATCGTTATTCAAAATCACTCTAATAAAAAAGTGAACAAAGAATTTGTAGAACTCGTACATGTTACAGCTAAACTTTTTGCAACTTCGTTTGCTTTGCAAAAATTGACAGAAGAAACCGAAATTCTCATAAATAACTCTGAAGTTACAACAACTCAATTGCAACACCATAGAGCAGAATTGACTGCCGTAATAGGTGATTTGGGCGACGAACAACAAATGTTTGTAGAAAACATGGCTAAAGCTGTTGACGCTAAAAGCAACTTCAAAGCAAATCACTCTAAAGAAGTTGCCGACTTGGCTCGAGATATTTGCTCTCATCTCGGATTGAACGAAAAAACTAAAGATTTAATATATTATGCAGCTCTTTTGCGTAACATTGGCAAAATAACAATTCCTCAAGAATTGTTTAACAAAAAAGAAAAGTTATCTCGAGAAGATTGGGAAAAACTTCAAAACCACCCCAATATCGGTGTTAATCTGCTTATGAGCATCAACTTCTTATCTGAAGTCGTCCCTTATATTCACTACCATAAAGAACGTTGGGACGGCAAAGGTAAACCCGAAGGACTCAGCGGATACAGTATTCCTCTCGGTTCAAGAATCGTTGCAATTGCAGACGCTTTCTGTGCTTTACTTGAAAAACGAACTTATCGTGATGCATTAAGTGTTAAAGAAACTTTAGACGTTATACATCAAGAATCTCAAATCAAATGGGACCCTTGTCTTGTTGACGCTCTTATACAGATAAAAAACAAATAAAAAGGTAAAAGGTAAAATTAAAAACTATTAGAGATTACCCCGTCGGGGAAATTAAGGCGATGAGATGAAAAAATTTATAATATTTATTGTTGTATGCATATTTACAACGTCTTGTGCTTTCGGTGCTGCGTTGTCTAAAAAAGTATCTAAAGCTTCTATCGACCTTGAAGTTGAAACTAAAGACGGTTTCTTATTAACTTCTAAATTGTATATGCCTAAAGAAAAACGAAAAAAATATCCGCTGGTAGTTTTATTACATTCTCTAGGATATTCCAGTGCATACTGGATTGATTTACAGTCGAAATTTAATCAAGCAGGATTCGCCGTGTTAGAAATGGATTTCAGAGGTCACGGCAAAAGCATCTATACCGCAAACTTTAGAAAAACAAACTGGAGATATATGTCTGAAAAGACTTATAAAAAATATCCCTCTGATGTATGTGACGTTTTACTTTATGTAAGTGAAAATTACAAAAATATTTCAGTTTCAAACATGGCTATTGTTGGAGCTGACATAGGTGCAAACACTGCCATTCTGGCTTCTTCCAAATTAAAAACTAAACCTATTGCTTTAGTTTTGATATCTCCTTCTGCCAAATTTAAAGGTTTATACACGCCCATAATCCTTGCAGATATTGGAAACGTTCCGATTTGCGTTCCCCTTAGTGCAAAAGACAGATACTCTCAAACTCAAGCTTATTATTTAAAAAGATTTGCTCAAGGACCCTATTATATAAAAACTTATCCATATGGCGGAATAGGAATGCTTATTTTGAAAGTTAACAAAGGTATTACAACCGATATTGTAAACTGGACTGTTCAAGAATTTAACTCGAAATTAAAAGTTAAACATAAATAAAATTTCATCTATCGTAATGATTTAAAAGCATGGACTACCCTTTATACTTAAGAAAAACAGAGGGGAGATATTGGGATATGCCAACTTTGAGTCATAACAAGGTTAAAGAAAATTTTCAAAGACCTGATTTAAAAATCGTTCCTAAGAAAAAATCATTAACCAAGCCATATAGCGATATTAGATTAGATAAGTGGAAAGATTATCCACACATAAAAACTGATACGTGGTGGGAGTTCGCATCACGTGACAAAACCGGTAAACATTCTAATGAATATCACGGAAACTACATACCTCAAATAGCCCAACAACTATATGAACGTTATACAAAAAAAGGGGATGTCGTTTTAGATTTATTTTTAGGTTCCGGAACTTCTGCCATTGAAGCTCTTAATATAAAACGTAGATGTATAGGCGTCGAACTAAAACAAGAATTGGTTGACCATGTCTCACAAAAATTTACACAAAAAGAACTTGTTACTGAAACAAACCTGATTTGTGCAGATAGTGCTTCTTCTGACGCAAAAGAGAAAGTTCAAGCAAGACTAGATGTTATGGGTAAAGATAAAGCTCAATTTTTAATTCTACACCCACCTTATGACGATATTATAAAATTTTCAGATAAAAAAGAGGATTTATCTAACTGTGCTACAACTGATGAATTTTATGATTTATTTGAGAAAGTAGCTAAAAACGGCTATGATTTACTTGAAAAAGGAAGATTTGCAGCTTTAATTATCGGCGACAAATATGCCAACTCACAAATCTACCCCTTGGGAGCCGATTGTTCAAGAAAAATGAATGAGCTTGGCTTCATAACTAAAGCAATCATAGTAAAAAATATTGAAGGCAACGAAAAATGTAAGGGTAGAACAGCCAATCTATGGCGTTATAGAGCTCTAAGCGGTGGCTTCTATATTTTCAAACACGAATACATTTATATTTTCCAAAAAGTAAAATAAACAAAAGGCACTTTTTCAAGTGCCTTTTGTTTACATTATTATTTGCCTATTGTTGCACTATCTTTTCCTTGAAGAATAATTGAAGCTGGCCCGTCTGGAACCGCAACTTTATCATAAAGATAAATAACAGAAATTTGGTCTTTTAAATCAAGACTTGAAGAACTAGAAATAAGTGCCCATGCCGGCTGTTCAAAAATAGAGGCAATTGAACCTGCTACAGTGCCGCTATACGCAAATGTAGTAATTTTGTTGGGACCTTTTGAACCATTTACATCAACAACAACTCCAAAGCAAGGAGGATCTAACATTTCAGATGTATATTTGCAATCTCCAACACTCATTGGCTCAACATAATAACCGATTCCATCTGCAGTATATATAAACTCATCAGAAGGAATAGAGCTAGGAGCACTTCCTGCATAAGCTGGCATTTCAAATAAACTATATTCATCTTCGGGTATGGGAGTTTCATTACCCGTTGGTACACTGACTACATTCATTCTCTTTTTAAATAAATTCTCCTGCAAGTCGTTAACTGACGTAAAATCTTCAATGTTTTTGCCCGTATGTGCATACTCCATAGATATTGCATTATTCAACGTAGAAACAGATTTTTTAAGTGCTGTTTTGTACTCTTCTTTATTTGTATTATTCAACAACGACGGTATTGTAATAGCCGCTATAACGCCAATTATGACAAGGGTTATCAGCACTTCTGCTAACGTGAATGCTTTTTTACTCATTTTCATTTTATACCCCGGGTTTTAATTTTAAAATTGCTTAACCATGATATCACAATACCCAATAAGGTAAAAGTTATAACATAAAATTCTTGCACAAATAAAAGACCGCCATTCCTGACGGTCTTTATGGTTTGATGCAGAATAAACCACTACTATGGGATTACTTTAAATCCTTATATGAACCTTGGAACATATCTTCATAGTGTGTATGTAACAGATCATGAGCTATATGAGAATTTGGTTTCTCAAGTTGGTCTTTATAAAGTTTGATTATCGCTGGATTTTTATGAGATTTTCTTAACGGAAGCTCTCTATCTTCTTTATACAAACCTTCTGCTCTTTCTTCTCTGATAGAAATATCATCGCAGCTTCTAGGTTGTCCGCCGCCATTGATACAACCTCCGGGGCATGCCATTACTTCCAAAATATGGAAATCTGATTTGCCGGCTATCAACTCTTGAAGTGATTTTTCAGCTTCTTTCAAGGTTGAAACAACTCTTACTTTTACTTTTGTACCTTTGACATCGACTTCGGCATCTTTAGTTCTTGAAGCTTTATCAACACCTCTTACAACCTTAATGTCAACATCCTTTAGCTCCTCGCCTGTAACAAATTCGTATGCTGTTCTTAATGCTGCTTCTGCAACACCACCTGAAGCACCGAAAATAGTACCTGCACCTGTATATTCACCAAACGGAGAATCCGGTTCAACGTCTTGAAGTTTAGCAAGATTGATACCTGCTCCTTTAATCATTTTCCCAATTTCTTGAGTTGTCAAAACATAGTCTGTTTCAGGTTTCATATCTTTCATCAACTGATATCTCTTTGCTTCAGCTTTTTTTGCAGTACAAGGCATTACTGAAACAACAACAATATCTTCTTTATTAACACCTTCATTATATTTTGGCAAAATTTCCTTGATAACAGGTGACAACATACCTTGAGGTGATTTGCAAGTTGATAAATGTTTCAATAGCTCTGGATGTTGAGTTTCTAAATATCTAACCCAAGCCGGACAACAAGATGTAAACAATGGAAGATTTTTATTTTCTGTAAGGCGACCGATAAACTCAGTAGCTTCTTCCATAATAGTAAGGTCAGCTGAGAAGTTTGTATCAAATACAAGATCAAATCCGATTGTCTTTAATGCAGCATATAACTTACCAATAGTGTTTTCTCCAGGTTTAAGTCCAAACATTTCGCCAACTGCAACCCTGACAGATGGTGCGATTTGAACTACAACTTTTTTGTTCGGATTATTTATTTCATTCCAAACATTTTCGATGTCAGATTTAATTGTCAAAGCACCTGTCGGGCAAACTGCTTGACATTGACCACAGAATACACAATCGACTTCTGCCAATTGTTTACCTGCAATAGGTTGAACAACTGTTTTTGAACCTCTGTTTGCAAACCCTAAAACGCTGTGTCCTTGGTATTCAGAGCAAGCTCTAACGCAAGCACCGCAAAGGATACATTTATTTGGATCTCTAACTATTGATGGGTTTGTATCATCTATTGGAAGATATTCTGATTTAGGTTTTTGATAATATTTAAGGTCTTTTATACCGTATTCTTCAGCGTATTCTTGAAGTTCACACCTGCCTGATTTTTCACAAGTAGTACATTCTCTGTCGTGGCTTGCCAACAACAATTCAAGAACAGTTTTTCTGATTCTTCTGATTTTTTCTGTGTGTGTAAAGACTTTTATACCTTCTTCAGGAGGCATTGTGCAAGAAGAATTTATCATTTTTCTTCCGTTTGGATATTCAACTTCTACAACGCACATTCTGCAAGCACCGAATTGTGTCAAGTCAGGTCTATAGCAGAAAGTAGGTAAATTTAAGCCTGTCTTTCTAATGACTTCAAGGATGTTGGGTTCGTCTGTGAACTCCACTTCTTTTCCGTTTATAAATAATGTACTCATTTTATAAGTTCCCTTTTCTCTTAAACTTGTTTAATAGCTTTAAATGGGCAGTTGTTCAAGCAAGCACCGCATTTAATACATTTTGATTGATCAATCTTGAATGGTGATTTAATTTGACCTGAAATAGCACCAACAGGACAAGTTCTTGCACATTTTGAACAACCTTTACAAAGGTCTTCATCAATAGCAATTGTTTTCAACGCTGAACATACACCTGCAGGACATTTTTTGTCTTTAATATGTGCTATATATTCATCTCTGAAATATTTAAGAGTAGACAAAACAGGATTTGGAGCTGTTTTACCCAAACCGCAAAGTGAACCGTCTTTTACAGCTTTTGCAAGTTCTTCAAGGGTATCAAGATCTTCCATCGTGCCTTGACCTTTAACAATTTTTTCAAGAATTTTTAGCATATTTTTTGTTCCTTCACGACAAGGAACGCATTTTCCGCAAGACTCATTTTGCGTGAAGTTCATGAAAAATCTTGCAACTTCTACGATACAAGTGTCTTCATTCATAACAACAAGTCCGCCTGAACCAATCATTGCACCTGCTTTAATCAATGAATCATAATCCATAGACATATCCAAATGTTCTTCCGTCAAGCAACCGCCTGAAGGTCCGCCCATTTGAACCGCTTTGAATTTTTTGCCGTTTCTGATTCCGCCACCGATATCAAATACAATTTCTCTCAAAGTTGTTCCCATCGGAACTTCAATAAGACCTGTATTGTTGACTTCGCCTGTCAACGCAAATGTTTTTGTACCCTTGGATTTTTCAGTACCTAAAGAACTGAACCAATCAGCACCTTTGCGAATGATAACAGGTACATTAGCCAATGTTTCTACATTGTTAATCAAAGTAGGTCTGCCGAACAAACCTTTATTAGCAGGGAACGGCGGCTTTGGTCTTGGCATACCTCTTTCGCCTTCAATAGAAGCGATAAGGGCTGTTTCTTCACCACAAACGAATGCTCCTGCACCTTCTTTGATGTGAATTTCAAAATTAAAATCTGTACCCATAACTTTTGAACCCAAATAATGAGCTTCTTCAGCTTGAGCGATAGCGATTTTCAAACGTTTAATTGCCAACGGATATTCAGCTCTAACGTATATATAAGCCTCATCAGCACCAACTGCAAAACCTGCAATCGCAATACCTTCTAATAGTTTATGAGGGTCACCTTCCATAACGGATCTATCCATGAATGCACCCGGGTCACCTTCGTCACCGTTACAAACTACGTAAGATTTTCCGCCTCTGTTTGCAGCTGTAAACTTCCACTTCATGCCTGTAGGGAAGCCACCGCCGCCTCTACCACGCAAACCGGATTTTACAATTTCATCGATTACAGCATTTGGGTCATTTTGTTTTAGAACTTTTGCCAAGCCTTCGTATGCACCTACGGCAATAGCCTCTGATAGTTCTTCAGCATTGATATTTCCGCAATTTGCAAGTGAAGTTCTTGTTTGTTTTGCATAGAAATTTATATCTTCATTTTTATAAACAGGTTCACCTGACTTAGGGTCTTTATACAAAAGTCTTTCTACAGGTTTTCCGTCTTTTATATGGCTTTCAATTATTTCTTCAACATCAGCCAATTTAACTTTCACATAAGTAACATCAAGTTCTGGAATAATAACCAACACACCTTGTTCACAAAATCCGTGACAGCCTGTCGGAACAATAGTAACCTTGTCAAAATCACTCAAAGGAGAAACATCTGCCCCCAATTCTTTGAACTTTTTTATAATTTCTAAAGAGCCGTTTGCAACGCAGCCTGTACCGGCACAAACCAATACTCTCAAGCCTTGGGCTTTAATAGATTCTTTAGCTTTATTTTGTTCGTCTAAAATATTAATGTTCATTGTATTTTCCATTTTAGCCCTCTTTTTCTTCATTTATAATTGTATCTACAACGACATTTATTGCATCTGCTGTCATTTGAGGATAAACTTTTCCGTTTATAACAACAACAGGAGCCAATCCGCATGCACCCAGACAACTAACTGTTTCCAAAGAAAAGAGGCCGTTATCTGTGGTGAATTTACCATCTTTAAGCCCCAATTTTGTAGTTATTGCTCTAAGAACAGGCATTGAACCTCTAACATGGCAAGCAGTTCCGTCGCATACTTTTATTTCATATTTGCCTTTTGGATCCAAGCTAAACTGTGCATAAAAAGTAGCTACTCCATATACAGTCGCTGGTGATAGTCCTTCGATTTTTGTGCCGATGTAAGTCATTACATCGATTGGCAAATAACGGTAAGTTTCTTGAACTTTTTGCAACATCGCAATCAAGTTCGATTTCTTACCGGAATAAGCATTGATGATTTCATCAACTTTTGAGTAGTCAATTTTCGTTTGACTTTCTGTTGTCATTTTGCTCTCCTTTTGTAAACATATTTTCTTATTTGTTAATTTGTGCCATTTTGTACGCATTTGTGAAAAATTTCACAATTAGTACTTTCATTATCTTACTTCAAAAAATAAAATCAATAAATTGTACTAAAAATTTTTCTCTTATTTTACACTCTCGTTACAATGATTTAAGAGACTTTAGGCATAACTATATTCTACCATTTTTTTTGATTTTGTCTTCTGTTTTTATTTTTGGCAATGCAAAAGTTTTTATGAAATCAATTTGGGAAAATAAACACTTATTGAAACTGTCACCGTGTTTCTTAAAGATTCACTTTCCTTCATTATTAATTCGAAAATAATGTCATAGTCACTTTAATCTTTAATTGCGAGTTTTATCGCAGATATCATACTTTCTTCATCTGCAACTATCTTTCCGGCAATATCAAAAGCTGTCCCATGAGCAGGCGATGTCCTTAATACATCAAGCCCTATCGTAGTATTTACAGTTTTATTCATTCCTAAAAGCTTTATAGCAACAAGCCCTTGATCGTGATAACTTGCCAAATAACAATCGTATTCGGGAGCCTTATTCATATCCAGCTTCGCCAAAACGCCGTCTGCAGGGAGAGGTTTTGTTATTTGCACACCCTTCGATTGAAGCTCTTTGACCGCAGGCAAATATTCTTTGATTTCTTCGTCCCCGAAAAGCCCGTTTTCACCTGCATGGGGATTCAAAGAACACAATGCAAATTTTGGATTTTGAACTCGAAAATGACGAGTCAAATCCTCACTTACAGAGCTGACTTTTTTAACTATATAATCTTTTTTCAAAATATCTGATAATTTGCTCACGGCAACATGCCTTGTCAAAAGCAACAATTTAATATCACCACATACAAAAAGCATTTCGGCTTTTTGACCGTTTTTAGCAATATATTTTTCAATTATCTCTGTTTGACCTGCGTAATGATGACCGGCCATATTCATCGCATTTTTAGAAACAGGCCCCGTAGCAATCGCCTCTACCTGCCCAGAATTGACAAGCTCACAAGCTTTCTTTATCGCTTCAAATGAAAACTCACCTGCTTCTTTTGTTTCAGAGCCGATTTTTATATCATTTTCAGCATAAGGCACTTCTGCAATTTCATATTTTTTGGCAAAACTCAATGCAAAATGTTTTTCATAATAATCAAATACATTTTTTGAGCCTATTAAAACGATTTTTTCTTGGGGTAAATCAAGTTTATTTAAAGCTTTAATGATAATTTCAGGCGAAATACTATTGGGATCGCCCAGCGTAATTGCTATTTTTTTCATTATTTATGTTGCTCGAAATATTTTATAACTTCAATTAACGTATTTGGATTGCCGAGATTGCCTGATTTAGTTACAATCCATTGAGCCTTATGGTCAATACTCAAAGGAATAGCAGGGGCAACTTCATCTATCAGCTGGATATTTCCGCTATCAATTGCTTTACAACATTTATAAGAAGTTTCACCGCCTACACTAATCAATATAACCTCTTTTTTAGCCAAAATTTCTTTTGTAACTTCAGCCAAAAAGTCACCAATCATAGACGCAAACTTCTTCTTTGTAAGTTCATTTTCAAACAAAATATCGGGTAATTTTTCAGGTGATTCAATCAAATTTGAAGAATGTATAACAACAACATTTCCGCCAACTAGATTGCGAACTGCTCGTTCTATCACTTCTTGATTATTATTTTTCAAAATATCATCAAGTTTTAATTCGATAAAATAAGTATTTTCAATATCATCATCATCTGCAAGTTTTTTAAGTTGTGAAGCTGTTAAATCAGTAGAACTTCCGGAAATAATAAGCTTCGGCAACACTGGAATGGTTTTTGTAATATGTTGATACTTCATCTCGGGAAGCCAAGCATTCCCCAAAGCTTGAGCAGCTCCGGCTGAGCCACACGGCAATATTTTAAAATTACATTTTTCCATTGCGAGTATAACTTGCTCTATATCAACAGTAGAAACAGCATCTACCACAATAAGCTTTTTACCCTTATTTATAAGCTCTTTGAGCTTCATCAAAATGGGACCGGCCCCTTTCATTACAGTTTCAAGCTCAATCAAATCAACCAAGTCTTTTTCGCTATCATCCTCAAGCTGAGATTTAAGTAGCGTCGGGATATGTGACTCATAAATAGGTGAATGAGGGTCACGAGCAAGTTCTGTTCTTTCAATCGGAACACCCTTCCACAAGTGATATCCGCCCACGGTAATTCTACCTTCATTTGGGAAAGCCGGCATTATTATCGCAGCGTCCCAACCCAATATATCAAGCATTCCAAGCACTTCGGGGGCTATATTTCCTCGAATTGTCGAATCTATTTTTTTATAAAAATATTCTATATTAAAATTGTCTATTAAATTTTCTGTCGCAATTTTAACTTTTTCTTTTGCAGTTTTGGCATCTGTGTTTCTACTCTCCGTAGATAACGCCCATGCCTGAGTGTGAGCCTTGATATCAGGTAAAGAATTATAATCTAAAATTATCTGTGTATTACAACCACGCATATGAAACTGCAAAGCTGTATCATTAGCTCCGGTCAAATCATCTGCGATAATACCGATTGTGCTGGAAATAAACATATTTACGCCTTATTAACCTTCGTTTTTGCCACCGAGAAGTCTTAACGTATTAGCTCTGACCAAAAATCTTTCTTTTTGAGTTCCGTCAGGACCTGTCCATTTGCTGCAAGCGAGTCTGCCGTCTATTCCGACCCAGCGTCCTTTTTTTACATATTCGCCTGCTATTTCAGCTGCTTTATCCCACAATTCTATATTAAACCAGTCTGTTGTTTCTGCCTTAGCTTTTGAATCCCAACGTGAAACAGCTACTGAAAATGTAGTTTTACATTTTCCTGATTCAAAATATTTCATCTCAGGGTCTTGTCCTGCACGGCCAACTAAAACGACTGAATTCATATCAATTTCCTTTATTTCCTCTTACTTATAGATTATAGTCAAAACCAAACGTTTTTCAAAATTATATATATATTTTTGTTACGCATTTATATTTTTGACAAAACTTATAGCATCTTCTCTAGTTTCGACATCACCAGAAATTTGAGCCTCTTTAAGCTGTTTGATTATCTCACCGAGAACTTTTGATTGAGGAATTTTCAATAGCTCCATAATCTCTTTTCCGTTCAATAATTTTGGTAGTGGCTTAATTTCTTCTTTTGTCTGCATATATATATTAAGAAGATTTTTCAAACCACTTATGTTCTTTTCGACAATTTCATCAGTAATCTCGACTCCTCTTGCACTCAAACGGTCAGCCATAGCAAGGAAAATCACCTCAACAACAGAGCCCTCCATTTTTCTAAAAAATCGCATTTGGGCTTTGTAAGAAACTTCCCCTTGATTTGTCAAAGTTGATGGATAAATATGATATTTTATAAGGTTTGTAATATGCGAGATTTGTTTTTTTGACAATTTCAAATCTTTTAAAATAGGTACAGCAAGCTTTGAGCCGACATCATCATGCTTTATAAACCTATGTCGCTCTGTATCTTCTTCAATCGTCCAAGTTTGAGGCTTACCTATATCATGCAAAAAAGCGGAAAGCTTTAAATAGCCAAGGTTTGAAGTTACGCCATAGTCAATTTTGTCCAAATAAGATTTTGTATCAACATTAGCTTCTTTATATTTCTGCTGAACTTGTCTAACAGACTCGACCGAATGATGAAACAAATCCAAATGATGATGCAGGTTTGGCGGCACTTTTTTTACATCTTTCATTATAGGAAAAAGTATATCAACAAGCCCTATTTCATCCATTTTTAAAATCGCATCATCAGCCCTAAAGCCCTCAAACAACTTCAAAAGTTCAGTTGCAATTCTTTCTTTTGCACTGTTATTAATTAATAAAACATGTTTTTTGGTAATTTTAAAAAGTTCATCATCAATTTCAAAACCAAGCTTTGAATAAAATCTATACACTCTCAAAATTCGTAAAGGGTCATCTACAAAATTGCCCTCTGAAATCCCTCGAATAACCTTGTTTTTAATATCTTGAATGCCACCTGATATATCAACGAATTCAGCTTTTTTAATATCGTATGCGACAGAATTTAAAGCCAAATCTCTGCGTTTCAAGTCTTTTTCAAGGTCATTTTCGACAGGAGAAGTAATATCCAAATAATTGATTTTGTCTTTTAAAACGATTCTATATATTTTATTAACTTCGTCTAACGGCACAAAATAAGCGTCAAGCTTGTCTGCCAAAAATTGCGAAACACCTCTTACATCATCACAATCAACAATCAAGTCCCTATCAACACTCACCTTACCCATTAAAGCATCTCGAACATAACCGCCTACAACGTAGATATTTCCTTTATCTACGTATTTTTTTACGGAATTTAGTATCTCATCGTTTTCAATTATATTTTTAGCTTTTTCCATTTTCCAATCCGAATAAAACATTTGCAACTGCAACAGTACAGGCTGTATCCGCCCTATAAATAAGATTTCCGAGGCTTACTTGCGGAATTTCAAGCTCCTTAAACAAGTCAAATTCCCTCTGCGAAAAGCCACCTTCCGGTCCTATTATAATAACAATTTTGCTTTCTTTATTGATTTCTGTCAAATTAAAAAATTCTTTTAACGAATAATCAGCATCTCTTTCAACAAAAGCTATATATTTATATTCTTTATCAAAAAAGTCTTTGTTTAGTTTTTCATAAGGCAAAACCACTGGAATATCAGCCCTTTCGCACTGTTTAACAGACTCCAATGCAATTTTTTGCCATTTTTCTGCTTTAGCTTTTATAATACTTTCCCTCACAACACAATTATCCGTCACCAAAGGAAGAATGTTTTTGACCCCAAGTTCTGTAGCTTTTTGTATAGCCAAAAACTGAGCATCAGGCTTCAAAACAGCTTGAGCCAATGTAATATCTACGTCAAGTTTACGAAATGACGGATAAGAATCTACAACTTTAGTATAGATTTCAGAAGATGAAATCTTATCCACCAAAGTCTTATACTGAACCTCGTTCTCATCAATAAACATAAGGGTTTCTCCCTCTTTAACCCTCATCGCTTTAGCAATATGATTATAGAGCTCTTTGCCTGAAACCCTGATATAGCAACCCTCTACAGCTGTTGAATTTATAATAAAATGCGGCATATTTTCTCGATTTCTACTCCAAATGGAGGATATTTCTCAAGTAAGTATAATACACCTAAACCCTATATATAGCAAGCTTTTTCAGGATTTACAATAAAAAAACTACAAAATACCCAACTAAAGTATGAGAAAAGAGAGTCGATAACCAGAGTGTGATAAGAGAAGGAGAGATAGAAAATGCCAATCACAGTAAATACAAATGTTTCGGCATTAATTGCCCAAAACAACTTAATTGGAGCTAACACAAGTTTGAACAAAGTGTTGCAACAATTATCAACAGGTTTAAGAATTAACAGTGCAGCAGATGACGCAGCAGGCTTAGCAATTTCCGTAGGTATGGAAAACCAAATTAAAGGTAACGAAAGAGCCGCTACAAACATTCAAGACGGTTTGAGCCTTATGCAAACAGCTGAAGGCGGAATGAACATCGTCAACGAGCATTTATCCAGAGTTAGAGAACTTTGTGTTCAAGCAGCCAACGAAATCTACAATACACAAAACAAAATCTCTATTTTGAATGAAATGAAACAAAGAATAAGTGATATTGATATCCAAGCCCAATCAATTAACTTCAACAACATACCGCTTTTAGACGGTACCAAAGAACACTTGTTCCTTCAATTCGGTGCAGGCACTGATCCGGCTTTGAACTCAATCGACATCGGACCAACCTTAACCAACATGAGAATTGATGATACCGGCTTAAATGTCGAACTAAAAGTTACCACAGGTCCTGCTACCGGCGATTATGTGAATATTGCCGATTGGGATCCGACTGAAATTATGGGCTATATGGACCAAATTGACGTCGCTGTGAACAAAATCACTACTGATAGATCAATGTTAGGTGCTTATTCTAACAGATTAGAAGCAAATAAAAGCAACTTAACTTCATTGAACGAAAATACAGAAGAGTCTAAATCCAGAATCATGGATGTTGACTTAGTTAAAGCAAGTACAGAAATGATTAAGTATCAAATCTTGCAACAATCTACAACAAGCGTATTGGGTCAAGCTAACCAAGTTCCTCAATTGGCACTTCAACTGCTTAAATAATACATATAGTCACAATTCTCTCCACGCCGGTTTATTCTTTAAACCGGCGACTCTTCTGTCTTTATATACACTTATTTTCATAACCTTTAACTTCTACACTTTACTTTATTAACCCAAGATTATATTATGTATTCTATGGTTGAGATTTCTACAAATTTAATTAAAAATGCTGTTTATAAACTTTGCTTTGACGCAAATACCACACTTGACAACAAAGTTTATTCGAAAATTTTATCAGCATATCAAACTGCAAAATCTCATAAAATGAAATATATTTTTGCTTCAATTTTAGAAAATGCAAAAATCGCCTTTGAAAACAAAAGACCACTCTGCCAAGATACAGGGCAAGTAATCATTTTTTTAGAAATCGGACAAGATGTTCATATCTCAGGAGAGCCTTTAAAAACAGCCATAAACCAAGCGGTTCAAAATTGCTATTGCGAAAACTTTTTTAGAAAATCAATCGTTAAAAATGCCATTTTTGAAAGACTCAACACTAACACAAATACTCCTTGCATCATTCATTCTGAAATAGTTGAAGGAAACAAAATCAAAATCAGCGTATTAATTAAAGGTGCGGGTTCTGAAAACAAATCTCTGGCAAAAATGCTTCTTCCGACAAGTACAAAAGAAGATGTAAAAAATTTTATTGTCAAAAGTATCCTTGACGCAGGTATAAATTCATGCCCGCCAATTTTTGCAGGAGTCGGAATAGGGGGTACACTCGAAGACGCCGCTATACTTTCTAAAAAAGCTCTGCTTATAAATACACCGGACCCAAAATCCAAAAATTTTGAAAAAGAAATCATAAAAACAATTAATCAAAATGCACCAGAGGATTTTGATGAAAATTTAATTTTAGGCTTAAATATTTTGACAGAACACACTCATATAGCATGCCTGCCGGTATCTGTTACTATTAATTGCCATTCTTCACGAGAAGCTTCTGCTGAAATTTCATCAAAAGGAACAAAATATTTCATTGAAACGCCTGATTTTGCAGATATAAGTGCAGATAACCAAAATACCAAAATCGTAAATCTGCAAAATACAAACGAAATGCGTTCGTTAAAAAAAGGCGACTCTGTATTACTATCAGGAACCCTTTATGTAGCAAGAGATGCTGCCCATCAGAGATTAGCAGAGTTAATTAAACAAAATAAAAATTTACCTTTTGAAATAAAAAACGCAACTATATTTTACGCAGGGCCGTGTCCTGCAAATGAAAGTGAAATCATAGGTCCGATTGGTCCCACAACATCTTCAAGAATGGATAAATTTGCACCTGATTTATACGACCTCGGGCTTTTAGCTACAATCGGGAAAGGGCAACGCTCCGGCGAAGTCACAGACTCCATAAAAAAGAATAACGGCTTATACTTAACAGTTACAGGAGGTGTTGCAAGCCTTTTGAAATCCAAGATAAGCTCCTCATATATAGTTGCTTATGAAGATTTAGGAGCAGAAGCAATTTATAAACTAGAAGTTGAGAACCTGCCGGCTATCGTCCAAATTGCAAAATAAAAAGATATTTTTGAAAACAAAAATATCTTAAAAGGTAGGTTATTTATTTGGTTAGTTTATTAAAATTGTAAGTGATTATTAAACTCTTTCTGATTGATTTACATGACTTTTCAAAGCTTTAACCAATTCGGCATCAACTTGTCCTTTATCGACATATCCATCTAAAATCTGGAAGGATTTTTCAGGCGACAATGGTTCTTTGTATGGTCTTTTTGTTGTTAAAGCAGAATAAATATCTGCAACTGAAACAACTTGTGTATTTACATCAGGATTTTTGTAAAGTGGTTTGTGGTGATCTCTTACAATAGAAAGGACATCATCACTCATTCCTGTACTTTTCAACATTTCATAGCCGAGTCGAGAATGCATGTCGACAATCTTTTTTTCATCAACAGTTAATCTACCATTTTTATTCAACAAAGCGGCAGGAATAAGAATTTTTCCATAATCATGGAATATAGCACCATTTTTTATGATTTCTTGTTCTTGTGAAGACAATCGCAATTCTTTTGCAATACCACTTGCAAAATCTCTTGTTGAATCGATATGCACTTTTTTTATACCCTTGACGTTTTCTGTATTAACGACAAGTGGCATGTTATGTGCGTTCAAAACGGTTTTTACATTAGGATTTCTTAGCAACAATAATTGTATATTTTTATCGTTCAAATAGCTATTTAATAAAACATTGGGGGCAACTTTTTCAAGGATTTTATTATAAAAACTTTGAAATTTATTGGTAGGGATAGTGATGACACTACTTCTTCTAAAAGAATCGGCTTCCATTGGTTTTGTTTTTAAGCCTTGAGAAGCATTTGGATTGGTGGATGTTATCGCACCAAAAGCCACGCCTTTCGACATTAAGTTGTTATCAACGTTTAAAGTCAAATTACCTTACCTAAAATACTAATAAATTACCTTCACTTACTCTTATATAAAGTATTTTTAAAAGGCAAGTTTGACTCTTAACTTCAACATGTTACACAAATCGTAACAATTATGTTAAAGCTTGGCAGAGTAAGTATTTACAGCAGCAGAGCTTTTCAAATATTCTAAAATCGCACCACCTATTTCTTCTGTTGGATCAAAATAGGGACTATTGGGATAAAAAGTTTGTTTTAAAAGCATTTTATTCAATGGACCAAAAGCGTCAGGGACTTTGGTTTTTCTGTAGATACCCGCTAACAGAACTTGAACATTTGGAGAATTTGTATCGTTAAATCTTGAAATAACAGGATATAACTTGTCCACTCCTTGCACCCCTGTATCAATCATTCTGTCTAAAGTATAAAGCCCCTCTGAAACTTGCCTTTCGTCATTAACCGTATTCAAAAATCCACCGATATAAGGAAGTGCAGCCTCTTTTTGGTCTACAATTGACTTAACTAATGGCTGATTAAAAGTACAATAATTGCATTTTTCGTTAGGCATTTGAGTTTGCATACCAAGACGAGCAACCATATTGTAAGTATTCATATTTATCGAATTAATCTCCATATCACCCACCTATGAATAAACAAACGGAGCACCGTTTTTTACTTCCATCAATATATTGTCTGCAAGATTTTTGAGTTCTTCTTCGCTTTTTCCTTCCTTTACTCTCAAATCGAATTCTTCGACCAATGGTTTAACAGCACTGTTTTTCTTTGATTCAAAATTTTTCAATTCAACATCAACTAGTCGTTGTTGAAGTCCGAGTTCGGTATTAGAATTTTCCTTACTTACAGCAACTGCTTTTAAGGCATCTACAACTTGCTTACCTGCATATCCCATTGCACTGATAGAACTGAAAGCTAAAAATACATATTTCATAAATTTGTTATCAGGATTCATAATCCAATTATACAAATGCCCTCTATCCTCATCAAGATAGCAATAATATTGTATTTTTTTCGTAATTCCGCCTAATGCTATAGGAGCATCTGCAAATATTGATTTCTTTGCCCTAGAAACATTTTCAATTACTGATTTTATCTCATCTTCTGTTGCACCAACTTTGCTTAAACCTGCTCTAACATACTCAGGAGTCGCACAAATTGTCTCATACAGTTTTGAGAGAGCCTCGATATTAGGTTTTTCAGCCTTTGCGGTAACCTTGTCTATAGAATCGACAATATCTTCAGCAAACTTGTTAGTATAATCATTTGCCAATTCAGTTGTTTTTTTCAAATTTTTAAACGTCATTTTCCCGCACAAAATCCCAGCAATAGTAGTCAAGCCAATTATTGAAGCTAACAAAATATTATTTTTCTTATTTTCATCAACAAACCTTTTGGTAGCTACAGTCTTGGTTTCTTCTTGCTTTTTAAGAGGCCCTTCCATGTTGCCCTTAAAGCTACTTATGCTACTGAATGTTTTTGCAACGTTATTCTTATCAAAATGAGGTTTATTAAACACCTTATCAAAGTAATCGGCAGTGTCGGAAAGAATATTTCTCTCGATTTTCAATTTTCCAGAAAAAGCTTGAGTCTCAGTATCAATAAGATTTTCTTGCAAATCCCTTTGTATATCAGCCTCTTGTTTTTTAACCCAAACTTCTTTTACGCCATCCACGAAATTTTTAGCAAGCACTGTTAGTCCGCTAAAAGCACAAACACCAATCGCCCCTAGAACAGTTTTTGTATTGGGATTTCTGAGCATCATATAAGTTGCAAACTGTGGCTCTTGTCTGATATTCATATTCAAAGCCAAGTCCGGAAGTTGTTCAAATGGTTCTGTTTTTAAAATTGTTTTAGCACTTTTTTTCAAAATCGCACTCATACCTGCAGTTGCAGCAAACAACCCCACCGTCCCGACGGCAAGCGGAGCCAAAGCTTTTTTTAAGTCGAAAGATTTTTGCTCTTTTTTGACGTCAACATTTACATTATCATTCATTTTTGATTCAGACATAATTATCAAATCAGATGTCGGTTCATATTTTGTTGAAAATTCTCGTTGACGATTATACAAAACACCTTTCAGAGTGCTGGCTTGAGCCGGATTATCATTTTTTTCTATATTATTTCTTCTTTGCTGAAAATCATGATAATCTTGAACTTTATATGGAGTAATGGATGCGTTTTTTCTCATTTTTCTTGACCTTTTGTTATTATTCTTGTTTAGCAGTATTAGTTTCTAAATCTTCTTTTTGAGTATTTATCTCATCGTCATCTTCGTCTATTGTTTCAAGAGAAAACAATTTGAATATTTTTTTTGTAGTTTTCTTTAAAAAGTCCGATATTTTTTTATTGATGAAATTTTTCATCTCACCATATAGGTTTGCAAGTTTTTCCACCACTTGCAAAATCATATTTCGAACATCTTGTATAAAAGATTGAATTTTATTGAGTAACTTAGGTATCTGTTCTAAAACAGTAAGCAAAGGAGTAACTATAACAGCATTTAAAGCCATTATCCCTTTCGCTAACACTGGAGGAAGTGAATTTTGCAATATCTGAATTGATTGACGAACATTGCTAATATAAGTGGTAATATTTTTAGATATTTGTGCTAAAAGTTGTTGTTGCTGAGCCTCTATCTGGGCTTCGGCTCTTGCTTGGGATTGTTTCATCATAACGCCCATAGCAAAACATTGCGACCAAGTCATTTCACCTGATTTTCTTACATTATTTGATTGCTTAGTGCTTCCACCACCACCCATTCCGTTACAAATCGGGCACGCTCCCATTGGCAAGCCATGTGGGCACGTTCCTATTCTTGGCTGATTTATTCCTGTTATAGGTTGAGGCATAAGTATCCCTTGTTAGTACAGCGTTTTTGCTGCTTTTATACCATTCATGACTCTCTTACTTTGTTTCGTTCTTGACGGTTCGCCGCATCAAAAAGCAAGTAAAGAGTTTTCCGACTATACGGCTGCGGTCCAGTCAGGGAATTGCACCCTATTTCCTCATTAGAATTATGATTTCATAAAAATAGGCTTATAACAATATTTTATGTAGATATATTACCGTTGTAATACATACTGTTTTAAGCGAGAACGGACTTCTTTTTCGACCTCAAGAATATCTGTTTTTTTTACACACAGGTCCTTTTGTATAATACGCAAATTCAAGGCAAGATTTTCTAATTCTTCAGGATTTAAACTGAGTTTTTGGTCAGTTCCTTTCATATTTTTATCAAGCGTAAAATGACGTTCAATATACTCGGCCCCTAATGCATATGCTGCTATATCTTGAAGAATACCCAAATGATGCCCCGAAAAGCCAATTGCTTTAACTTGACCTGAATATTCATTTTTTAATCTTGATATTTCTAGCAACGCACTATCGCCTATCGGCACAGGATATGCAGACGTGCAAGCATATAAAATTATATTTTGCTTTTTATATTTAAAAGATTTTAAAATTTCTTTCTCTTCTTCTTTTGTCGTCATTCCCAATGAGATATGAATTTCTCCGTTATAATTCTTATCCAAATAATGTAACAACTCAAAATCTAAATTGTTCGCCGAGCTGACTTTTATCATAACAGGATTTAAAGTCAAAACTTCCTTCAAAGATTGCCTATCAAAAACTGAAGTTGAATAAACAAAACCCTTAGTTTCACAATATTTTTTTATAACAAAATGCTCTTCAATAGAAAATTCGAGAAATTCTTTATGTTTTCCGTATGTATCACCAAAACTGTTTTCAGGATTAGGATGTGACGAATCGTAGAGTTGCTTTGATAAAATTAACTTAGGACATCTCTTTTGAAATTTAATTATGTCAATTTTAGCGTTTTGCGAAAAATTAGAAATTGAATCTATCATCTTTTTCACTGTTTCTATTGACCCGTTGTGATTACCACAAAATTCAGCTATTATTTTTAAATTTCTCATAAAAAGCCCTTATTAAGCACTTATTAAATAATTATAAATTATTTTTACTTATTTTCCAATTTAATTTTTTCATTTAACAATCTTTCGACTCGATAATTTTTAACAGGAATATATATTAATATGTTAGAAATCGGAACAGAAAGAATTACTGATGAATTTATACAAATAACCTTATCTGGCATTAAACCAAATAACACAAACATTTCAAATGGGATATTATAGTCTATTGGAATCATATCTGGATATAACTTAGATAAATTTTCATCAAAATATGAATGTTTCCCCTGATGAGGATGCTCTTTATAAAACCAATTATAAGCTTTATTTTCAAGCAAAAATTGTTTTTCTCCGGAACGAATCTCTTTTAAATATTTCAAATTTTCATCGACTTTTGCTTCATTATCCCAAAAGCCTGTTAAAAATATTATAGAAGGATGCTTCTTAAAATAATTTTTATACTTTTTGTAATCAAATCCTGTTAACCGGTATAATTTTTTCTTATCTCTTGCCGAAAGAGAAGCTGCTGTATTCTCTAAATCGAAAGGAATTGTTTTATAATTAGCTAGGGCGTTCTTTTGCCTATTGCAATAAAAATCTTTTTCACAATTTTTACTAGATACTCTTTCAAACATTGATACGTGTATTATAGTTTTTTCTCTATATTTAGAAAATATTTTAAGGTTGTTTAACCCTCCAGGAAGTGCCATTCGTCCCATGGAATCTTCATATAAATGAATTTCTTGTATTTTAGAATAAGGAATCACTGACAAAACAGCCATGATTTCATTTCGATGGTTCAAATTAAGATGCAAAATAAAATTTGATTTTTTATGTAAATTATAAAATTTTTTAAGATCATTATCTAAAGTTGCCGGTTGCTTGCTTTTGGCTATTTCTTCAATTGTATTATATCTTTTTAGATTTATTCTATTTTTAAGCGGATAAAATCGATACCAGAACACAAATTTCGGAGATTTTTCAGGCACCTTTGAATAAGAAATCATCTCTTGCAAGGTGGCAAAAGTTGCAGTATCAATATAAATATAAGCTGTCTTTTGACTCTGATAATAAAATAGCAACTTTATCGCAAAAATTATTATCAAAAAAGATATTGAGCTTATAAGAAATATAATGTTATACTTTTTCATATATTATTATATAGTTTAAAGGTTATCAGATAAACGGTCAATAAAATTTGAATTTTCAAACAGATAAATCAAAAAAATTTATCATCTACGGTGGAACTGCCTGTGCTATTATGGACACACTTGTTGTCGGCCCGACAATTTTGGCTTACGCCCTAATTCTTGGGGCATCTCCGATTTTACTGGGTTTTATCTCCGCAATTCCTTATTTGGGGAATTTAATGCATTTACTGGCTGCCTATCTTATTGAAAAAGGCAAGTCAGTAAAACAAATCTCTGTTATTTCCGCTTTTGCAAGTAGACCCTTTTATCTTTTTATCGCACTAATCGCACTTTTGCCAAAGAACAAATACTCTCTATTTCTACTCATTTTATTTTTATTGTGTGCATATCTTATAGGAGCAATTTCAGGAGGTGCTTGGCTACCGTGGATGAAAATGCTTATAAACAAAAATGAATTAGGAACCTTCTTTTCTATCCGTTTTAAATACATGATGATTGCAAAAACGATTGTTTTCATTTTAGTTTATCTGTTTTTAACAGCTGTAAAGCATTATTATCCAGATTTCGGAATGTACATTTACTCGGTTTTGTTTTTATTAGCTTTTATCGTCGGGATATATGGAGCTTATACACTAACACAAGTAGAAGACACCCATATAATTGCAGATAAAGATAACATGTTTTTCACAAAATTCAAAAAACTATTTACCGAAAAGTCTATAAAAACAGTTCTTTCAAAATTAGGATATTTGAATTTCGTTGTAAATTTTGCAACTCCTTTTATAGGAATTTACCTTTTGCAAAGTTTAAAAATCGGTTTAAATAATGTAATTTTATTAACCTTAATAAATCAACTTTCTTATATTTCAATAATTAATATTGTAGGGAAACACGAAGACGAAAAAGGTTCTGACTGCTTAGTGAGAAAGGCTATGCTTACATTAATCCTTAGCTTAGTATTAATTATCACCACTATATATATTCCGACTACCAACATTGTAAAAATAAGCTTATTCCTTTTTATCGCTCATATTCTTATCGGATTATTTACTGCTGTTACAAACCTTGTTAATAACAACATACCATTGCGAGAATTACCGGATAAAATGTCTTCTATCTATCTGGCATCTGCAACGATAGCAAAAGCAATAATGACTGCCATTGGCTCAATTAGTGCCGGATTCATATTCGCAATCTGCACTAAAATCCCAAATGTTCAAGTACATTGGACTTTGTTTTTCTTGATTTCTATTTTCATATCACTACTGTGTTTTATTATGTACAAAAAAACACCAAACGCTAAATCCAATAATTTCTAGTCTACGTTATAGAATGAAGATAATCTGATATTTTTTTTAGTGCAACATCAAGTTCATCAGCATCAATACAAAAACCAACTCTAAAATACCCCTCTAAATCCAAAGTTTCACCCGGCAAAGTCGCAACACCTGTTTTTTCTTGCAAATCGAGGCAAAATTCTCTTGAAGGAATATCTTTATGATACTTGACAAAAGCGGTCGTTCCGCCTTTGGGCAGAATGCAAGACACTAGAGGCTCTTTTTCAATCCATTTTTCCAATATGTGATAGCCACTTTGAACTATTTTAAGATTTCGCTCTTGAATTTCTTGCCTGTGTTCTAAGGCTATTGAGGCTATATAATCATCAAGAATACTAACGCTAATAGTGTTGTATTCCCGTTGATGATTGATTTCTCGGATTAATTTTTCATCGGAACAAACCCAACCAACCCTAATTCCCGGAAGAGAATAAGTCTTTGACATGCTTCCAACTGATATTCCTTTGTCATACAAATCTGCTACAGATTTTGAATAACCTGCACCAAATAAATTTAAACCTCTATAAGCTTCATCTGACAATATCCATAAATCATACTCTTTTGCAATTTCTATAAGTTTATTTAACTCTTCGTCCACTAATACAGCACCCGTAGGGTTGTTGGGAGTATTTATACAGATTAACTTCGTTTTACTATTAACAATATTTTTTAACTCGTTTATATCAAGCTTCCATTCATCGTTTGAATTTAGATATATTTTTTTTACTTCTGCACCTAACGACTTCGGAATAGAATAATGCTGCTGATAAGTCGGAAGGACTACAACAACCTCATCTTTAGGCTCAATTAAAGACAAAAAAACGAGTTGATTTGCCCCAATTGCACCATGAGTTACCGTAATATTTTTCGTTTCTTGACTTTCATAAAGAGATTTAATAGCGTTTTTCAACCTGTTTGAGCCTTGAATATCACCATAAGTCAGTTTTGCTCGATAGATATTTTCAATATTATCGCCATCAAACAAGTCAAAGAATTCCTCAAGTGAAAAAGGAGAAATGCAAGTAGCACTTAAATCATAATCAGCTGATGCCTCATATTTGTTCATCCATTCTTCTATTTTGAATTTATCGATTTTCATAAAATTAACTGACCTATAAAATACAAACCTACATAATTATTATACTAAAAAAGACTCCCAAAGGAGTCTTTTAAAATGGTGCGCCAGCCGCGATTCGAACGCGGGACCTATCCCTTAAAAGGGGAGTGCTCTACCTGCTGAGCTACTGGCGCATACAAGTCATAACCGACTGTAATAATAAATTACCAAGAACATACTTTTGAGTCAATCACTTTTTTTGAAAAATTTATACGTCTATAACTTTTCGTAATAAAAAAGGTGAAGCAATCGCCCCACCTTTTTATTTTTACACTATTTGAAAGGATGATTCAATATTATCGTTTGATCTCTATCCGGTCCCACACTCACGATATTTATCGGAATACCAACCAAATCTTCCAATCTGGATAAATATTTTTTGGCATTTTCAGGAAGTTCCTCCATAGATTTAGCCTTTGAAATATCAGATTTCCATCCCTTGTGAGTTTCATAAACAGGCTCTAAATATTTATGCAAATTAATATTGGTCGGATAATCTTCATAAATTTTGCCGTCTCGTTTATCTTTATATGCAACACAAACTTTGAGTTCATCAAACCCATCGAAAACGTCAAGTTTTGTAATAGCCATGGAGGTTAAACCACCGACCAAAACCGTATATTTAGACAAGACTGCATCGAACCAACCGCAACGTCTCGGACGCCCTGTTGTAGTGCCGAATTCATGCCCGATTTCTCTTATTTCATCACCTGTTTTGTCCAACAGCTCTGTCAAGAAAGGACCTTCACCGACTCTTGTAATATAAGCTTTTGTGACGCCGATTACATTTTTAATATGAGTAGGTCCAACACCTGAACCTGTTGCAGCTCCGCCACCTATCGGGTTTGAGCTTGTAACATAAGGGTAAGTCCCATAATCGATATCAAGCATTACTCCTTGGGCACCTTCAAAAAGTATTTTCTTTTGTGATTTTATAGCATCTGTCAAAACTGAAACCCAGTTATCACAAACGTAAGGACGGAATATTTCAGCATATTTTTTACAATAATCTAAAATTTCAGACTTTGTATAAGTTTTTGAGCCGAAAACTTTTTCCAACATTTTATTTTTCAAAGGCAAAATCGCATCAAGCCTTTTATCCAAAGCTTCTTTATCGTATAAATCCTGAATTTTGAGTCCATACCGACCTATTTTGTCAGAATATGTAGGTCCAATTCCTTTTTTAGTAGTTCCAATTTTATTTTCGCCTGATTTTTGCTCGGAAATCCCATCTATATCAATGTGATAAGGCATAGTAATAGAAGCCAAAGGGCTAACTTTTAACTCTGACACATCAATGTTTTTGGATTTTAAATCTTCAATTTCCGCTAAAAAAGTTTCTGGATGAATAACAGTACCTGCACCAATCATGCAAAATTTATTTTTATAAAGTATGCCTGAAGGAATCAAATGGAACTTAAAAGTTTCATTATTCGCAACGACAGTATGTCCCGCATTACATCCACCTTGATACCTGATAATGACATCAGCATCTTGTGCCAACAAATCAGTGATTTTAGCTTTTCCCTCATCACCCCATTGGGCACCGACAACAACAGTATTTTTCACGTTTAAATCCTCATGTTCTCTTACCTGTAAAGTATAGACTAAATCAACATGCTTTAAAAGCATTTTTATATTGTAAATCTAACACTTATCATTAAAAAAGCATTCATACTGTTGGTTTCAGGGGCAAAAAGATATATTAATCTACATCAAAATTCAAGGTAAAAAAAAGCCACTCTGTTGAGTGGTTTATTTCTGCATCCTAATGGTCTCTTCTTTGTGTTTATTATTTAGGAGTTTATATGTGTTCGGGGTTGTAATGTTTCGTTTTTATTATTTGGTGTTTCGATTACACTTAAATCTTATACAATTATTATGACACATTAAAAAATAAAGTCAACCCTATTATTTCTATTTTTTAAAATTATCGTAACAATCTGTCATATTCTTTTTTAAGTGCCTCTATACCTGGTCGGAGGCATATAAAATCCCACGGATTAGCTTCTGATAAAGACCTTGGAGCCAATGCGAATTTTTCAGATTTTGGCAATTTGTTTTTCTTTATAAATTCTTTATAAGTGTTCTTAAAACAACCAATATTTGAACCGCAACGATAAACTTCTACCAAATATTCACTCAATCTCCTATCGCCACGTGACATTATTGCTTGAATATAGTCCCATTTCACGCTTGAACAACGAATTTTGACACCCATTTTATGAAACTCTTTTTTTAAAAACTCGTATTTTTTTTCTAAAGACTTTGTCGCTTCTCTTTCACAATATTGAAAAGGCGTGTGTGATTTTGGCACAAATGTACCGAAACTTACCGTTAAATCAAATCCTTTGTGCATTTCTTTTATACGCTTAATCAAATCAATCATTTCAATTAAATCGTCTTGAGTTTCGGTAGGAAGTCCAATCATGGCATAAATCTTCAAGCCATGAAGCCCACCTTCTTTTGCCATTTTAACCATATTGAAGATTTGTTCTTCACTTAAATGCTTGTTTATAACTTTTCTAAGTCTTTCACTCCCTGCCTCAATTGCAATTGTGGCATTTCTTTGACCACATTTTACGAGCATTTCAATTGTTTTTTCTGAAACATAATCCGCCCTTAAAGATGAAACGGAAACCTCAATATTCTCGCCATTGTCGACCTTATTTATAATATAATCGCAAATATCATCAAAACGAGGATGGGCACAAATCAAAGCACCTAAAAGTGCGATTTTGTTTGTGTGTTTTAACCCCAACTCTATTGCTTCAATTATTTTTTCATAATCAACAAATCTTACGGGCAAATTCAAATATGCAGCTTGGCAAAATCCACAACAATTTGAGCAGCCCCTTGCTATTTCAACGATAAAAGTATTTGAAAAATAACTTTCTTCGCTCAAAATCGGGGTATAAATACATTCATCAAGTTGAGTGGTGCATTTTTTAACAGAATAGGGGTCTCCTGAAAGAGTTAAAACCTGATTTTTTTCCACGCTAAATTGAGTTAAAGACGGCACATACACCCCTTCAATTTTGCTTATCAACTCTAAAATTTCGCTTTTTTTTCGCCCTTTATTAACCCTAATGGTTTCAAACAAAATATTTTTTGTATCTTCTGCGTCGCCAATCATTATAAAATCAAAAACTTCTGCAAAAGGCTCGGGATTTGAAGATAACACAGGTCCGCCACCATATATTATTGGGGAAAATTCATCTCTATCTTTTGAAAACAATGGAATATTATACTTTTCTAAAAGCTTAAATATCGACAAGAAATCAAGCTCGAACGATGTAGAGAAGCCGAAGACATCGACATTTTCAGGTTTAATTTGAGTATTTTTCGTATCTGTAAAAATACGTTCTGCAAAAACATCATCCAACTCATCCAAAGCTCTAAAGACGGACAAATAGCCAATTGACGACATTCCAAAAGCATATATACCGGGGAACGCAAGCCATACTTTTAATGATGAGTTTTTGTCATTATTTCTGTCATACAAAAAGGTTTCTTGCATTAAAGAGTTTCATCCTTTTCTTTATTAATCAATTTAATATAAAGTTCGTCAAATAAAGTAGCAATCATTGCAGCTATTGCAGGAGCCAAAATAACCCCCCAGACGCCCAAAAACTTTGCAGCTACTAAAAACGAAAATATAACCAAAACGGGGTGTAAATCAAGGAATTTTCCGAACACCAAAGGTCTTACAAGGTTATTGGAGACCCATTGGGCGACCATATAAACGATTATCGTCGGAATAATCCACAACGGACCTTTCAACAATGCGGCACAAACGCCCAATGTCAAAGCAACAGTCGGCCCCACTATCGGAATAATATCTAAAACACCTGCGATTACACCAAGTAACAATGAATATTCTATCCGCATAAATCCAAGCCCGATAGCTGTGAACAAAGCAACTGTACCCATCGAAAGAGCTTGGGCTATAATATATCCGCCAACTTTATCCTCGATTGATTTCATTATTCCTGCTGCTCTCACCCTTATTTTTGGCGGGAAAATACGCATTATACTATGATCAATTGATTTTTTCTCGTACGTCCAATAAAAAACAATCATTGAAACCGTAAGAGCTATCGTCAAACCTTCGATTAACATAACTGTGATATTTATAGATTGATTGACCACCTCTGAGGCGATTTGCGTACTATTTGCAAGTACAGCATCAAACTTAACTAAATTTGTAAGAGGAAAACCAAACACACTGTGAGTTTGGATATAAACTAACAAAGATTGTAATTTGGCGGGAAAATCACTGATTATAATCGTTATTTCCCTATATGATATACCGATAATAGGTATTAAAACCAAAATTATACCCAACAATACACTAATCAATACAACAGTTGCGGCAAGAGCCCTGTTCATTTTCGTAGAAAGCTTATCTACCAATGGATTTAGCGAACAAGATATCACATAAGCTCCGAAAAACAATAGTGCAATTTCTTTTATCTGAACAACAAACCAGATAAAAAACAGCATCAACATTGTAAAAACAATATTTTTTATTTTAAAATTTTCTCGATTAAACATTCAATGCTCCTTTTAATGTTTCCATCTTAGCATATAAGATAAAAACTCAAAAGAGCCTTATTGATATTAACGAATGTCTGACCCTGAAAGCTTTTGTTCTGAAAGTTTTATAGCGTCTTTAACTTTTTGCACGAAATTTTTGTCTTCGACATAAGCTAAAAGTTCATCTTTTGTGCCACATTCAAAAATCGGACTGTATGAATTGCCTTCTTTTGAGAAAACATCCATTCTCATTATTCTACCTGTTTCATTTGCCGAATCGGTAGATGGCTTGAATGAAAATTTGAATTTATCCGCTTCTGAATTCAAATCCGGATTTTTGCCCTCAGCTGTCTGAATCTGAAAATTACGTCCTTTTTGAGGTACGTTTTTCTTAACTTTTTTAGAAAAATCTTTTATAGTATCGTCAATAACATCATCAAGCGTATTTTTAATTCCGCCTGGGTTTGAAACGCCGAAAGACGCTTTAAAATTTAATTGTTTTGTTATGACGGGAATGTTGAATGCAACTCTCATTTTATTCTCCGTTAGGTTTTGTCGTTAACTATATTATTTTCCGCAAGATAAGTATTTGCTCCGCCCATCATGGCCTTAACTATAGTTGTTCTGGGCAATTTAGAAATCCAGCCTGCGTCATTATGTAATTTTTCAATGTTGTCTATATCTAGTGCTTTTAATATATTTTTATAGCATAAATATGATTGTTTTGCAGTTAAATTTTCACCATTATTTAACACAACTTTAGGATTATTATCTATAAAATCAGCTATATTAGGCATCGCAGACACTTCAGCACCTCTTTCAATATCACGATAATGTCTGTAAAGAGCTCTTAGATAACCGTTATATTGCTCGTAACCTTTTTGTGAAAGACTTTTAACTTTAGCTTCCAAAGGACGATATAAGGTTTTTAACAATGGATTTCCACCTGATAAATCTTTACTTTGGCTCAAATCATAAGGAATATGCTCAACATCAGCAAGTTTATCGATATGCTTACCTCTAATTTGGAACTCACCTAAAGTGCCGTCTTTGTACTCTATATTTACTTGTGAAGTCGTGTAGCCTGAATTTTTATATTTTATTGTTCTTTCAGCAAGAGTCCCTTTGGCTCCGCCTGCTTTAGCTGCTTCCATCAAAGTCTCGATTTGAGAATCAGAAAAATAAGGCGTAATATCTTTGCCTGTATAGTTGTCTATTTCAGTGAATTTAATCTTGCCATCACGCAATGCTTTAGTTAAAGCCTCTAACAAAGAGTCAACTCTTGCTGAATCCACCTTGTCTAAAGACACTCTTGTACCAATCAAATCACCTATTTCGGCTCTTGCCTCTTCAACATTGGAAATCCGCTTCATCGAAGTATAATCCGGGGCTTTGCCGGCTTTTTGAGCTTCTTTTATAATTCGTTCTTTATCAGCGGTCATTCTTGTTATCAATTTATCTTTTATAGAAGATGCACCTTTTACCCTAAAAGTAACAATATCACGCATATCTTCAGGAAGAACAGCCTTCAATTCATCAACACAACCACCTGAACATGCTTCTTGAGAACCAAGAGCCCTAACCCCTTCATCGTGAAGTTGCTCAGCATATCTTTGCAATTCATCTAATTTGTCTTTGCCAAATGATGAATCAATTTTTTGCAATCTGCTTATATCATCAGCCTCTCTTGTATTTACAGGCTTTAAAAACACACCTTTTAAATTTGTAAAGGCAGTTTTATTTTTAATCATTTTAGCTGATTTTGAAAGATTTTCAGGAATAGATTTAAAACATTCGACAACAGCTTCTGCCATTTTCATGTTTCTGGTACCGTTACCGCAAGCACAATCAGTCTTTACGATTATATCTTTGCCGGCAGCTTTCAATGAAGATTTTGCACTAAGAGCTGAAGCTCCTATTGAAAAACTTCCTGCACCTATACCTTCCCAAGCTTGTTCTGCAGCCTTATCCGTTTTTGCAGTTGCAGCTTTAACAGCACTTTTTCCTATTTGAAAAGCACCTGTAGCGACACCTAAAGCCGCCATAACAGGAAGCATCGGGGGAAGAGCTGCGGTAACAAGAGCTCCAGCAAATAAAACACCGGCACCAATTGCAAGATTTTTTGGGCTCTTAAACAAGTTGGCGATAGGAGAAATTACCCCTTTGGCAAAATGTTTAGCTTTTTCTTTTGTAGATATTTTTCCGTCATCAAATACATCTGCATTTAAAGACTTATAATCGGTTTTACCGCTGAAAACGGGCGTAGAAACCTTACCTGAAGAATACTTCAGATTATTTAATAATTTTTCATTTTTAAGAGGTGCTATAAGCACAATATTCCCTCTGGTTAGTGGTCACTATTATATAAAAAGCCAAGCCTATAAAAAATTGCTAAAACATTACTTACACATGGCATAAGAGATGTTTTTCTTCACACTGCAACATTATATTTTATACTGGTTTAAAGGATTGAATTGGTTTGTAAAATTATATTAACGAAAAAAATTTACTTAAATGCAATTCCGACAATATCTCTGACTTTTTCCATAACAGACTCAGCCTCGCATCTTGCTTTTTTGTTACCTTCATTCAGAATATCATAGACTTTGTCCATGTCATTTGCGTATTCAAGCCTTTTGGCTCTAATTGGAGCAAATTTTTCATTAATAACTTTTGCAAGTTGTCTTTTGCAATCGGCACAACCTCTTGAACCAGCAATACATTCATCGGCGACAACTTTTTGTAATTCTTCGTTACCGAAAATTGAATAATAGCTATACGCAACTTCGCACTTGTCAGGATGTCCGGGGTCGTCTTTTCTTGCTCTGCTTCTATCTGTAATTGCTCGCATAACTTTTTTTGCAGTAGTTTCTTCGTCATCAGAAATTTTTATATCATTATTAAATGATTTACCCATTTTTTGCCCATCGACGCCTTTTAGCAAAGGGATTTGCGTCAATTTTGGAGCAGGTTCGATAAAGAAATCCGTGTTGTATATATTATTAAATCTTCTTGCAATATCTCGAGAAATCTCAAGATGTGCCAACTGGTCGGTCCCAACAGGAACAACTGCAGCATTAAACGCCAAGATATCCGCTGTCATTAAAACAGGATACCCCAACAGCCCATAATTGACCTGCGGTATATTTTCTTTGTTAGCCCCATCTTTGCCTTTCAAAATTTTAACCATATCCTTTAACGTCGGGTCACGTTCCACCCAATTATTAGGCGTAATCATACTCAAAAGGATATGAAGCTCAGCAATTTGAGGAATTTGAGATTGAAAATATATATTTGCACTATCAGGATTGATTCCGCACGCTAACCAATCAAGCACAACATCTAATCTGTCTTGCTTTAAAGCTTCTGTTTTATCATATTTTGTAGTCAAAGCATGCCAATCAGCCACACAATAAAAACAATTAAACTCGTCTTGCAATTTAACCCAATTAGTCAAAACCCCCATATAATGCCCTAAATGAAGTTTTCCCGTTGGTCGCATACCTGACATAAGTTTTTCTTTTTGCATTTTTAATTCCTTTGCTACATTTCTTACCTTGATTATACATAAAAAATACAGCTACTTTAATACCAACTTCAATTTCCTAAATATAAATAGCTTCAAGTTCTAGTAATATATATCAATATTGGTTTTTTAGCCGAAATATGTTAATATTAATTAGTTTAGAGCATTAAAAGAAGTAGTTAAGGAGATAATAAATGGATTTTATAGACAAAATAAAAGACATAGCAGAACGAGCAAAAAGTCTAGGCGATAAATTGCAAACTGAAGAAGCAACAAAAAATGCTTTAATAATGCCATTTATAAGTGCATTAGAATATGATGTTTTTAATCCGATAGAAGTTGTTCCTGAATATACAGCTGATGTGGGTGTGAAAAAAGGTGAAAAAGTCGATTATGCAATTATCAAAGATAATAAACCAATAATTCTAATCGAGTGTAAAAAAATAGAAGATGAAAAATTAGAAGCAAAAAAACATGCTACTCAATTATTTAGATATTTTACAGCAACTGATGCAAAGTTCATAATATTGACTAATGGAATAATTTACAAATTCTTTTCAGATATTGAAGAAAATGGAAAACTTGATAATGAACCGTTTTTTACATTTAATTTGCTAAATTTTAAAGAAAAACAAATATCTCAATTGCAAGCATTTAGTAAGGGAAGTTTTGATATAGAAAAAGCATATGCTAATGCAAGTGACTTAAAATATATAACACAATTTGTAGACGTTTTATTTGAAGAATATAATAATCCAAACCAAGAATTTGTTAAATATTTAATCAATCGTTCTGGAATCTGCCAGGGCAGAATTACCCCACAAATAATAGAAAAACATACAAAAACCACAATCGAAGCATTCAATTCATTTATCTCAAAGATAATGAAAAATGTGCTAGATGGCAGTATTTCACTAAATACTGTAAAACAAAACGATAAAGAAGATAAAAAAAATGAAGTAATTACAACAATTGATGAGCTTGAAGGATACGCTATTGTTAAAAGCATCTTAAAGGGAACGATTAATATAAAAAGGGTAACTTATAGAGATAATGCAAGCTATTTTAATGTTCTTTTAGATGATAATATTAGAAAAACAATTTGCAGATTATACTTTAACAGAAGCCAAAAATACATTTCATTTGTCGATGATAATAAAGAACAAAAAGAACCAATATCAAGTGTTGATGATATTTTTAATTTTGCTGATAGAATATGCGAACGAGCAAAATACATTGACACAACAATTCCTTTAAAAAAATAACTCATCGCTTAAAAATTAAAGGACTCTATATATAGGAAATAGGCTATCAGGCAATCGCATAGAAATTTGTAGTTGAAAAATCAACAAAAATCTCCGAAAGTATAATTAACCGGACAGAATGCAAAACTAAGTAATTGAAAATATTAGGCGGTTATATAAACCGTGTGGGCGTTTGAGGCACTTCCCTCATTTGACGAACCAATAAGGAATTGATGTCCGTTTTGTCCGCTTTTCGCCCCCTAAAAGTCCTGATTGCGGATGCCAATTTTGCCTGAACGTTCAAATATATCTAGCTTTCAGGCATGGACATTTTGAATTACCTACAATTACCTGAAAGCTTTAATTCCTTCAAAGTAGGAAGTGTGTAGAAATGCTTTTAAAATGCCCTTTTCTGCTTTTAAACGTGGAAATCTCTTCCCTCTGCTTCGATTACCTGAAGTGAGAATTCTCATTCTGTCTGTTATTTATATAATATTAGCTTTAAACCCTTAAGCAGGAAGTATTTATGCGAATTTTTAGCGATTTTTCCAAAATTAATCAAAGAATAAAAAATAATAGTGCTCAGGTAATCGAAATTTCAAAAATCAGGTAATTGAAACACGACATATTTAAAAATATTTGAACAGGAACGAACACATTTCCCCCAAATCGGTTCCAATTTGAGAATGAACGATTTATCATTCACAACAAAGGAATCAAGATATGGCAAACATTAATAATATTAATACAGAAAGCACCTGGCTCGATGTTGAGACGGTAGCAAAATTAAAGAGCATAAGCAAAAGAGGAGTTCGGCTCTCTCTGAATCAGGATCGATACGAATATAAGGTAGAAAAAGTCCGAGGCGGAAAAACATATAAAATTAAACTCAGCTCCTTAGAAGAAGAATATCAGATTAAATATATAAAAGAATATTATGACGATTTAACATCCGTAAACGGAGAAATAATCGAATTACAAAATTTTAATATTAAACAGGAAAAACTGATATCAGAAACCCAAAAACAAAGAGCACTTGCAAAATACGATATAGTGATGTGCTGGTTGGAATTCAGAAGAAGCTTTAAAAAGAATAAAATCGAAAACGCCTGTTCTGATAAAAAATTTGTTGAACTATATAATACAGGAATTTTACACGAACATATTTTTAAAACCCTGGGACGAATATCATTCGGGTCATTATATAGATGGCGGTCACTTATTAAATTTAATGATGATTGGACGGCATTAGTCGGCCAGTACAAATATTCTACAAGCAAGGAATACAATACATCCCTGAATGAAGAACAGGTCAAGATATTTTTAAAAATACTTTTATCTCCAAATTCATTTTCCATAGGAAAATCTATAAGCCTGACAAAACATATATTATCAGAGCGTGGTTATGAAATTCTTCCCAAGGATGTAACTTTCAGAAGATATGCAGAATGGTTTAGAGATGCAAATTACGACAAATGGATACTTGCTAGAGAAGGTCAAAAAGCACTCAAAGATAAAGTTGAACCTTACATTGTGCGAAACGCAAGTCTTTTAAAAACAGGGCAGGTGCTAATCGCAGATGGTCACACCCTGAATTTTCAAGTAATCAATCCATTTACAGGAAAACCTTGCCGAGCTACATTGCTCGGCTTTTTAGACTGGAAATCAGGAGGGCTTGTAGGTTATGACATTATGCTTGAAGAATGTACGCAAAATATTGCATCAGCTCTTCGAAACGCAATATTGAACCTAGACCACGTTCCTGATTTTGTTTATCAGGATAATGGCAGAGCTTTCAAAAGCAAGTTTTTTAACGGCGACAAAAAGTTTGAAGAATTAGGTTTTACAGGCATTTATCAAAAATTAGGAATAAAACCTATTTACGCTGTTCCATATAACGCAAGGGCAAAGGTAATAGAAAGATTCTTCCTTGATTTTCAAGAAGGCTTTGAAAAACTTATGCCAAGTTACATCGGCACAAGCATCGAGAATAAACCCGCTTATATGAAAAGGAATGAAAAATTACACAGGGCACTGCACGAAAAGAACCACTTTATTCCGACTATTGAGCAGGCAATGGCGTTAATAAATGAATGGTTGAAGTATAAACACGCTCAACCCTGCACCAATGTTGAGGGTAAAACAATCCAAGAAGTTATAAACGAAGTCGAGAAACAAGACATTAATGAAAGAGACCTTGATGACTTAATGTTGGCTCAAGAAGTAAAGCACATCGGCAGAAACGGCATCAGGTTCTTAAAAGCTGACTATTTTGATGAGGCACTTTACGGAATAAAAGGGCAATCAATTATAAAATACAGCCTCTTTGATTTAAGCTCCATCAAAGTCTACTCGATAAAAGGCGAATTTATATGCAGAGCAAACAGAGTAACAGAAACCCATCCGCTCGCTTACCATATGGGAGATATTAAAGATATTGAAGACTACAAGCACAAGGTAGAACGGCAACAAAAGCTAAGAAGGAAAACTATAAAAGCCGTTAAAGAACATTTTAACCTGGACGAAATTGATTTGATTGAAAAAGAATTGGTTAATAAATTACTTGTCAAAGATAAACCAAGTCAGCCAAAGCCTCTTCCAAAAGAAGCAAAATTAATTCCAAAAGTAAAAACATCAATTGTCGCTCGTCCAATATTTAAAACGAATTTTGAAAGATACGACTGGCATATGAAACACGGTTGCATCTCGCAGGACGACAGAACTTGGCTTGCAAGCTACATAAAATCAGAAGAGTACAAAGAAATATATGAAATATAAGGAGGTAATATGAAAAAAGTTTTTGTTAAAACTAAGAACGTGAAAAACTTCATCACTATGATGAACAATCTTAAAAACAGAGCAGATGGAGTTCCTGGAATGGCTTTAGTTTATGGAGAACCAGGGTTGGGGAAAACTCAGGCGGTAGTTTGGTGGGCAGCACAAAATGATGCTGCATTTATTAGAAGCACCAACCTGATGTCAGGGAGATGGCTTCTTGAAGAAGTTGTAGAAGAACTTGGCGAGGTGCCGTATTACAGAAGTTCAGAACTATTCAAACAATGCATAAGGCAATTAAAAACCGAACCTCGAGTGATTATTGTTGATGAGATAGATTACCTCGCCGCCGATTCTCACGCAATTGAAACGCTAAGAGATATTCACGACAAGACCAATGTTCCAATAGTTCTTGTTGGAATGGGACAGGCTGATAAAAAACTTATGCGATATCGACACCTGTATGACAGAATTTCTGAAAAATTAAAATTTGAACCTTTTACTCAAAATGATATTAAAGGAATAGTCGACCAACTTTGTGAAGTTGAAACTACCGACTGTGCAATAAACTATATTTACAACCAAACAAACCGATTCCGACAGATAGTTAAGCTGATTAACAAGGCTGAAAATATTGCAAAAGCGAATGGCTTAAAAGGAATTGACGAAGTAACATTAAAGGAGTTTATCAATGACGATCCAATTGAAACTATTGAAACTTGCAAAAAATCTAAATAAATTTTCGTTTGATGAATTACTAATAATCAGCGAAGAATCGGAAGAATCTGTTAAAGCGTTTATAAATGAAGCTGTTGAGAATAAAAACATAAAGCAGTTAGGCGAGGATGACTTTGTATTTATTTCATTGCCAAGACCTGAGCAAAATATCAAAAAGGAGTCACGATTGCTGAAGATTGGGGCTCGCACATTTAGACCCGAAAAAATTGAAGATATCATTGATCCCAAAGTTCAAAAACGGGAATATGAAATTTTCAAGGCTGCAAAACCATACGCTCAAAATAAGGCTTTAAAGTATTTGCTGCTGTTTAAAGCTGCAAATGGTCGAACAGGACGAGAATTAAGTCATTTTATTGAGATTTGGAATATTAACTATCCAGACTACAAAACATCTAGGGTTAGTTATTATCAAAAAAGAAACGACTATTTAAGAGATGGTATTAGCAGTCTATTGCCAAATTATGGTATTAACTCAACCAAATCAGTGATTCCTGATGATATTTATTATAAATTTAGAGAACTATATTTATCGCCGAAAAAAATATCTGCATTTAAATGTATGAGCCTGCTTAAAAATATGTTTCCAGAAGAAGTTATTGATATGGGATCATCTTTCCCATCTTTGAAAACTTTTTTACGGCGAATAAATAAAGAATTCAAGAAATCAGAAATTGAATATTTCAGAAATATGTCTATTAAAATCCCTGATTTTATAAAAACTCAAGACCCTATAAACTCTAAGGAAACAGGAGTAAAATCCCCGATAATAAAAACTTTTAAAGAGGCGGGCAAGCATTTTTTGAAGTCAGATTATTGTAAAAACCTTAAGCCATCTACTTTGTTTTCATATAAAGGCTATGTCGAAAATCAGCTCACGCCATATTTTCACGAAACTCCTTTAACCGAAATAACAGAGGAGAAGGTCAATGAATTTAAGCACACTATGTTAAATGACGGCTTAAGCACCTCAACCGTGAATAAATATATTGATATATTGATAATCATTGTGAACACTTATTCAGCAGGTGATAAACTTCCCGATTCAGTTAAATTTAATTATGAGAGAAATTATTATCAGGATATGCGAATTCTAGAAATTGATGAAGTTAAAAAATTGCTTCAGACTGCAAAAAAATATTATCCCGATTTTTATCCCTTACTTTTGACAGCAGTTTCAACTGGTATGTCTCGTGGAGAAATATTGGGTTTAACGTGGCAGGATATTCTGTGGGAAAATAAACAGATACAAGCAAGGAAAAGTCTTTATAAGGGTGCATTGGTAAAGCATAGGACTAGAAATTCAATCAGAAATATTGATATCTCTGAGGATTTAATTGTTGTTTTGAAAGAATGGCAAAACGATTGCGTTAAGGGTGAAAAAGATTTTGTATTCCCTAATTCTGAAGGCGAAGCACAGGATCCTGATAATATGATTAAACGCAGGTTTATTCCAACTGTTAAAAAGTCCGCCGTTCCGCCGATTCGATTTATCGACTTGAGAGATATTTATGCATCGCTGTTAATCAAGCAAAACTTGCCACTGATTTATATTCAAGAACAACTCGGTCATAGCTCGCCACAGGTGACAGCTGAAAGATATAAATTTTTGCTAGAGAAAAATCAGGTTAAAAACTTGAATATTTTAGATGGAGTTTTATAAAAACTATTTATATTTAATTACTTATTTGGCTAAGTTTATTGTAATATTGTCATATAATGTCTCAATTTTCCTAAGTAATTAAGGGTGTAGTGGATGAATAATAAACACAAACAATTTCAAATATACCTTAAAGGTAAAAATGAGACTTGGAGAGTCAAAGATTTTAAGCATTTTGGAAGCAAATGCGAAGTTACATTTACTAACGATAAAAAATTTACTTATAATGCTAGAAATGTTCGAATAGTTGAATCAGCATTAAATGCAAACAAATCGCGCAATTGCTTTGATTATCTAAAAGAAATTGCTGAAGCAATAGGGCTTAAGGCCGAAATTTATGGAGGAAAAGTTGTAAATATTTTATCTTACAACTATTCTAAAATTGACTTTGTAATGCCAGATAGTATGCTTGGGGCTTTTCTCGGCGGTAAAATTACTGAATCTTATATCCGTAATCCTATTGCTCTAACAGATGAAATATATCCTTTTGGATTTAACGCAAGTCAAAAAAGAGCAGTCGAAAATGCATTAACTAACAAACTTAGTATAATTGAAGGTCCGCCAGGAACAGGGAAAACTCAAACAATTTTAAATATTATTGCTAATGCTGTTATGAGAGGTGAGAGTGTTGCAGTTGTTTCAAGCAATAATTCAGCAACAAAAAACGTCCTTGATAAACTCAAGAAATATGATGTTGATTTTATCGCCGCTTATTTAGGAAACACTGTCAATAAAAAAGACTTTATCAATTCACAAAAATCACTACCAAATATCGCTGCTTGGAAGATTGAGCAAAAAGAAATTATTGCTTTACAGCAGATGCTAAAGTCACGTTATAGCACATTGCAGAAAAAGCTTATTCAGCAGAATGAACTCTCTGCTTTAAAACAAGAGTTGTCTTCTCTAGAATTGGAGCAAAAATATTTCACCCAATATTATGATAGTTTTGGGCCTCAACTAGAACCACAAGATATTCAAAAAATTCGCTCATCTCAAATAGCTTTAGAAATGTGGTTGTTATGTGAAGATTTTCAAGAATCAAAACAAAACGTAGGATTAATTAAACGTGTTTTGGAATTTCTAAAATTTTGGGATAGACGTAAACCATTGGTTAGAAAACTACTTAAACAGTATTCGAAAAATTTTCTTATTGCCGTGCTACAACAACGATTTTATGAGTTAAAAATAGCAGAAGTCACAAAGCAGATTGCAAACTTAACCACAGAACTTGAATCATTCGACTTCGATGCAAAAATGAATGAATATTCGGATCTTTCTGCCCAAATTTTTCGTGCAGTATTAGAGAAAAAATATTCAACTAAAAATCGAAAAATATATGAACTGAACGACCTTAAAAAAGAATCTAAATCTTTTATTGATGATTATCCTGTGATTTTAAGTACAACATATTCGCTTCGTTCTTGCTTATCAAATAATGTTATGTACGATTATGTTATTGTCGATGAATCTTCTCAAGTTGATTTATGCACTGGCGCACTCGCATTGTCTTGTGCGAAAAAAGCAGTTATTGTCGGAGATTTGAAACAGCTTCCTAATGTAGTAGATTCAAAATCAGCAGATGCTACAGATGCGATTTTTGAAAAATATAAATTGCCGGAAGTGTATCGGTATAAAAAACACAGTTTGCTCTCAGCTGTGACTACAATGTTTCCTGATGCACCAAATACTCTTTTAAAAGAACACTACCGATGCCATCCTAAAATTATAGAATTCTGTAATAAAAAATTCTATGATGATCAACTTATTGTGTTGACAGAGGCTAAGTCTAAGCGTTCACCACTCGTCTTGTATAAAACAAGAGAAGGCAATCACGCACGAAACAGAATTAATCAGCGACAAATTGATGTTATTAAAAGTGAAATTATTCCTCAACAAAAATTAAATACGGAAGATGGTTCTCTCGGAATAGTAACGCCATACCGGAACCAAACGAATGCTTTACAAAAGGCTTTTGAGGGCATGAATGTTAAGGCAGATACGGTAGACAAATTCCAAGGACAAGAAAATAAAGTTGTTATTCTATCAACAGTTGATAATGAGATTTCTGAATTTACAGATAATGCAAATCGATTAAATGTTGCGATATCAAGAGCTGTTGAACAATTGATTGTAGTTGTAAATGATGACGACTCGCTGAAAGATACAAATGTCGGCGATCTTGTTCGCTATATAGAATACAATAATTTTGCAATTATAGATAGTAAAGTTTACTCCGTTTTTGATTATCTGTATAAGTGTTATGCTAAACGCAGAAGAAAATTCCTTGCAAAAAATAAACGAGTCTCAAAATATGACAGTGAAAACTTAATGTACTCATTAATAATGAATGTTTTAAAAGAAAAAGGCGGAAATCGTTTTGATGTTGCTGTTCACGTTCCATTGCAAATGATAGTTCGTGATACAAGTTTAATGACGCCGGCAGAAGAAAAATATGCAATGAATGCTTTAACACATGTGGATTTTCTTATCTTTGATTCAATTGATAAATCACCACGACTTATGATAGAAGTGGATGGGGTAAAATTCCACGCAGAGGGCTCTCGACAAGCAGAGCGTGATGCCTTGAAAAATTCAATTCTCAAAAAATACGACTTGCCATTGCTAAGGTTCAGAACTGACGGAAGTGATGAGCGTCAGAAATTACTTAAAATGTTTGAGAACTTTAACAAAGCTTGTAGGTAATTTTGATTTTTATTAACAAGGCTCTAAAAGCATTTTAGTAAATTTTTTGCAATAGTTATTGACTATGTTAACTTAGCACTGTTAAAATGAAGTGAAGTAAACAAGCTTCATTTTAACAGTGCTGGCTTGTTTTTTGTTATGAGAATTTTTATTAGATTTATTGTTTATTAAACATTATGAAATAATGACTTGATTTTACAGAAAAAGTATGCTATTTTTATGTAAAAGTTAGGGTTTTAAATATGAAAAAAACAGCGAAAAATCAGATAGTTTCCCGAATATATGGTCGAGGTAGGGGTTGGGCATTCACCCCGAATGATTTTATTAAAGATTTCAAGCGTTGGGAAATAGATAATTCACTTGAGGATTTGACAAGTGAAAATAGAATTCGCCGAATATTACGAGGACTTTATGATTATCCTTTGTATAGTGAAATTCTTAAAAAAAATGTAGCTCCTGACATTGAACAGGTTGCTAATGCATTGGCAAGGAAGTTCAGTTGGAGGATTCAACCTACAGGCGATACTGCTCTTAACTACTTAAATCTTTCAACTCAGGTTATGGGGAATTATATCTATTTATCAGATGGGCCAAGTAAAAAATATGATATATGCGGACAAATTCTTGAATTCAAACGTACGACATTTAAAGAGGCATCTTTGCAAAACAAAACAGCTGCACTTGTTGTTCAGGCAATAAAAGCCATTGGGGAAAATAAAATTACACCAGAATTTAAAAACAAGTTAAAGAATAAATTCAGTAAAGAAGAATGGCAAAAGATAAAAGAAGATGGTTCAAAATCTCCTCTTTGGGTTTACAATATTATTTCAGAAATAGCCGCCGAGGATAATAATTAATGTTAGAAAAAATTGCCGCTTCAGCGGAAACTGAAAGAAAAGCTGTTTTTATAGAAGCGGCAAGTGTAAACAAAATTCCCGCATCAATGATAGAAAAAGATTTTTGGGTTTGTTGGACTCTTAATAGACTGTTTTCAGATTTAGAGTTGCAAAAAATACTCTGCTTTAAAGGTGGGACATCGCTTTCTAAAGTGTTTGGTGTAATCGAGAGGTTCTCCGAGGATATAGATTTAATTTTAGACTGGGATACTGTTTTAAACGGTAAAGAAATCAGATTAGGATCTAAAACACAACAAGACAAAAGAAACAAAGAAATAAATGAAGAGGCTCAAGTTTATATTGCGACAACATTAAAAGAAAAAGTTGAAAATACTGTTGGTGACATTTGTATAGTAACAATAGACGAATTTGATGGGAATACTTTACAGATAAATTATCCAAAAGGGATCGAGGATAAATATTTATTGCCACATATTAAATTAGAAATTGGACCTCTTGCTGCTTGGACTCCAAATAAAACATATCCGATAAAACCTTATATTGATGGAATTGGGAATATAACAATAGAGGAAATAAAAGTTCCAACAATCATTCTTGAGCGTACTTTTTGGGAAAAAGTTACAATTTTACACAGGGAACATTTTAGAACTTCGGATAAGGCACAACCCGAAAGATATTCTCGCCACTACTATGATTTATATAAAATTGGATATTCTGATTTTCTTGAATCGGCATTGCAAAGAACGGATTTGCTAAAGCAGGTCGTTGAATTTAAAAAAACTTTTTATCCTTGCGGATGGGCACGTTACGACTTAGCAGTGTTAGGCTCAATAGAATTGATGCCGACAGATGAAAATATTGATTTCTTAAAAGATGATTATAAAAAAATGCAAGGAATGATTTTTGGGGATTATCCAAGTTGGGATGATATTTTAACCTTCTTGAACAAACTCCAAACTGAAATTAACTCATAAATTTAATAATATTATTTTAAAACTCGCCCACGAATCAATAAAAACGAACTACTAAACCTTATTCCCGTACGGTAATAAAAGAATGAAATAGCCATTAAATTTAATAAATATTCCCGAGCGGTAACATAAAAGTTTTTAAAACAAAATTTCTTTAACATATTTTTTGAGTCTATCTATATCCGTTTTGAATTCTTTTTCAGCTGCTCCTGCGTTACTACGATAAGTTACGTGATAGCAGAGTCCTTTTGGAGTATTTATTTCTGAATATGGTATTGAATAGATCAGCTCCCATTTTTCATCTTTTAAAATATATGCTCTCGCGTAACATTGTTGATCGTAGGAATCTGATTTAATTTCTAGTTTTATTCGCTTTTCGTCCAACTTATAAATTTCTCTAAAACTAATGGATTGTGATCCTTTATAAGTTATTTTTTCAATTGTTGTTTCTTTAATTTTTGACATTTCGATTCTCCTTAAACTGCCTATTTGTAACGGTTTAGGTTAGTGGCAAATTGTGCCACTAACCTCTTTTTTATGATTCAACCGGGGTTATGTTATCCATCTCAGTGTTGTATTTTTTACCTTGGGGATCAACGCAGGTAGCGAAGTCTACTTTGCCGTCAGAGTAAACATTGACCCAGGTTGATATTAATAACCCAATTTCTTGTTTTTTATGGTTGTAAATTTTAGTTCCGTACATTGTGTAATCTTTAGTTGTCATAATTTTAGCTCCTTTGTTTTGTTTATCTACAATGACATTAATCACTTGTCAGGGACTGAATATCAAGCTATTCAGACTATTCTGAATCATTCAGACACATTCGTTTTTTCTATAAATATTTGCTAAAAACAGTTTTGAAATTTTGAGCTAAATCAATATGTGCTTTTATTGCTTCATCAACTTGTGCGGAGTCAGTTATATCAAAGCCCAGTGTTTTTCTAATTTTTGAGGATTTGTTATCAGGTTCATTTATCCAATCCAAAATTCCAAGTTCTTCTTCTATCTCAGCCTGATGGGTTTGTAGCTCTTCAAAAATACTCTTTTTGTAATTTATAAGTAAATCCACCCCGATGTATTTTATTTGGGTGCTAATTGTTAACATCAATGCAACACCTGCTTTGCCCATCGGCAGATACTGCCAATGCTGATATCTCGGATTTATTTGAACATCGGGATTCACTTCATCGCATATTTCAAAATATCGTTTCCAATATTCAATTTGAATCTGCTTCGCCCTGCTTTGTCCTTGGGCTTTTGTTTCAGGTTTTAAAAGGCATTTAAACTCTATTTTATCGTTGTTTAAAGAGGCTTTAAAAATAAAAACTCCAAAGTCTTTATTTGAAAATTTATTTAAAGTTGCTGCTGCTGTGATTAAGTTTTCTCTTTCATTTGCAACAATCCAAACTATAAAAGGCGATTGCGGTAGGTTTTTAATTTCACTCAGGGCATTGATAATCGTTTCAGGATTTTGTGTTAAATCTGCAATCGTAACGATTGTTTTGCCATTTGCTTTTGGATAATCAGCAAGCACTGATATAATTTCAGAGGCGTTGTGATTTGCCATAAATTCTTCAAAATTCTTTTTGCTTTTGAAGGCATCTTGAGGGATGATTTTTTCTGTCATTATATTTCTCCTTTAATTGGGTAACGACACATTCATCCCTCGCAATAGCTTTCAATTAAAGTGTTTTAGACTATTCTGAATCATTTAGACACAATAAATTAGTCTCTTGGGATTTTAAATCCTCTGTTCTTAAGTTCAACAAAAGATTTATTAGTATTTTCTTCAGCGTTCTGCATCGACTCAAATTTTCTATCATATTTTTTCTTCGCTGCTTCAAAAAGTTTTTTCTCTTTTTGATAATTTGGTGAATCCTTGCTTGTCGAATAAAATTTTTCCTGCACTTGAACGGCTTTGTCTTTGAATGTCGAAAAATCGACCCGTGCCAAGTTATGAGCTATTTTATTTTCATGATATGCGCCCCATAACTCTTTATTTGTCATATTTTGATAGTGAGTATCAGAATGTTCTTTTATAAAAGAGCTTCCGCCGCCACCACCGCCTTTTGAACCACTTGAGCCTCGACCTCCCATAGCTACCTCGCTTTCTTTTTATTAAATTTATTTGTATAAGGTTCGAACCATCTAATATTTTCATAATTTTCAAGTTCTTGTAGTGTATTGCCATAAATCAAAATCTGACTTGGTTCAAGTCTTTTTATCATTTTTTCAAAACCTTGCACAAAAAGAGCTTTGGCATTTTCATCATTTAAAACGCCAACTGTTGAAACAGCCACAATTGAAGATTTTTCTACACCCAAAAACGCAAATTCATAGCTTCCTTTGTCAGACCAACTGATTGTCGGAATAACTTTAATTCCTAAACTTTGCCAATATGCTGCACACCAACGGTTACGATAGACTTGCCATATTTGCATCGCTTCAGGATAATTTGTGTACAAAGAAAAATCCGGCGACAAAACTCCCTGATATTTTTGCAATTCTTCAATTTGCGAATCAGGGCTTTTCCAACATCTCTCAAAACGATAATCATCTAAAAAGAAATGAGCCGTTCCGTTTCTGTTTGAGTCCACCCTGTAGGGGATGAGCTCCGTTACTTCGAACTCATCCTTTTTTACATCAGGGATTCCATATGAATTAGAAGAGGAAAAAAATCCTTTTTCTATATTCATTATTTTTATGTTGTCACGCCAGTTCATAAGTAAATATTTCCTATTTTCTTAAATCAGCAACAATGCCTGATAAATGATTTGCAAACGATTCAAGGGCGTTTACACCTTGCTCAAAGCAATAATTATCAACATCATTCGGTGTTGCATTGATTTTGTCTTTCAATTTAAACAAACTATCAATCGCCGGTTGAGTGTATTTTGCAAGGTTTTCATACAACTTAGTTATGCAATTCGGCACATTTTTTTGAATAAGATTCATAATAAACGGCTCGATTAACAACCAAATTACGTTTAATTTTTTCCAGTTTGTGAGTAATGCTAAAAAGTTCATAGTGCTTTTCCTTTCTTGATTTGTGTAATATACCAACTGATTTTATTTCTTAAGTAGTCTCCGGCTTTTTCTTTTGTAATATTTGGAAGATACGGCAAATATGCAATATCTGACTTACCCTCTCTTTCGTTTACAGGGCGTTTTTGGTCAAATTCATAGTGAGTAAAAACTGTTTCCTCGGTAACTTGAAATCCGTATTTTATGCAAAGTTTCGCCGCTTTTGCACACATTGCTTCAACCTGCTCTTGAGTTATCGGGTATTTTGTTTGCTTGTTTTTTAAGTCAAATCCTGCCATACCGCAGCAGGATAAACCTATGCATCCTGTGTTTCCGCCGCCACAGTGTTTTGCATATTTCCCATCCTTACAATTAATGTTGTCTTCTGGTGCGAATTTTCCTTTAATTTCCTTTCCTGCGGAATCAAATATAAAGTGGTAGGCATCAATATCTGTTTGGCACGGATTGCTTGAACCTGCTGTCCAATGCATACATATTTTATTCAATGACATTGTTAAATCACCTTCTTTCTAGCTTCTTGTCGCTCTTTCAGTAGTGCTAAATATTCATCTGATGTCAAAGATGTTTCAACCCCGAGTGCTAATTGATCCCTGTGTCTGATAACTTTCCAATCAGAATTAGTTAAAAATTTTGTGGCTTCTTCTGAATCCGCTTCTGAAAAAAGCGAATCCAAATTGACAACCCACTCTCCATTTTGAAAAGTAGCAGTTGGAATCGGTCGCTCTGGCACCTCGATATCGTTGAACATTAAATTTTCAACAAATAAATATTCTCCGTTTCTAATTACTGTTTTCATATTAAAAATTCCTTTCAAGTTGGATGACTAACGAACAATTTGAAGTTATTGACCTGTTCGTTCCGCCATAATCCTTGTATTGCATAAGCCCTGTGCCTGTTCTGACATAGAACAAACAGTCATCGTAGTAGAATCCGTTATTATTCCATTCATGGCTGTAATCAAGAATGGAATCGATTTCCCAAGGCATAATAAAACCGTTTGTTTTATCTTTTATCCAAGTAGAAATTCGCATATTTTTGTAATCAAAGCCAAGGTTATGGGAGAAGGCAAAAGTTGATGAAGCCCAAATATTTGTTTCATCACTGATATAGACTCCCTCCTGGGCATAGCTGTTTACATCTGAAACAAAATTATGCTGAGTTTTAATTCTGCCGATAAAATTAACTTCTTTTGCCTCGTATTTGCCTGTCGCAGGGTTGTATTTATAGAATGTATTTTCAGGAATTACATAGCAGTAAGCAAGTTCAAAGACCTCAAGCTGTGCAATTTGAGCGTAAGTTGCTCCATTCATAATATTTACGATTTCAAGTTTGTATTTTGAACAAGGTGTGAAATTTGTTGCATCAAAATATCTGACTTCATTTGCACCCCAGGCAACTTGAGCAGGAATTTCAGCAATGACAATCCATTTTTCACCGTCAAAACCTTTTATGTAACCGTTATAAATGCATCCTGTCGGAGTATCAGCACTTGCGGTTATTCCAAATCTTGCCGCTATTCTCGAGTTCGGGAACTCAATTTGTAGCCATTGGTTTCCACCAACAACTGATGCCATCCATTTTGTAGCAAGGTTGTGATTAAAAGCACAAGCAGGAATATAGCTTGCATTGTAAGTAGAACTTGCCGTTGAAATATACCCTTTTCGAAATTCTGCGGTAGTAATATCAGATGTCATTGTCGGAACTGAATTAACATCTGAATGTTTTTGTAATTTGTTTGTATAAACAGGACGGGCCGTTGTGATAACAGGCTGAAATTTATTATTTTCCTGCTTTTGCATTGCCAAATACATCATTGAATTATTAAGCAGATTCTCAAGCATATAACTTTCGGTTATCGCTACTAATTCATTAACTTTTCCGCTTGCGGACATTCCCTTTGCGTTATTCAGTAGAAGTGGATTATCCGCACTCAAATCAAGTTTGGCAACCATAGGCATATATTCGTTTGTTGCGGTGTAATATTCTAATGCACCGATTGAAAGATAGCTTCCTGCACCTGAAATTGCTGTAACAGAAAGCCTGTAAAATTTAAAATTAGCAGAATAATTTAAAGCAAAAATCCTTTTTTCACCTTGTCCCCAAGCACCAATGCCTGTGTAATCCCCAAGTAGTTGCCAATTTACATCATCATTACTGCCTTCAAGTATAAAATTGTATGGAGAGTATAAATTAGCATCAGCGGAATTTCTTGCGGAAATAGAAAAAGCAATGATTTTGGGAGTAGAGGTTTTAAACTCAATTTTTGTCCAACCGGTGGCGATTCCATTTGTTGTAATCCAACCGTAAACATCAGAGTTATAGCCCCTGTAGCATTTCCAAGGCAGGTAGCTTGCATCATAATAAGAAGAAGCTGTAATAACGCACTGTTCATGAACAGCACTTGTCATAGCAGGAACAATATTTGTTGATAGTTCAATTTTTCTCAAAAAATCTGCTCGACCTGATGAATTTTTTGGACAGTTTAAAATCGTTTGAGGTTTAAAGGAATTGGTTCTGACTTCTTTAGCCCCAAAGTATCCGATTTCTTTAACCTTGTTTTCTTCAAAAACATATAAAGAAACATCGCCTTTTAAAACCAAGCGGTCTGCATTATTTTGCAAGGCTAAAGTTTCAGAATTTCTGATGGTCCTGGACTCCAAAAATTCAACAATAGCAATTCCTGATGTCCAACCGGCAATTTGTGTTATCGTTTCAGCGCCTAAAACTTTAAAATAATTTGTTTCACTTGTTAGTGTCAGAATGCCGTTAACACTTGATATTTCACTAAAACTGTTCAGTTTTAAAGCGCCACCCAAAGTTCCACCGCCTGCATCCATTTTTGTTTGGATTTCAGATTGGAGGTTTGTAATTTTGTTTTCCTGATCGTTATTGGAAAGCCTTAGCGTTTCAAAGTTTTCATTAACTTCAGCCGCTTTTGCTTTTTCGCCTGCTTTAAATTCTGTTAATTTGTTTATTAAAGTCATATTATCTCCTTATGCATTTTCTTCTGGTCTGTTTTTTCGCCAAATAGCAAGCCAATTAACAGTAGGTGTATATCGCTGTTCTGAGTTGTAGCAGGTGATTGTAATTTTTGTTGCATCTGTTCCCCAGTAGCAATACAAGGAATCGTTCCCATCAACATCTCCTGAAAAATATATGGTTCTGATTGAGGGGATAAAAGCTAACAAATCCGTCATTTTATAGCCGTCAGGAGGGTAAACATAACTTGTAGTACCTTCATTCAGACCTGATTCGATATGCATATTGTGGAATCCGTGAATAGCCTCGCTCGTTACAATGTCGGATATATTATGCGTATGGCCCTTGCTTGCATAAGGTTTTAAATTTTCCTCTGGCACAATCCCTTTTTCATCAAGTACAAGAACATTATTAGATTCATTGCCGGCGTGATGTCCATCAACCAAGTCAGCGTTCAAATCCTCACATTTTGTTTTGTTGGAAACTGCGACTTGCTCTTTTTCATTTCCTGCATGATAACCGTCAACTTTATCGGCATCGATTAATCTGTGATGAGCGTTAACATCTTTGTTGTGGCTATTTTCAAGATAATCAAGAGAAACAACCGCAACGCTTGAATCAATTACAAGATTTGTATTTTCCAAGTTTTCAATTTCAACTATAATTTTTATGTAAAAATCTCTGGTCGAACCTTCATCTTCAATAGGTTTGTAACTTTCAGGAATGCTTGCAATCGCAAAGAGATTTCTGTCATTATCAAAAATCCCGACTTCTCTGATATAGTAACCGCCTGAATTTGAAGGTATTGCACATTCAATAACCAATCTGTTTGAATAATTTGTATCAGCATAGATTCTTGAAATATTATTCCTGTAAGTTTCATTCACAAGCTGTGTTTGGTTTTCGTTTGGCTCGTAATATCCGTCACCGCCATCGCCTACAGCGAAAGTGCCTAACACAAGGGGAATAGAATTCACCTGTGCATCAATTATTTTATTTACGCCGATTTTTGTTAATAATGTATAAAATTCCATAATTTCTCCTATCCGAACGCCCAAACAGATTCATCAAATTTGGAAGTGTCAAAAAACATCGTTGGTAAATTGAGATTGGTTTTAGAATTTTTGCCCCAATTTCTTTCATCCCAACTGTATGAATCCCAAAATAAATCAAATGGTTTCGGCATTATGGCAACTGTTTCGCCTGTGATTGCTGCAAATTTACCTTTGCAGGCTTTGACTTTTGAGGACATAGAAATGCTTACGCTTGAAAGATGCGAACGTACATTTTTGTACTCATTTATTAAATCTTCCAACTTTGCGATAAGGTCATAGTCCAAGCCTTTTGAAACGAAATTTAAGTCAACAGAGAATGTAAAAGGGTCGCCGCCTGTTTCAAACCATTCCTGAATTTTTCCCTCGATTCCAAACATATCGAATATTCTCGTAAGTGCGTATTTTGTCCCTTTATGCCTGTGGACTTCGATTGCACGTTTTATCAAATCTCGTTTTTCATCATCATTCCTTGCTTGCAGCCAACCTTCATTACCTGTAACGTGATATTGTTCAGCCAAGTGAGGCAACGCATCTGATGGTACATTGTCGATGATAGTCACTAAAAGGCAAGTTAAATCTATATTTGAGAATCTTTCATCAGCAATTAAATCGATTATTTTTAAATTTAAATCGTTAATCGGGGTTAAATTACTCATTGGCAAACCCTCCAATTGTGATATTAAAATTTATCAAGTCGGCCCATTGATAATCGAGAATTTCAATATCAACGGGGGTTGTTAAATCCACTTTAAACACGCCATAAACACTGTTTAAAATTGAAATAATTTGAGTGCGGATTACATCTTTTCCAAGTTTTTCAGCCAGTGCCGCTTTGTATTCGGTAATTTTTGCTTTAATAGTTGTTATAACGCTTGTTTCATCTGCATAAGCGAATAAAAATATATTTGCATTAAGCTCAAATTCGATTTTCTCAGGAGATTTAACAATAACGTTATCCGTAAGCGGACGGATTTTATCATCGCTCAAATAATTTTGAACGATAGTCAAAATCTCAGCTGACGGATTCCCCGTTTTTGAAAGAGGATAAACTTCAACCACCCCGGGGCTTGGAGATAAAACCGAAACATCTGTTATACTTTGATGTGCTGATAAAGTGTGGAATCTGTATGCACCTTTACTGCCGGCATTTGAAAAACTTTCCGGGGCTTGGCGAATACGCTCTCTTAAGCTTTCAACATCTTCATCATCCGCACCGCCTGAACTGACGGCAATATTTTCAACAGTGCTGATATATGAAAGCGGTGTAATTAAATTATTAATTGATTTTAGAGTGTAATTATTAGCTGCAATTCCTGATGTTTGGCAAGTTGCCTCAACATCAATGTGCAATTCACCTGCCTTTAAAACTACCGCAGAGGTTGTTTCAAAAACAAAGAGTTCATCTTTTGTGCCGACTTCTGTTCCAATCGGAATTGTAAAATCAAATTCGAGAGCTTCATCAACAGAAAACCTCAAGGTTGTTGTTGCACAATCGGCTAGAAGTTTTTTAACTCCCAAAGGTTCTCCGATGTGTTCTAAAATATCAATCGGGGCATAACTAAGCAGGTTTTCTTTTGCAATCTCCTGTATTTTTATTCTCAAAAGATTTTCACGGTATGCACAACTGTCAATCATCAAGCGTTCAATCTGTGCAGGTTGCAAAACTTTGCCTGATTTAGATTCGTACAAATCAATCCATTCTTGAGTGATTTTATCAGCATCACGTTCGATAAAATTCGGTTCAGGAAGTTGTGTCATAGACTCACCTCCGCTGTTGAAGAAGTTGAAGAATCTTGTTTTAAGCTCCATTGAACTTTTATATTCAATTGCGTTGCATTAATTGCGATACTTACAGAATCAACATCAACCCTTGTTTCCCAAAGATTTATCGCATCTATAACTTCTCTTGTAATATTTGGTTTTGCTACATTTACAGGGGAATCAACGTATTTTAAAATATCCGAACCGAAAGTCGGACGATGTGGAACAGAGCCTTTTTGAGTTGATAATATTATGGCAATGCATTGGTTAATATCCTCAATTCCCTCGGCTACAGAGCCGATTTCATTGAGTTTATATTGCCAATCTACATATTTAATTTCTGATAATGTTGTCATTACATTGCTCCATCAGGGGCAGAAGTAGGACTGCCCATATTTCCTGTATGCGAGTGTGGGTTGTAAATATCACGCATTGCCTGCATTGAAGATTTTTTGTCGGTAATATCTGCTGCAGAAGTTATGCCATCAGTATTTTGAATTTTTCCTGTGTTTAAAATATCTGCAACAATATTTAGCGTTTTTGCAACGATAGTAAGCATTTGAGTTTCTTTGTTATATTCAATGAAACTACCATCTTCAAACTTGATTATGTGTTGATCCTTCGAAATCCCCGGAACGGAATCAACTCCGGTATAAATTGCACCAAGAATAACGCCATCTTCTGAATCATCATCCATGAGGCAAGCAACCTGTTCGCCGACATCAACCATAGAATAGAATTTATCTTTGTTTGTTTTTGGCTGAAGCACAGGAAGCCAAAATGAAGTGATATCATCATCTGCAAACTGCACTCTAGCCTTTGCCATGAGTGGATTAATGTTAGTAACAACGCCGAATTTTAACACGAGGCCACCTCCAAACTTGTTGCATATCCTGAACTGCGGTCAATTCTGTGGCGAGCTTCTTTTATGTGATATTTGCCTGAAAAGTAGCCCAAGTCCTTTAATTCAACATTCAAACCTGCCACAAGATAAGGATTTCCACACATATCAACAGAGCCTTCGATTGTATCTTTACCTTTAGCAAGTGCTGCTTTTGCTTTTAAAATTGCCTGCTGTTTGTTTTCACAGCGAACATTTAATTTTAAAGCATCGCCTTTTACACAACTTTGATTTTTTACAGTTGCGCTAACCTTTTTGCCTGTTTTGGGATTGTGGTAGCTGACCGTTACTGATTTATAGTTTTTACTCGTTTTTTCTGTTAAATTCACTCTTGATAATTCGTTGCGATATAGGATTTTTGCAGCATTCGCATTAACAAGTTTTTCGGTTTTATAAAAAACAAGATTTCCCTCTGTGATTTTGAAAATATATCCGTACTGTTCTGCAAGTTTTTTGAGGAATGATAAATCACGCTCCTGATTTTGCGTTATACGTTCAACTTTTACATCTTCAATAGTGCCAACGAGCTTGAGGTTGTGGCGTTTTGCGATTTCATTGGCAATCTGTTTTAAGGATTTATTTTCGTATGCAATAGAATTATTTTGTCTTAAGGGCTTTTTGATTCCTGTCGCAATCGCTTTTACAATAAGAGTATCAGGCGGAGTGTCAAGCTCGATTTCATCAATCTCAAATACTCCGCAATTTAGGAGCTTTTCGCCTTCATAACCGATAAATAATCTGAGAGAATCACCTTTGCTTGGAATCCAGGCATTTTGCCAAAGTTTCTCTGAATCCTCAAAAGTAATAGAAATTTCATCACTTTGTCCGTGTTCAAAGTCAGCGTATTCAATGCTTACTACATAACTTGAAACATCACGAGTGATGTCTTTTTTGTTGTATTCGATTTTGAAAGTAGGTTTTAACATTAACTTCTCCAAGGAGGTAATTCAAATGATATTTGCTCATCTTCATCAAGCACGGGGATTTTTAGATTGATACCGGCTTCAAGAGTCGGTTTAATAGGAACTGAGGGATTTGCCTGAATAATAACTTCGTATTTTGTGGCATCTTTATAGAACTTATATGCGATCGAATCCCAACGGTCATTGTCTTTTGTAATGTAGGAGTAGAATTCCGTCATTTCTTTTTCAATCCCCCTTGTTTCTTCGCTTCAGGGATTTTACCTGTGTATTCTCTGAGCCTCAAATCGACTTGGACAGAAATTAAATCACCCTCTTTGCTTGTCTGCTCCGTTGTAGAAACAATTTCAGACACAACAAAAACTCCGATATATTCGCCATTCCCTTTGATGAATTTCAGCGGTGTGGCTTTATTTGCAACTGCTTTCAGTTTTTTAATTTCTTCTTCAGGAGTACAAAAAGAATTGTGAAAATTCAGCTTGATATTTTCTTCTAGCAGATTCATTCCCATATACTGCAAAACAGGCTTGTTACCGATTCGCTCATGTTCAGCGTAATTATACGAAACGGTTTCATCCATTCCGTTAAAGTATGTTATTAATTCAAATTCAATATCGCCAAGTTGTGCAAACATTAGTACGCCAACCTCATTTTTCTTTCGTTTTCTTTTCTTACAATTGTTAGAATTTCTTCTTTATGTTTTTTGAGCAGCACAAGGAAATCATCTTTTGCGCCCTTACTTGCTCCTGAAATTGTGACAACAGGGTTATAATGAATAACTGTCGAACTACTGCCACCATTCGCTCCACGCACATCGGGCTTTAAAGCGTTTGATTTAAAGGTCAATGCCTTATTCATCGCAGCAACAATCGGCAACGGTTTTATTGCAGAGGCAATAGTTTCTGAAATTTTGACCTTGTGCAAATCTTTTAACGGACCTGTTTTTGCAGGAGAGTGCGGTAGGTGATCCCTGATAATTTGTGCGTGTTTATTTATTGCAGCTTGGGTTTTGCCAGTTTTACTCAAAAGCCCAAAGGTAAGCATCTCGCCGATTATTGCACCAAACTCAAACGCTTTTTGAACCAGGCTTGCAAGTTTAAGAATAATATTTGCAATGGCTTTGCCGAATTTTACACCCATTTTCTCTGCTGCTCCACCGACATCATTAACTGGAGTAAAGAGCTTTTTAAGCCAGTCAAAAACTGCTTTTAACGGTTTTGTAATTGGTTCGAGTGCCTGTGCTAATTTGTTAAAAACTGGCATCAAAGGTGCCAAACCTTCTTTTAAACCTTTAAATACACCTTTAAAAAATCCTGTAATTGGCTTCCAGTATTTATAAATAACAAAAGCAACTCCTGCAATCGCAAGTGCAATCCAGCCTAAAGGAGAAGTCAAAAGAGTAAGAGAAAAGGCACGGAATGATACTATTGCAGTTCTAATCATTGATGGGATTGATAAAAATCCTGTTTTAAATGATTTTAAACCGTTTAGCAAATTTGCAGGAATTACCTTTACCGAAGTAATTGTCCAATCTTTCAAAGCTATTGTTGATTTCAAAATATTTGACGGCAGCGTCATAAACGAATTTCTTAAGTCATTATCAATTCTTCTGATGTCTGCGCCAAAACCCAAAAGAACGTGTTTAGGTAAATCTAAGCCCAATTTATTTCCTGCTTTAAAAATATTAAAAGCATTGTTTAAACTGTGAGAAGAGGAGTTCATTCCAATAAAATCTAAAAGCGCCACGGAGTTTTTTATTAAAACAGGAGTCAGTTCACGTGCTTTTTCTAAAAAAGTGCTGTAAAAACCAATGAGTTTTCCGGTTAACATTGTGCCGGTACCAAGCAAAGTAAGTGCAAGACCTGCTCCGATTGTGCCTATAACTGCATTGAATAGTCCTTTTTGCATTGCAGGGTTTGCATTTATTTTAGTGAGCAAATCGTTTAAGGCTTTCAAAGGTGCGTGAAGATTAGGAAACACAAGCTCTTTCATATTTATGCGAAGCTGTTTCCACTGTTCATTTGTAGTTGTCATCATATTGGTAAAATCACTGTCTATAATGCCTGATGCCCCAAGGGCCGTAGCTTTGATTCTTTTATACTCATCCAAATTCTGAAGCATCGGTTTAATAAAAGACAAAACCTGCTTGTCCTGGAATACTTCTGATATTTTGAAAATATCGCCCTTGCTTGCTTTATTCATTACTTCCAAAACTTCAAGTATTGGGTCTTTACCTTGTTTGGTGGCATCTACCAAAACATTTTTTAAATTGATACCAAAAGCGTCTTTGAAATTTTTAACAGCAAGTGGAGATGTTACTTTTTGAATAAAGTTTTCTAAATTGTTCGCCGCTTCTGATGCATCGCCCGCACCTTTCATTGCAATTTGAAGAGCTGCACCAAGTGATGCAACCGCAGGAACGCCTTTCATTCCAAGCATTGATGCACCAGCCGTTAAACTAGGGAAAGTTGCAGCCATATCCTTTAATTCAAATCGTCCCTCTTTTCCTGATTGAGCAAGGATATCCATTGATTTACTCAAACTGTCGATTGGCACTTTCAAGTTGTCTGATACAGAAAATGCGGTTCTTGAAATATCAACAATTGCAGCTTGCTCTGCTGTTGCGGTTTTACCGATTACATTCATATAACCAAGTGCTTTTGTTGGATCAACGCCGGATGCAACTAAAACATTCAATCCCTCAATAATTTCAGGTCGGTATTGGTTTGTGTATTTTGAAATTTTACCGAGTTCTTTATCCATTGATGCAATTTGTTTTGAGCTTAATTCTCCGACATTCCCGAGTTCTCTGAGTCTGTGCTCCATTTCAAACGCTTCTTGAATTGCATCTGTCATTCCTAATTGATGAGCGATTCCAACACCTGCAGCAGTTAGTCCTGCACCTGCGGTTGCAATCTTTTTGCCCATTTCATCAAACATTCTAGAGGTTTCTTTTATTTCATTTTGGAGTTTTTGGAATTCTGTTTCTGATTTTTTGACAGCATCTTTGATTACCCTCGACATTTTATCGATGGCGACAAGCGTTAATGAAATTTTCATCATATTGTCTATCATTGATTTTCAAACATTTCCTCTATATTGTCAGAGTGCTTTTG